>NZ_JBEUPD010000018.1:0-200376 GCF_040492135.1 Actinomadura sp. NPDC000600
GGCGGAGCGCTAGAGCGCTCCGCCCCCCACAACTACGCGTGCGATCGCTGGCATCGCTCCGGCTCGCCTTGCGGCTCGCTGCGCGATCAGATTCTCGCTTCGCTCGAATCTGCCTTCGGACGCGATCGCGATCATCGAGGTCGTCGCGTGGTTGCGGCGTCGGCTGGGGTCGGCGCGTCCGCGTGGGCAGCGGGCTGCAGCGGGTGGTCGGGTGACGCTCGGGGGTGAGGGCGGCGCATCCCCGCAGCCGCGACCGGAGGGCCGTGTCACCGATGGCCGCGTTTCTCGGCGATGGAGGGGCTTCAGGTCGAAGGAGAGAAATGCATAGAAAACACGACATACGCTGATCTGATGCGGGCGGGTGAGTTGCGGGGGATCTTGGGAGGGCGGGATTTTCGGCGTCTCTACGGGACCCGGCTCGCCTCGCAGTTGACCGACGGCGTGTTCCAGGTGGCGCTCGCCGGATACGTGTTCTTCTCGCCCGAGCGGCAGGCCACGGCGGCCAAGGCGGCGGCCGCGTTCGCGGTGACGCTGCTGCCCTACTCGGCGCTCGGGCCGTTCGCCGGGGTGTTCATCGACCGGTGGCGGCGGCGGCAGATCCTCGTCTGGACGCCGGTGCTGCGCGCGCTGCTCGTGCTGCTCGTCGCCGGGCTCGTGGCGGGCGGGCAGGACGGGCTCGGCTTCTTCCTCGGCGTGCTCGTCGTGCTGGGCGTGAACCGCTTCTTCCTCGCCGCGCTGTCGGCGGCGCTCCCGCACGTGGTGCGCCGCGACCAGCTGGTCACGGCGAACGCGTTCACGGTCACGTCCGGGACGATCATCGCGTTCGCGGGGGCGGGCGCCGGCTACGGCCTCCGGCGGGTGTTCGGCGCCGGGCACGACGGGACGGCGCTGATCCTCGTGGTCGCGGCGGCGCTGTTCCTGCTGGCGGGGCTGATCGCGACGACCCTGCCGAAGGGCCTCCTCGGTCCGCACCGGACTTCCGAGGACGTCGCGCCCCGAGCGACTGCCCTAGCGGTGGCGGAGGCGACCCCAGCGACCGTGCCCGGGGTGGCGATGTCGGACACGTCACCCGCGTCGGAGACGGCCATGCCGGACGCGACGCCCGGCTCCGCGACGCCCGTGTCGGATGCCTCGCCCGGGCACGCGACGCCCGTGTCGGCCGCGTCGCCCATCCCAGGCGCACCCATGTCGAACGCCGCGGCTGGGGCGGGGACGCCCATGCCGGACGGGGCGGAAGTGCCGGGCCTGGCAGACGTGTCCGGTCGGGCGGAAGCGTCGGGCCGGGCGGACGTGTCGGAGGGGTCCGGCGGGGTCGGGGCGGGCGGGTCCGAGGCGCCGCGGGTCGTCGAGGTGCTGGGTGGTGTGCTGGGCGGGCTCGCGGACGGGGCGCGGCACATCGCGCGGCGGCCGCAGGCGGCGCTGGCGCTCGGCGCGATCTCGTTCCACCGGTTCCTGTACGGCGTCGTCCTGATCATGACGCTGCTGCTGTGCCGCAACCACTTCGCCGGCGACCCCGACCGCGGGCTGGAGACGTTCGCGCTGATGCTGGGGGTGTCCGGCGCCGGGTACTTCGCGGCGGCGCTGATCACCCCGCCGGTGGTGCGGCGCATCAGCAAGCAGGCGTGGGTGGCGTGGCAGCTCGGCGGGGCGGCGGTGGGCCTGCTCGTGCTGGGCATGCCGTTCGCGGAGCGCCCCTGGGCGGCCGGCGCCTTCCTCCTCGGCGTCGTGTCGCAGGGCGTCAAGCTGTGCGTCGACACGACGTTGCAGGAGACGATCGAGGACGCCTACCGGGGACGGGTCTTCGCCGTCTACGACATGCTGTTCAACGCGACGTTCGCCGCTGCCGCCGCCGCTGCCGCGACATGGCTGCCCGCTGACGGCCGCGCCACCGTCACCCTCCTCGCGGTGGTAGCCGCCTACGGGATGGGCGCGGTCGCCTACTGGACGGCGGCGTCCCGCATGCGCGGCCCCGCATACGCCCTGCGTTAGAGCGACTCCGCGATGGCCTGGAGGGCGGCGGCGATGTGGTGGACCTCGTCCTCGGTGCACACGTACGGCGGCATCGTGTAGACGAGCTTGCCGAAGGGCCGCAGCCATACTCCGTGCGCCATGGCGATCTCCTGCACGGACTGGACGTCCACCGGCTCGCGCGCCTCGACCACGCCGATCGCGCCGAGGACGCGGACGTCCGCCACTCCGGGGAAGTCGGCCGCGCCGTCGAGCTCGCTGGTCAGGACCGCCTCGATGGCGTCGACCTCGTCCCGCCAGTCGCGCGACAGAAGCAGGTCGATGGACGCGGACGCGACGGCCGCGGCCAGCGGGTTGGCCATGTAGGTGGGGCCGTGCATCAGCACGCCCGCCTCGCCGGAGGTGATGCCGTCGGCGACGCGGTCGGTGCACAGGGTCGCGGCCATCGTCATGTAGCCGCCGGTCAGGGCCTTGCCGAGGCACATGATGTCGGGGACGACCTCGGCGTGGTCGCAGCCCCACAGCTCGCCCGTCCGGCCGAAGCCGGTGGCGATCTCGTCGAGGATCAGCAGCAGGCCGTGCTCGTCGGCGATGTCGCGCAGGGCCTGGAGGTACTCGGGGGCGTAGAAGCGCATGCCGCCGGCACCCTGGACGATCGGCTCCGCGATGATCGCGGCGAGTTCGCCGGCGTGCTCGGCGGCCAGCTCCGCGAGCCCGCCCAGGTACGCCTCGTCGGGGTCGGCGCTGTAGCCGAGCGGGGGCGGGGGCGCGAAGACGTGCTGGGCGAGGACGTCGGTGAACATGTGGTGCATCCCGTTCACCGGGTCGCAGACGGCCATGTCGCCGAACGTGTCGCCGTGGTAGCCGCCCCGGACGGTGAGGAGCCGGCGCCGCTCGGGACGCCCCTGCGAGCGCCAGAACTGCAGCGCCATCTTGATCGCGACCTCGACCCCGACGGATCCGGAGTCGGCGAAGAACACCTTGGTCAGCGGCTCGGGGGTGATCTCGACCAGCCGCTCGGCGAGCCGCACGGCGGGCGGGTGCGTGAGCCCGCCGAACATCACGTGCGCCATCTTGCCGAGCTGCCCGGTGACGGCCGCGTTCAGCTTCGGGTGGTTGTAGCCGTGCACGGCCGCCCACCACGACGACATGCCGTCGATCAGCTCGGTGCCGTCCGCGAGGGTGAGCCGCACACCGCTCGCCGACACGACCGGCAGCGCGGACACCGCCGCCGGCATCGGCGCGTACGGGTGCCAGATGTGCTCCCGGTCGAACTCCAGCATCCGCTCGGTCTCGCGGGGGCTCATCCGGCCCAGTTGAAGCGGGATCACTCGCCGTCCCCCTCGCGATCGGCGGCCGGGGCGCCGACGCCCTCGGCGGCGGCCCAGCGGCGCAGCTCCTCGGCCGCCGCCTCCTTGCCGATCATGCCGCGGTCCAGGCGGAGTTCGAGGAGGAACTTGTAGGCGCGGCCGACGAGCGGGCCGGGGGCGATGCCGAGGATCTCCTGGATCTCGTTGCCGTCGATCTCCGGGCGGATCGCGGCCAGCTCCTCCTCTTCGGCCAGCCGCTCGATCCGCACCTCCAGGTCGTCGTAGGTGCGGCGCAGCCGGTCGGCCTTGCGCTTGTTGCGGGTCGTGCAGTCGGCGCGCGTCAGCTTGTGGAGGCGGGACAGGAGGGGTCCGGCGTCGCGGACGTACCGGCGGACGGCCGAGTCCGTCCACTCGCCGGTGCCGTAGCCGTGGAACCGCAGGTGCAGCTCCACCAGGCGGGAGACGCCGGAGATGACGTCCTTCGGGTAGCGCAGGGCGGTCAGCCGCTTGCGGGTCATCTTCGCGCCGACGACCTCGTGGTGGTGGAACGAGACGCGCCCGCCCGGCTCGAACCGGCGGGTCTTCGGCTTGCCGATGTCGTGCAGCAGCGCCGCGAGCCGCAGCACGAGGTCGGGGCCCTCCTTCTCCTGCGCGATCGCCTGCTCCAGGACGATCAGCGAGTGCTCGTAGACGTCCTTGTGCCGGTGGTGCTCGTCGATCTCCAGCCGCAGCTTCGGCAGCTCGGGCAGGACGTGCGCGGCGAGGCCGGTGTCGACCAGCAGCGCCAGGCCCTGCCGCGGGTACCGGCCGCAGAGCAGCTTGGACAGCTCGTCGCGGACGCGCTCGGCCGACACGATCTCGATGCGGCCGGCCATGTCCTTCATCGCGCGGACGACGTCGGGCGCGACGGTGAAGCCGAGCTGCGAGGTGAACCGGGCGGCGCGCATCATCCGGAGCGGGTCGTCGCTGAAGGAGTCCTCCGGGCGGCCGGGCGTCCGCAGCACCTTGCGCTGCAGGTCGGCCAGGCCGCCGAACGGGTCGACGAACTCGTGGCCGGGCAGCCGGGCCGCCATCGCGTTGACGGCGAAGTCGCGGCGGCGCAGGTCCTCCACCAAGGAGGTGCCGTAGGAGACCTCCGGCTTGCGGGACTTCGGGTCGTAGGACTCGCTGCGGTAGGTGGTGATCTCCAGCTCGACGCCGTCCTTGCGCAGGCCGACCGTGCCGAACTCGATCCCGATCGTCCAGTGCGCGTCCGCCCAGCCGCGGATGATCTCCAGGGTGCGCTCGGGCGGGGCGTCGGTGGTCAGGTCCACGTCCTTGGTGGGACGGCGCAGCAGCGCGTCCCGGACGGGCCCGCCGACCAGCGCCAGCTCGTGACCGGCCGCCGCGAACCGGGCGCCGAGCTCGTCGGCGACGGGCGCGATCCCGCGCAGCAGCTCGGCGATCGCGGTGCGCCGCGAGGACTCTGGGGTCACGTTCTGGTCAGGCACGGCCATCGAGCGTATTTCCTTGGTTGACGGGCTGACAAAGGACTTTCTGGCGAGCGCCGGGGTCCGCGCGGAAGTCTTTTCGGGGCCGAAGAAGGACAGGGCCCTTCACGTGCCGCGATCCCCGGGTTACGTTTCGGGCACCCCGATGACGCCCTGCGCGACCCGGTGAGCCTCCCGTACGACAACGGTAGCGGGATCCAAAAGGGCCACGGTCCGCCGCACGTGCGGTTGAGGCGCGTCGAGAGGGTCCGCGTGCCGTGCGCCAGGGATGAGACCGGCCGTTCCGGGTATGTGGGGGCTTTCCCCACTAAGTGTGCGAAGCACGAGGCCACAGGGATACCAGATCCGGGGATGAGCGGGGTCGACCCCCGCGGGACGGAGCCGAACATGAAGGACGCTCTCACCATCCACCGCGCGCTGCTCGGGTGGGAGACGGCGCATGAGATCGTGCGGCTGCCCCTCTCGATGACCTGGGCCGACGAACTGCCCAGGGCCCTCGGCCTGCCGCCGGACCGGTGCCTGGTGACGCGCGTCTACTCCTGCGAGGGCGATGGGCGCGGCCGGTCCTTCCTGGCCGGGGCGATCGTCCCGGCGGGGCGGTGGCCGTCCGCCGAGGCGGTGCGGCGCGGCGTCGGCGCCCGCAGCGTCCGGCACGCGCACGCGGACGTGGTCAACGCCGTCACCGAGTACGCCGCGGGCCTGGTCTGCCCGCTGCTCCTGCCCGACTCGATGCCCCTGCTGATCGACCGCGGCCTCGTGAACGGGCCCCACGCGAGCGACATCGTCTACACCGCGACCGGGGAGGCGTCCACGGCGCTCGGCATCAAGGCCGACGTCCTCTACTCCCTCTGCCGCGCGGAACCCGCCGACCTGCTGGCCCCGCGGGGCGCCGCGCCCGCGCCGGGCCTGGACCACGCGACGACCTGAGCCGCCCGTCAGGCGCGGCGGCGCCGGACGCCCCCTCCGGGACCGCCGCGGGCGGGCCGCGCCGGGCAACGCCATGAACATCGACGGACTACCATCGGGGCCGTGGTGCGGGAAATCAACGCCCGCCGTCCGCAGCCTGTCCTCGTGTCGCCGGACGGTTCGTGGACGGGCCCGGCGTGAGGGCGGACACGGCGTGAAAGCGGTCGGACGCGCGTTGGCGCTGGCCGCGCTAATGCCTTGTCTCGCGATGGCGGCCTCCCCGGCCATGGCGTCCCCCGCCGCCGTCCGGGCGCGGACCCCCGCCAAGGCCCCGGCCGGCGCCCCCGCGGCGACCCAGGCGCGCGCGCAGGTGGCGCTCGCGCTCACCAAGATCACCCCAAAGACCGTCACCGCGAAGTCGAAGATCGAGATTTCCGGAGCGGCGCGGAACCGTACCGAGCACGCGCTGGCCGGCCTCACCATGCGGCTGCGCTACAGCGCCCAGCCCGTGACCAGCCGGAGCCAGCTCGACCAGCTCGCGACCGGGCAGCAGACCGCGCTGCCCAACGTCGCCCCGCAGCAGCAGCCGCTCGCGCAGGCGTCCAGGCCCGGCGTGACCCAGGGCTGGAGCTTCCGGACCACGGCGCGGCAGCTGGGCCTCCGCGAACCCGTCGGCACCCCCGGCGTCTACCCGATGCGCGTCGAGGTGGTGAACTCCGCGCAGCAGGTCGTCGGCGGCCTCACGACCTTCCTCACGCTGATGCCGAAGCAGCGCAGCTTCAAGCCGGTGGCGGTCGGCTGGGTGCTGCCGCTGATCGACCGGATGCACCGTGCCAACGACCGCACGTTCATCGACGACGACCTCGGCAAGGAGCTGGCGCCCGGCGGCCGGCTCCGCAGGCTCGTGGACGCGGCCGCCGCCACCAACACGCCCGTCACGTGGGCCATCGACCCGGCGCTTCTGGACGACGTGAGGCAGATGGCGTCCGGCGCCTACTACGTGAAGGCGCCCGGGGCCAAGAAGGCCGTCCGCAAGGAGAAGAGCACTGTCGCGGCGACGTGGCTGACGGCCCTGAAGAGCGCCTCCAAGGGCGATCCCTACTTCGTCCTCCCGTACGGCGACGCCGACATCACGGCGCTCGTCCGGCACAAGATGAACCGCGACGTCCGCATCGCGTTCGACGCGCGGAACACGAGCCTCGTGGCGGAGATCCTCGGCCGCCGGCCCGACGCGCGCATCGCCTGGCCGGCGTCCGGCCTCGGCGGGCCGGACACGCTCGGGGCGCTCGCCAGGTACCCGCTGAAGGACGGCGGGTCGCTGCTGATGAGCAGCGCGCAGTTCGACAACCCCCCGTCGGGCGCGCAGCCGAACGCGACCACCGCGCTCCAGACGCAGCTCGGGGTCAGGAAGGCGCTCGTCTACGACCAGGCGGTCACCCAGATCCTCGGCGAGGGGTCGCGGTCGGCGTCCCGGGCGCTGCTGAGCGAGCAGCGCTTCCTCGCCGAGACCGCGATGATCGCCGCGGAGGCGCCGAGCGTCCCGCGGACGCTCGTCGTCGCGCCCGACCGGCACTGGGACCCCGCCGACGGGCTCGCCAAGAACCTGCTCACCTACACCAAGGGCGCGGGCTGGCTGCGCGAGGTCCCGCTGCGCTCGGTCGAGGCCGCCCAGCCGCAGGACCGCCCTCTCCGCGCCTACTCCGACAGCGACGAGAAGTACGAGCTCGGCGACGTCCACCTCCGCCAGACCGGGGCCATCGCGACGCGGGCGGCGACGTTCCAGGCCGTGATGACCGGCCCGGTCAAGATCTCCTACGAGCGCGCCGTGCTGCGGCTGGAATCGGTCGCCTGGAGGTCCTCGCAAGGGCGCGCCAAACGGGCCCGCAGGGAGCTGGAGGACGAGCTCAGGGCCGACATGCAGCTCGTCCGCGTCGTCCCGCCGAAGAACAGGCGCGTGCTCATGGGGGGCAGCTCGGGCAGGCTCCCCGTCCTGGTCGAGAACCGGCTGACCGGCCAGGCGGTGAAGGTCAGGCTCGTCGTGACCTCGAAGAACACCGCCAAGCTCCAGCTGGGAGGTCTGGAACCCGACGACGCGGTCATCGAGCTCGGGCCCGGGGAGCGGGCCCAGCGGTGGATCCCGGCGCAGGCGGCCGGAAACGGCAACTTCGACGTCCGCCTCGATCTACAGATTCCCGACGCGGGCGGCCGGACGTACGGTGACGGCGAGACCATCACGGTCACCGTGACCGGGTACGGGCGGCTCGCCCTGCTCATCACCGGCGGCGGACTTGCCGTACTCTTCGTGGGCGTCGGAGTGCGGGGCATCAGAGCGAGGCGCCGCCGGAAAGCGGAGGCAGCCGGTGACGGGTCGACCGGAATGGGATCGACAGGGACAGGGGAACCAGGGAGCGGGCTCCCCGGCCCCGGGTTCTCAGGGTCCGGCATACCCACCGCCGAGTACTCCGGGTCCCCAGGGGCAGGGATACCGGGCGCAGGGGTACCCGCAGGGCCGTCCGCCCCAGGGTCCGGGCCCTCAGGGGCCGCAGGGACCGGCGCCGACGGGCGGACCGGGCGCGGGGCAGGGCCCGCAGGCGCCCGTCCCGAGGACCCCGCCGCCGTACCCGGGACCGCCGCCGACGGGCAGGCCGCCGGGCGCGGCGAACATCGCCGCCGAGACGGCGGTTGACATCCCCCTCCCAGGCGGAGGCGTGCCCGGCGCCGACACCACCGTGGTGGACACGCCGCCGGCGCAGGAGGGCAAGGGCTCGTCCGGCATCCTGAAGTCCGGCGCGATCATGGCGGTGGGCACGCTCGCGTCCCGCGTCACGGGGTTCCTGCGCACCGCCGTCATCGTCGCCGCGCTCGGCACCGGGCTGCTCGCCAACGCCTACAACACCGCCAACACCATCCCCAACCAGATCTACGACCTGCTGCTCGGCGGCATCCTCACCAGCGTCATCGTCCCCCTGCTGGTGCGGGCCAAGCAGCGCGACCAGGTCGCCGGGGAGCAGTACGAGCAGCGCGTCTTCACCCTCGCGGTGATCGGCCTCGGCATCCTCACCGTCGTGTCGGTGCTGCTCGCGCCGCTGTTCATCGACGTCCTGGCGGGCAGCTACGACGGCGACCAGCGCGCGGTCGCCATCCTGTTCGCGCGGTTCTTCCTCCCCCAGCTGTTCTTCTACGGCGTCGGGGCGTTCGCCGGGGCCATCCTCAACACGCGCGGCAGCTTCGGCGCGCCGATGTGGGCGCCCGTCCTGAACAACATCGTCGTGATCGCGGTCGGCGGCGCGTTCCTCGCGATCACCACCGGCCGCGTCGACCCGTCCAGCATCACCGACCAGCAGCTCATGCTGCTGTCCATCGGCACGACCGGCGGGATCGTCCTGCAGACGGTCGCGCTGTGGCCGTCGCTGCGCCGCGTCGGGTTCCGGTGGCGGCCCCGGCTGGACTTCCACCGCGGCGAGCTCGGCGAGGTCGGGCGGATGGCCGGCTGGACGCTGCTGTACGTCGTCGCCGCCCAGGGCGCGTTCGCCGTCGTCACCGCGCTGACGAACCGGGCCGGGAAGCTGGCGTTCCAGCAGGGCCTCGGCGAGGGCTACGGCTACACCCCCTACTTCAACGCCTACCAGCTCTTCCAGCTGCCCTACGCGATCGTCGGGGTGTCGGTGATCACCGCGCTGCTGCCGCGGATGAGCCGGTTCGCCGCCGAGGGCAAGACCGCCGACGTGCGCGCCGCGTTCTCCAGCGGGCTCCGGCTCTCCTCCGTGATCATCATGCCGGCGGCGGCGCTGATGCTGGTGCTCGGGCCCGAGATCACCACCGTGCTGTTCGCGCACGGCAACACCAACGCCGACGACGCGCTGGTGATCGCGCGGGTCATGCAGATGTTCGCGGTCGCACTCGTCCCGTTCTCCATCTACCAGCTGATGCTGCGGGTCTTCTACTCCTACGGCGACACCCGGACGCCCGCCCTGATCGGCCTCGTCGTCACCTCCTTCAACATCGCGATGGCGTTCACCGCCTCCAGCGTCCTCGACCTCAAGTGGATCGTGGTCGGCATCGCGGGCGGGTTCGCGCTCAGCAACCTGGTCGGAACGATCACCTGCTGGCTGGTGCTGCGCCGCAAGCTCGGCGGCATGGACGGGCGCCGCATCATCGGCGGCCACCTCAAGCTGCTCGTCGCGATCTGGCCGCTGATCGGGTTCGCCTACGCCGCCCACACGGTCGCGGACGCGCTGGGCGGCACCGACACGATGCTGCCCGCGCTGGTCACGCTGGTCGCCGGATCCGTCGGCGGCGGGCTGCTGTACGTGCTCTTCGCCAGGCTGATGCGGGTGGAGGAGATCCAGACGACCATCGCCACGTTCGCCCGCCGGCTGCCCGGGCGCGCAAAGTAAAAAAGGACGCGCGGCGATAAGGCGGCCACTCGCGTGAGTAACCACTACCATGTGGGGGACTACGGCTTGCGGGGCGACACCCTGGGGAACGCAAAGAGGAGGGTCGGAGGCGTAAGCTGCCACGCCACGAACATGGGATCTGACCACCTGTGCAGGACGTTGCCGTGAGCACGTCAGTCATCGAGCCCGGCACCCGTCTCGCCGGCCGCTACCGGCTCGAGGAGCGCATCAGCGACTCGGGCGGCTCGTCGCTCTGGAAGGCCATCGACGAGATCCTCGCGCGGGCGGTCGCCGTCCGCACCTTCGACGCCGAGTTCCCCCGGATCGCCGAGGCGGTCACGTCCGCGCGCTCGGCCAGCCGGCTGACCGACCCGCGCCTCACCCAGGTGTTCGACGCCGACGACTCGGGCGAGAGCGCCTACATCGTCAGCGAATGGGTCGCCGGCGAGACCCTGGAGGGCATGCTCGGCAAGGCCCCGCTGGAGCCCGGCCGCGCCGCGACCCTGCTGTACGAGGCGTCCGAGGCGCTCGCCGCCGCCCACGCCGCCGGGCTCTCGCACCTGTGCCTCACCCCCCGCGACCTCGTCTGGACGACCGGCGGCACCGTCAAGATCCTCGGCGTCGCCACCGACGCCGTCCTCTGCGACCGCGAGTCCGACGACGCCGCCGCGGAGGACGTCCGCGGCCTCGGCCGGATGCTGTACGCGGCGCTCACCGCCCACTGGCCCGGCGACGAGGACGGCTCCGCGCTGCCCGCCGCGCCGGCGTCCGACGGCGTCCCGCACGCGCCCCGCCAGGTCCAGGCCGGCATCTCGCATGCGATCGACGCGATCGTCTGCCGCTGCCTCGGGATCGGCACGGGCGAGCCTCTCGCGTCCCCCGCCGAGCTGGCCAAGGCGCTGCGCGGCGTCCCGCGCACCCCGCTGCCCCTGTTCGCCGGGCTCGGCCACACCCCGCCCGCGGCCCCGCGCCAGACGGCCCCGCCGAGGCGTCCCGCGGCCCCTCCGTCGCCGCCGCCGGCGGCGACGCAGCCGCACCAGCAGCACCGGGCGCCCGCGCCCGAACCGTCCGCGGCCTCGCACGTCCCGCCGCCGCGTGCCCAGCGGCACGCCGCCCCGCCCCCGCCCCCGCCGGCGACGTCCACCCGGACGACGCCCACGCACGGCCACGGCGGCCCCAAGCGCCAGACCAACCGCGCCCTGATCGGCGTCGCGGCGGCCGCGCTGACCGTCATCGTCGGGCTCGGCGCCTGGGCGCTGTCAGGTCCCGGCGGCGACGACCCCAAGGGCGGCCACCCCAGCGACAACTCCCAGACGAGCTCCCCGCCCAAGCCGTCCGTCGTGAAGCTCGTCCCGCAGGACATCGATCCCGCTGAGCGCCCCGTGGGCGGCCACCTCGACGGCACGATCGGCAAGAACCTCCAGACGGTCATCGACGGCAGGCCCAGCGGCGCCTGGGAGACGCAGAGCTACGCCGACGCCGACTTCGGCCGGTACTCGAAGGGCCTCGGCGTGCTGCTCGACATGGGCAAGCCCGTCAAGGTCGCCAGCGTGAAGGTCAGCTCCCCGGTGAGCTCCGGGACGCTGCAAGTCCGCGTCGGCGACTCGCAGACCCCGACCGATCTGCAGCGCGTCGGCGAGCAGACGCCCACCGGGGGAGAGGTGACCATCACCGCGAACCCGCAGGCCACGGGCCGCTACGTGGTCGTGTGGTTCACCAAGCTGCCGAGCGGCCCGTTCAAGGGGAAGCTCGGTGAGGTCACCGTCTACGGGACGGCCGGCTGATCACGTTCCGGCAAGGGCCCGACATGAGCTGTGACGTGGAGCGGCGCATGTCTGTATCGTGCCTGTGAGCAGATTGTCCCCTCGCCCCCAGGAACCCGTGGTGCCTACCTCAGCAGCCGGTCGCGGACGCCCGGCGCCGGCCGGGCGTCCCGAACGAGAAAGCGGTCGCTCATGACGTCGGTGAGCATGCGTCGCGTAGGCGAAGTTCCCGACAAGGAGCTCCTCGCCCGGCACGCCCAGGGGGACCCGCACGCCTTCGCCGAACTCGTGCACCGCCACCGCGACCGCATGTGGGCGGTCGCGCTGCGCACCCTCGGCGACCCGGAGGAGGCGGCCGACGCGCTGCAGGACGCGTGCCTCTCCGCGTTCCGCGCCGCCGGGCGGTTCCGCGGGGACGCCGCCGTCACCACCTGGCTCCACCGCATCGTGGTGAACGCCTGCCTCGACCGCGTCCGGCGCAAGTCCGTCCGGCCGGCGACGCCGATGGGCGACGACGCGACGTTCGACGCCGTCGCGCCCAAGATGCCCGACCCGACCGACGCGCACGGCGTCTCCCTCGACGTCCGCACCGCCCTGGAGCAGCTCCCGTACGAGCAGCGGGCCGCCCTCGTCCTGGTCGACATGATGGGCTACTCGGTCGACGACGCCGCGCAGGTCATGGAGGTCCCGCCCGGGACGATCAAGAGCCGGTGCGCGCGGGGCCGCGCCCGGCTGGCGCCCCTTCTCGTCCACCACCGGAACCGACGCGAGCCCAGGAACGTCGGAGGTGTGGAAGGAGGTGGCATGCCCAAGTGAACCCCGCACACCTCGACTACGACGTCCTGGCCGACCTGGCCGAAGGACTCCTCGAAGACGACGAAGCCGCCTCCGTCAACGCGCACCTGGAAACCTGCGCCGACTGCCGGGAGCTGTCCGCCGACCTTGCGGACGTCTCCCGGATACTGGCGGAGGCACCGATGCCGCCCATGCCCGCCGAGCTGGCCGAACGCATCGACACCGCCCTCGCGGCGGAGTCGATGCACACCGCCACCGTGGCGAGCCTGGAGCAGCGGCGCGGAAGGCGCCATTGGCGGATACTGTCGGCGGCCGCGGCGGCGGTCGTCGTGCTCGGCGGCGGAGCGACGGTCGGCAAGGTCGCGCTGGACGGCGCGAGCAGCAGTGACAGCACGGCGCACCAGCCGGCCCCGCAGCACTCCCTGACCGATCCGAGTTCCGGCACCGGATCAGGGGTGCCGAAGGTCGCGCCCGGCGAACCGGCGCCCGCGTTCAAGGTCGCCCACAGCGGTACCGACTACCGGTCCGGCACGCTGGGCGAGCAGGTCGGCGGCGTCGTCACCGGCGAGCAGAAGCTGCGCGCCGAGGCCGCCGCGCCCGACCCCCGGCTCCACGGGTGCGTCACGGGCGTCGCCGGTTCGCAGGCGCCCTTGCTCGTCGACCAGGCGAGTTACGAGGGAAAGCCGGCGATCATCATCGCCGCACCCGGCGACCAGCCCGGCAAGCGCGACATCTGGGTCGTCGGACCGGACTGCTCACCGCAGTCCCACCACCTGCTGAAGCAGCTGAAGAACGCCTGACCCGCCAAGCCCCGAACCGGGCACCCACCTGTTGAGGCCATGGACGGCCGACCCCGTCCATGGCCTTTCACATGACGCAGGGTCCGGCTGAGACGCTCGGTCCTCTATGTGATGCCGACTCCGCAAGGGAAGTTCGCGGAGCCCGCACCAGCAATTGCCAGGCCCCCACCCCGGGTCACTCGCCGGGGTGCCGCAACGGTGCCCTGGCGATGCGGGGCGGGGGTCAGAGGGAGGCAAGGAAGTCCAGGGCCGTCGCCCAGGCGCGTTCGGCCGCCTCGGCGTCGTAGTCGGGCAGGTCCGGGTCGGTGAACAGGTGGCCCGCGCCGCGGTAGCGGAACACCTCCACGTCCGCGCCCGCCTTGCGCATCCGCAGGTACCACGCGTTCAGCCAGTCGACGGGCTCCCAGGTGTCGGGATCGGCGACGTGCAGCTGCACCGGGATGTCGGTGGTCGCGTCCTCCGCGATGTCGGACGTGCCGTGCATCAGCAGCAGCCCGCCTGCCTTCTCGTCGGCGAACGCGAGGTTCTGGGCGATGGAGCCGCCCAGCGAGAACCCCGCGTAGACGAGCCCGCCCTCCCCCATCAGCGGCGCGGCCGCCACGACGCCCCGGTGCAGCAGCTCGTCCCGCCCGATCTCGTCCTTGATCGCGATCCCGGCCTCGGCGTCGTCGACGACACGCCCGTCGTAGAGGTCGGGGACATGCACCTCGTGCCCGGCCGCACGGAGCCGGTCGGCCGCCTGGTGCACCGCGGGCCGCAGCCCGTACATCGAGTGGAAGAGCAGAATGCGTGCCATGCGCCACAGCCTAGAGCGCCTCCGGCCCCCGGCCGGCGGGCGGACAGTCCCCGGCCGGCGGGCGGACGGCCCGGCGCCGCGTGCCGGGGAATCAGCGGGGCCTAGGATCGGTTGACGCGACTGTGAGGCCGGGTCGTGCGGCACCGACGGCCAACGAGGAGAGGCAAGAACTGTGAGCGACGTCCGTAACGTCATCATCATCGGCTCGGGCCCCGCGGGCTACACGGCCGCCGTCTACGCGGCCCGCGGCGACCTGAAGCCGCTGGTGTTCGAGGGTTCGGTGACGGCCGGCGGTGCGCTGATGAACACCACCGACGTGGAGAACTTCCCCGGCTTCCCCGACGGGATCATGGGTCCCGACCTGATGGACAACCTGCGCAAGCAGGCCGAGCGCTTCGGCGCCGAGCTCATCACCGACGACGTCACCGAGGTCGACCTGACCGCCGACCCGAAGGTCGTCAAGGTCGGCGACGAGACCCACCTCGCCAAGACCGTGATCGTCGCGACCGGCTCCGGGTACCGGGAGCTGGGGCTGCCGGACGAGAAGCGGCTGTCCGGGCGCGGCGTCTCCTGGTGTGCCACCTGTGACGGGTTCTTCTTCCGCGAGCAGGACATCGCCGTCGTCGGCGGCGGCGACACCGCCATGGAAGAGGCGATCTTCCTGACCAAGTTCGCCCGCTCGGTGACCGTGGTCCACCGCCGGGACGAGCTGCGCGCGTCCAAGATCATGCAGGACCGGGCGTTCGCCAACGAGAAGATCAAGTTCCTGTGGGACAGCGAGGTCGCCGCGATCCACGGCGACGACCGGGTGACCGGGGTGACGGTCCGCAACACCAGGACCGGCGCGGAGTCCAGCCTGGAGATCACCGGGCTGTTCATCGCGATCGGCCACGACCCGCGCAGCGAGCTGTTCGCGGGCCAGCTGGAGACCGACACCGACGGCTACCTGCTGGTCGACGCCCCCACCACGAAGACGAAGATCCCCGGCGTGTTCGCCTGCGGCGACGTGGTCGACCACATCTACCGGCAGGCCATCACCGCCGCCGGCAGCGGCTGCTCGGCCGCCATCGACGCCGAGCGCTGGCTGCAGGACCGGGACGCCGCCGAGACCGTCCCGCAGGCCTGACCGCAACGCGGGCCGCCGGCCGCACCACCGGCCCGACCCCCCGCGGCACCCGACCTCACCACCACCCGCCGCCGGCCCGGCGTTTCCGCCGGGCCGGCGCTGCGGTGGGCTGCATCGAGCGGGGGAGCGTCCCCGCCCCACGCGAGAACCGAAGGAGACCGATGAAAGCCGTGACCGACGCCGACTTCGCGTCCGAGGTGCTGGAGAACGACAAGCCCGTTCTCGTCGACTTCTGGGCGGAATGGTGCGGCCCGTGCCGGATGGTGGCGCCGATCCTGGAGGAGATCTCCAAGGAGCACGGCGACAAGCTCCAGATCGTCAAGCTGAACATCGACGAGAACCCGCGGGTCCCGCAGCAGTACGGCGTCATGCAGATCCCGACGATGAACGTCTACAAGGGCGGCGAGGTCGTCAAGCAGATCATGGGCGCCAAGCCGAAGGCCGCGCTGCTGAGGGATCTCGCCGAGTTCATCTGAGCCTTCCCGAGTCGCCTCCCGTCTCCCGCGGCGAGCGCGAGTGTGGCCCGCACTCCACCCGGAGTGCGGGCCACACGCCGTTCAGAAGGCCTCAGACGGGCCGCAGCGCCCCTTCCGGGGTCATGGAGCCCAGGAGCCGTTCGAGCGCCACCTCGACGTCCTCACGCCACGACAGCGCCGACTTCAACTCCAGCCGCAGCCGCGGGTACCGGTGGTGCGGCCGGACGGTCTTGAACCCGACCGACAGCAGGTAGTCGGCGGGCACCATGCACCCGCCCTCCTCGCCCTTCAGGTCGCCGAACGCCTCGATCGCCTTCACGGCGCGGCGCGTCAGGTCCTTCGCGACGCCCTGGACGAGCATCCGCCCGATGCCGCCGCCCGCGAACTCCGGCAGGACGTGCGCCGTCATGAGCAGCACCGCGTCCGCGCTCACCGGGCTCGTCGGGAACGCGACCGAACGCGGCACGTACAGCGGCGGCGCGTACATCACGAAGCCCGCCGGGACGTCGTCCACGTAGACGATCTTGCCGCAGCTGCCCCACTCGAGGAGGGTGGAGGAGATCCACGCCTCCTTCTCCAGCCCCGCGTCGCCGCTCTCCTGGGCACGGTCCCGGCTCACCGGATCCAGCTCCCAGAACACGCAGCCGCGGCAGCGGTGCGGCAGATCATCAAGGTTGTCCAGCGTGATGTTGACGAGACGACGCGACACCGGGTCGGCACCCCCTGCTGCGATCCTCGCCCGCCGGCCTGGACCCGTGGCGGCGGAAGTTCCCGGCAACCATCCGGGACCCGCGGGCATCGTATCGGACAGGAGTTTCCCCAATGCCGCGGCACGCCACACCCGGGCGCCTCGCCGCGTCCCCCATGACGTAGTTTGCATGGAAGCCGTTTCCGCCCCGGAGGTGCCTCGTGGAACAGCACTCGCGCACGGATGCCTATGCCGACCGTTACGCCGCCCGTGCCGCCGGCATGGTGCCGTCGGAGATCCGGGCCCTGTTCGCGATGGTCGCCCGCCCCGAGGTCGTCTCGCTCGCGGGCGGCGCGCCCTACGTCTCCGCGCTCCCCCTCGACGCCGTCGGACAGATGATCGGCGAGCTCGTCGCCGGCCGGGGCGCCGAGGCCCTCCAGTACGGCTCCGCCCAGGGCGACGAGCAGCTCCGCGAGCACATCTGCGAGGTCATGTCGCTGGAGGGCGTCCAGGCGTCCGCGGACGACGTGGTCGTCACCGTCGGTGCACAGCAGGCGCTCGACCTCATCACGAAGATCTTCGTCGACCCGGGCGACGTGGTCCTCGCGGAGGCCCCCTCCTACGTCGGCGCGCTCGGCACGTTCGCCGCCTACCAGGCCGACGTGGTCCACGTGCCGTTGGACGAGGGCGGCCTCATCCCGGCCGCGCTGCGCGAGACCCTCGCACGCCTCCGCGCCCAGGGGCGCCGGGTCAAGTTCCTCTACACCGTCCCGACGTTCCAGAACCCCGCGGGCGTCACCCTCACCACGGCCCGCCGCGCCCAGATCCTGGAGATCTGCGCCGAGTACGACGTCCTGGTCGTCGAGGACAACCCCTACGGGCTCCTCGGCTTCGACGGCGAGCCCATGCGGGCCCTCCGCGCGGACGACGCCGAGCGCGTCATCTACCTCGGCTCGTTCTCCAAGACGATCGCGTCCGGGCTCCGCGTCGGCTGGGTGCTGGCCCCGCACGCGGTCCGGGCGAAGCTCGTGCTGGCCGCCGAGTCCGCGATCCTGTGCCCGTCGAACTTCTCCCAGCTCGCCGTCCGCGAGTACCTCGCGACCCAGCCGTGGCGAGAGCAGATCAAGGACTTCCGGGAGCTGTACCGGGCGCGCCGTGACGCGATGCTGGAGTCCCTTGACCAGCTCATGCCCGAGGGTTGCACCTGGACCCGCCCCGCGGGCGGCTTCTTCGTCTGGCTCACCCTCCCCGAGGGCCTCGACGCCAAGGCGATGGCGCCCCGCGCGATCGCCGAGCGCGTCGCCTACGTCCCCGGCACCGGCTTCTACGCGGACGGCACCGGCCACCGGCACATGCGCCTGTCGTACTGCTTCCCCGAGCCGCACCGGATCCGCGAGGGCGTCCGCCGGCTGGCCGGGGTGGTGGAGCAGGAGATCCGCCTCCGGGAGACCTTCGGAGGAACCACCGGCGGCTCGTCCACCGGCGTCCAGACGCCGGGCCCGGACGTCGTCTGACTGTTTCACGTGAAACGAGGGGCATCTTGGAACTCGGGCATGTCGTCGTCCTCGCCGGAGGGCTCTCCTACGAGCGGGAGGTCTCGCTCCGCTCCGGCCGCCGCGTCGCCGACGCGCTGCGCGCACGCGACATCCCGGTCGAACTCCGCGACGCCGACGCGACACTCCTGGACTCCCTGACCGACGACCCGCCGGACGTCGTCTTCCCCGTCCTGCACGGCGCGGCGGGGGAGGACGGCTCGATCCGCGACGTCCTCGGACTCCTGGACGTCCCCTACGTCGGCGCCCGCCCGGACGCATGTCGCGTCGCATGGGACAAGCCGACCGCCAAGTCCGTCGTGCGGCACGCGGGCCTCCGGACGCCCGAGTCCGTCGCGCTGCCGAAGGAGATCTTCCACGACCTCGGCGCGGCGTCGGTCCTGGACCAGATCGTCCGCAGCCTCGGCCTCCCCCTGTTCGTGAAGCCGACCCGCGGCGGCTCGGCCCTCGGCGCCTCCGTCGTCCACGAGGCGTCCGAGTTGTCCGCCGCCATGGTCGGCTGCTTCGCCTACGGCGACGCCGCCCTCGTCGAGCGCTACATCGAGGGCACCGAGGTCGCGGTCAGCGTCATCGAGCGCGACGGCGTCCCGACCGCCCTCCCCGCCGTCGAGATAGTCGCCCCTGGCGGCCGCTACGACTACACGGCCCGCTACGACGCCGGCGACACCGAGTTCGTCACGCCGGCCCGCCTCACGCCGGACGCGACCGCCCGCGCCACCGCCGCCGCCGTGACCGCCCACCGCGCCCTGGGCCTCCGTGACCTCTCCCGAACCGACCTCATCGTCTCCGCCGACGGCGAGGTCCACTTCCTGGAGGTCAACGTCGCCCCCGGCATGACCGAGACAAGCCTCCTCCCCCGAGCCATCAGCGTGGCCGACCTGGACATGGGCGAAGTCTGCGAGTCCCTCCTCCAGGCCAACGTCCGCTAACGACGCCCCGCCGCCTCCAACCCGACCCTGACGCGCCCTCCGGCCGTTTCACGTGAAACACCCCCGCCCCGACGCCAACCTCCAGAGGCACGCCCCACCAGGCGCCGTCGACCACCGTCCACCGCAACGCCACCCGCGCCAGAGCACGCGCCGTACCGCAGGACGACCCGTACCGCAGGACGACCCGTATCGGAGCGCGCGCCGTATCGGAGCGCGAGCCGTACCGGAGCGCGAGCCGTACCAGAGCGCGAGCCGTATCGGAGCGCGGCCCTTATCGGAGCGAGGGCCCGGGTCATGCCGGAGCGCGACCCGTACCGGGACGCGACCCGCGCTGGCATGCCGATCCAGGCTGCAGGGGGCCCAGCGCCTCGCTGGCCGCCGTCCGTTCTCAGCCCATGCCGAGACGTGATGCCGCCCGGGGGATGCCCTCGCCGGTCCTCTGGGGCCCTTGAAGCTGCCTTGCTCCGGGAGGTTGGGCGGCGAGGTGGGGGCCCGTCCCCGCAATCTCTCTCCTCCCACGGTGGGAGCCCCGTCTCAAGGCGAACGCCGAACTTGACGACGGGTTGGCTCCTTGGAGATGGACCAGAGCGGTTCCCTTGCCGCGAGTGTTACCCGGCCCAGGCGACGGCCGACTGGCTCGTGGTGGCCGCCTCCCGGTGAGCCCGCGCTTGTTTCACGTGAAACGAGCACCATCACCCGTCCGCCTGAGGGTAGCGAGACGACGGAGCTGTGCAGCTCCGCCGAGGGCAGGGAAGGTCGATCAGGCGGGGACACCCAACCGACTGCCACCAACTGGAAGCTCCGCTACTTCGGCCTCGGCTCGAGGAAGGTCGTGAGTACGCCGAGAGGACCTGTTCGCGCGTCGTGACGTCCTCGGACAGAGTTGCCGCTCGGAAGTAGTCGCCGAAGGACGGCTGCTGGGGAGTTCGCACGCCACTCCGCGCGTCGCCAAGGAGCCCGTCTCGGAGGTCGGGGCTTTCGCCTCTACGTCCGCGTCTCTTCGCCGAACGACCATGGGGCAAGGCTCGCCGACCCGGACGGGCGAGGTGGCAGGAGGGGGATTCCATGTTCGTCCGAAACCGTGTGGTCAATCCCGTCATGGGATGGCTACTGCGTTCGCCGCTGCACCGCATGGTGAGCGGCCGCGTCGCCCTGATCACGGTCACCGGTCGCAGGACAGGCCGCGTATACAGGTTCCCGGTCATGTACGCGCGAGCGGGAGACAGGATCTACGTGCTCGTCGGGCAGCACACCCGCAAGACATGGTGGCGCAACGTACGCCGCCCGGCTCCTGTTCGCGTGCTCGTCGCCGGTCGCTGGTTGGACGGGACGGCCGAAGTGCTGGAGGGAGCGGAGGCGGAGGCCGCCAAGGAGGCGTATCTCGCCCGGTTTCCCAAAGCCGCAAGGGCGGTCGATCGGGACACTCCGGTAGTCCGGATCACGCCGCGTCCGGAGCCGTCGGCGGACGCACCTCCTCAGCATCGCGTCCTGGTGTCCCGGTATGGCGGGCCGGAAGTCCTGCGGCTCGTCGAGGAGCCCATTCCGGAGCCGGGCCCGGGCGAGGCACGGGTGAAGATCTCCGCGGCGGGCGTGAGTTTCACCGATGTCCTCATCCGAGAGGGCGTCTACCCCGGCGGCCCCCGGCCCCCCTTCACCCCGGGATACGACCTCGTCGGGGTCGTGGACGCGGTCGGTCCCGGGACCACCGGAGCGGCGCCGGGCGACCGTGTCAGCGCGCTCGTGGAGTACGGCGGATACGCCCAATACCTGTGCGTTCCGGCCACCCGCCTCCTGCCAGTGCCGGACGGCGTGGACGCCGCCGGGGCCGTGTGCCTTCCGCTGACCTACGTCACCGCCTACCAACTGCTCCATCGGGCGGCCCACGTGCAGCAGGGGGAGCGGGTACTCGTGCATGGGGCGGCAGGAGCAGTGGGAAGCGCCGTGCTCCAACTGGGCCGGCTGGCCGGGCTGGAGATGTACGGAACGGCCACCGCCGAGCAGGCCGATCTCGTCACGAAGCTGGGCGCGACGCCGATCGACCATGTCTCCGAAGATGTCGTGGGGCGCGTTCGCAGGGAGACCGGCGACGGCGTGGACGTGGTGCTGGACGGAATCGGTGGTGCGGTCGCCCTGCGCTCGTACCGGGCGCTCCGTCCGGACGGGCGCCTGATCATGTTCGGGCACTACGCCACCTTGCGGGCGGGACGCCGGAACCTGCCCCGGACCCTCGGCTTCTATACGGCAGGGACCGCGGTGCTGCTCGGCTCCGCGCTTCCCCGTGGCCGGCGGGTCGGCTTCTACAGGATCGCCGAACTCCGAGACCTCCACCCCGACTGGTATCGGGACGACCTGGCCCGGCTCTTCGATCTGCTGACCGAAGGCCGGATCGCGCCGAACGTGGCCGATCGACTCCCGTTGAAGGACGCGCGGAGCGCGCACGAGCGCATCGGCCGCGGCGAGGTGACCGGACGGCTGGTCCTCCTACCGTGAACCTCCGCCCGGTCCCCGTGGTCATGCTGCGCGGTTCGTGTCGGGCTCCTGGCGTCCCCCAGTAGACGAGGGGCGCCGTTGCACGACGCCGCGAGCCCGCTCCACGGGGGCAGGGATGTTTCACGGGAAACATCGGGGGAGCAGGCGGGAAAGCGAAGCGCCCCGGAGCCGTGGGATCCGGGGCGCGCAGCGGTGTGGGGCGGCTTTAGGAGTCGCCGACTCCTCCGTCCTCAGGGGCCATGGACTTGATGATGCGGTCGAGGTCCTCCAGTGTGGCGAACTCGACGACGATCTTGCCCTTGTTGCGGCCCATGTCGACGCGGACCTTGGTCTCGTACCGGTCGGAGAGGCGGTCGGCCAGCTCCTTGAGGCCGGGCGCCACCGGCTTCTTGCGGCGGCCCGGTCGCGGTGCCTTCGGCTCGTCCTCCACCTCGCGGAGCGCGATCATCTCTTCCAGCGCGCGGACCGAGAGGCCCTCCTGGACGATCCGCTGTGCCAGATGCTCCTGGGCCTCCACGCTGTCGAGGGAGAGCAGCGCGCGGGCGTGACCGGCGGACAGCACTCCGGCGGCCACCCGGCGCTGAACGGCCGGCGGCAGGTTCAGCAGGCGGAGCGTGTTGGTGATGTGCGGACGCGACCGGCCGATCCGGGTGGCGAGCTGCTCGTGGGTGGCGCCGAAGTCCTGGAGCAGCTGCTGGTACGCGGCCGCCTCCTCCAACGGGTTGAGCTGCTGCCGGTGGAGGTTCTCCATGAGCGCGTCACGGAGCAGGTCGTTGTCGCCGGTGTCGCGGACGATCGCCGGGATGACGTCCAGCCCGGCCATCTGGGACGCGCGCCAGCGGCGCTCGCCCATGATGAGCTCGTAGTCGTACTCCTCCGAGGGGGACCTGCGCACGACGATCGGCTGGAGCAGCCCGACGATGCCGATCGACTCCGCGAGCTCCTCCAGGGCCTGCTCGTCGAAGTGCTCGCGGGGCTGGCGCGGGTTGACCGTGATGGAACGGACGGGCAGTTCCGCGAAATGGGCTCCGGCGACCGGTTCGAGGGCCGGTGCGGGAGCGGCCGTTCCGTCCGAGACGGAGCCGCCGGGGTATCCCGGCTCGCTCGCGCCGTTCGGCTCGGCCGACGTCGGCATGGGCGGGGCGGTGGGAATGAGGGCACCGAGGCCCCGGCCCAGACCGCGTCGCTGCTGGCTCACTGGACGGCTCCTCCGTGGGCCATTTCCGAGGCGGCCTCGCTGTAGGCGAGGGCGCCGCTCGATCCGGGGTCGTAGGTCATGACGGACTGCCCGTAGCTGGGCGCCTCGGACACCCGGACACTGCGGGGGATCACCGTGTTGAGGACGACGTCGCCGAAGTGGCTCCGGACGTCTTCGGCGACCTGCGCGGCGAGGCGGGTCCGGGCGTCGTACATCGTCAGCAGGATGGTGGACACCCGCAGTTTGGGGTTGAGGTGCGCCTTCACGAGGTCGACGGTCCGGATGAGCTGGCCGAGGCCCTCCAGCGCGTAGTACTCGCACTGGATCGGGATGAGCAGCTCGTCCCCGCCGACGAGGGCGTTCACCGTGAGCAGGCCGAGCGACGGCGGGCAGTCGATCAGCACGTAGTCGAACTTCTCGATGTCGTAGGAGTCCAGCGCGCGCCGCAGGCGCGACTCGCGGGCCACCTTGGAGACCAGCTCGATCTCCGCGCCCGCGAGGTTGAGGGTCGCGGGCGCGCAGTAGAGGTTGGGGATCTCCGGCGCCGGGACGATGATGTCGGCCAGCGCCATGTCCTCGATCAGCACGTCGTAGATCGACGGGACCTCGGCATGGTGCTCGACGCCGAGGGCGGTGGACGCGTTGCCCTGCGGGTCGAGGTCGACCACCAGCACCTGGGCGCCGTGCATCGCGAGAGAGGCGGCGATGTTCACCGAGCTGGTGGTCTTGCCGACGCCTCCCTTCTGGTTGGCGATGGTGATGACCCGGCACTTGTCCGGCCGCGGCCACTCCCGCTCCCTGCGGCTCGCCATCGTCTTGAGCGCGGTGCCGGCTGTTTCACGTGAAACCTTGGCGTCCCGCAGCGCCTCTCGCACGAGTTCTGACTCCCCCTGAGTTGGTCCGCCGCGCGGGCTCGGCGCCTGCGCGCCGGCGTTCGTCGGCACGTAGCCGACGTTCTCCGCGGTCCCGGACGTCGTGTTACCCCACATCGCGTGCCCTGAGGGCGCGGTGCCCGGCGACGATCCCGGGTCCTGCCGCGTCCCACCGGCGGCGGGCGCCTGGGCGCCCTCGTCCGCGCCGGGCGCGCCCGGGCCGGACGGCTGTTCGTCGGGGGATTCGTCGGCGCGGTCAGGCCTGCCCAGTCCTGGTCCCGTGCTCATGAAGACCTCTTCCTCGACCCTTTGGCGCGCCGGGGGGCGCGCTGCCGTCGCCCGACAACCTCTTCTCGGCCGGCGACCACACGGACGAGTGTTGTCGGCGGATCGACCATACCGCGCCCGACTTGCAGCAGTTCCGTCGAGCGCACCCCGAACCGCTTCAGCACCGGCTCCGCCTCCTCCAACTCGGCCGCGGCCCGCTCGCCCTTGAGCGCGAGGAGCTCGCCGCCCGGGCGCAGCAGCGGAAGCGCCCACCGGGCCAGGCGTTCGAGGGGCGCCACGGCGCGTGCCGTGGCGACGTCCACCGCGAACTCGTCAGTCACGTCCTCGGCCCGGGCCCGCCGGACCTCGACGTTACGCAGGTCGAGCAGCTCGACGCACTCGTTCAGGAACGTCGTGCGCCGCAGCAGCGGTTCCAGCAGCGTGATCCGCAGATCGGGCCGGACGATGGCCAGGACGATGCCCGGCAGCCCCGCGCCCGAACCGATGTCGACGACCTCGGCGTTCTCCGGTATCGCCGCCGAGACCACCGCGCAGTTGATCAGATGCCGTTCCCAGAGCCGGTCGGCCTCGCGCGGACCGATGAGCCCGCGTTCGACCCCGGCCTTCGCGAGGAACGCCGCGTAGCGCTCCGCGACCGGCAGCGCGTCACCGAATACCTCACGTGCAATCCCCACCAGACGAATCGTTCCACAAAACCCGGTGCCGCCGTACACGCGAAACGTTCCCGTGGTGAACAGGGCGCTGTAGTGGGAGGACCCTTGCGTTATGGCAAGAACCACATGACCCGCCCGCATATTCGCCGGGCGTGGGGTAGAGCCTGCGGTGTCGCCCGTCCGTCCCCCGGAAGGAGCTCCGACACATGGGAATCGGAGTCAGTCTCGCATTCATCGCCCTTGGGGCGATTCTGGCGTTCGCCATCCGCGTTGACCTCAGCGGCCTCGACATCCACATGGTCGGATGGATCCTGATCCTGGTCGGACTGATCAGCATGGGATTCACGCTCAAGTACACCCGGCCGCGCCGCGCGGCCGGACGTGTGGCCGGGGCAGATCCCGCGTACGGGGACGAGCCCGGCACGGTGGTCCGCGAGGAGCACATCATCGAGGACCCGCCGCCGCCCGGCGGCCGCCCGGCCGAGCGTGTCGACCGCGTCGTGGAGCACCCCGCCGACACCGGGGTCACGCACAGCGGCCATCCGCAGGACCCCTCGTACGCCCAGGACCCCGCGGTCCAGAACGACCCGGCGATCCAGAACACCACCTCGGTCGGCGGCGGCGACGTCCAGCGCCGACGGTGGCGCCGGACCGTCAGGCGGTAGTACCGAGAGCCTGCTCGGTGTGCCAGGGCGGCGGTGCACACCGAGCTCCCCAGGGCCCCGCGTCGGCCAGGGCGCGGGGCCCTCTCATGCCCTGAAACGCCGCCCATCCCGCGCGACCCTGCCGAGCGGTGACGCGGAACGCCCGGAACGACGGATCGCGGACATCGCACCCCCATCGGGATCGGCTCTCTACCGCCTCCGCTCCGAGCGTCCTCTCCGCCCAGCACCGGCTCCCAGTCGGACGCCGGTTCTCAGCCGGTCGACGTCCGGAAAGGCGACGGCCCCGACCGGAGATCCGGTCGGGGCCGTGTGATGCCCGGGTGGTCAGGCGGGGAAGACGACCACGTAGCGGTCGGGCTCCTCGCCCTCGGACTCGCTGCGCAGGCCCGCCGCGGCGACCGCGTCGTGGACGATCTTGCGCTCGAACGGGGTCATCGGGGCGAGCGGCTTCGGCTCGCCGGACTGCTTGACCTCGTCCGCGACGTCCGTTCCGAGCTTGGTGAGCTCGGCGCGGCGCCGCTCGCGGTACCCGCCGATGTCCAGCATGAGGCGGGTGCGGTTGCCGGTCTGGCGGTGGACGGCGAGCCGGGTGAGCTCCTGGAGCGCCTCCAGCACCTCGCCGCGCTTGCCGACCAGCTCGTCCAGGGAACCGCCGACGACGGCGACGATGGCGCGCTCGCCCTCGACGTCCATGTCGATGTCGCCGTCGTAGTCACCGATGTCCAGCAGGCCCTCGATGTAGTCGGCGGCGATCTCGCCTTCCTGCTCGAGCGCCTGGACGTCGACCTCGGTGGTGTCGGTCTGGCTCAACGCGGTCTCCTTCTCCGGCACGTGCTCGGGGTCCAAACTAGCGCTTCTGGGTGCCGCTGCGCTTGCTGCGCGACTTGCGGGTCGGCTGGTTGCGCACGACCTTCGGCTTGTCCTCGGGCTCGGGGGCCGGCTCCGGCTCCTTCTTCAGTTTCGCCTTGATGCCGGACGCCGGGGCCTGGCCGTTCTTGGACGCGCCCGTCTTGGAGCCGGAGGGCTTCGAACCGGCGGCCTTGGGGCCGGTCTTCGTCCCCGCCGTGGCCGCCGCGGCCGCGGCGTCCGTCCCGGGCGGTGGGTACCGCTTGTAGATGTAGTGCTGCTGGGCCAGGGTCCAGCTGTTGGACGTCACCCAGTACATGAGGACGCCCAGTGGGAAGCCGAGGCCGAAGAGGCCGAACAGCGGCGCCAGGAAGACCATCATCTTCTGCGCCTGCATCATCGGGTTGGCCTCGTCCGCGACCGGCTGCCGCTTCATGCTGGCCCGGACGGTGAAGAAGGTCGTGACAGAGCTGATCACCACGGCGATGCCGGTGACGACGATCGCCGTCCAGCTCTTGGGGTCGGTGCCCCAGGCGTTCAGGAACGTGTCCGGGATGTGGGCGCCGAAGATGTTCGCGTTCTGCGCGCTCGCCACCAGGTCGGACGAGACGGCGAAGACGCTCTGCCCCGGCTTGGCGTCCGAGATCCGCTTCAGCGTCTGGAACAGCCCGATGAAGATGGGCATCTGCACCAGGAGCGGCAGGCAACCCGACAGCGGGTTGGCGCCGTTCTCCTGGTAGAGCTTCATGACCTCCTGGTTGAGGCGCTGCTTGTCGTTCTTGTACTTCTTGCGCAGCGCCTGAACCTTCGGGTTCAGCTCTTGCATCTTGCGCGAAGCGTGGATCTGCTTCACGAAGAGGGGGACGAGGAGCAGCCGCAGGAGGACGGTGAGGAGGATGATCGAACCGCCCCACGCCCATCCGCTGTCCTTGGGGACGACCGTACTGAGCCCCGTGTGGATCCACACGATGAGCTGAGAGACGATCTCGTACAACCAATCAAGCACCGGGCAGCTCCTTGTGCTCTGCTAGGGCGGGGCCGCTCTCCTCGCGGCCGGAGTTCGAGGAAGCCGCCGCGCGCTCTCCGGGCGTCTTCTTCGGCGGTACCGGGTCGTAACCGCCTGGGTGGAACGGATGGCACCGCGCGATCCGGCGGGCCGTCAGCCACGTGCCGCGCAACGCCCCGTGCACCTGGAGGGCCTCCAGGCCGTATGCGCTGCAGCTGGGGTGGAAGCGACACTGCTGCCCGAGCAGGGGACTCAAGAAGCGGCGGTAGGCGCGGACGAGAAGGATCAGCACGGCCGCGACGGGACCCGGGTGGCCCGTCGGATGCTGCGCGGGGACTGCCGTCCCCTGCGGACTTCTCATCTTCGCCCCTTGGACGCGGGCCGCAGCAGCCGGTCGAGCGCCGACTCCAGATCCGCGGCCAGTTCGTCTGGTCGCGCCGCTCCCGCGCGGGGGTTGGCGCGCACTACGAGCAGGCTACCCGCTGGGAGGCGGTCGAGGTGCGGGCGCATCAGGTGGCGGAGCCGGCGCCGCGTCGCGTTGCGGACGACGGCGTTGCCGACGGTGCGGGCCACGATGAACCCGACCAGCGGCTGCGCCGCCGCGTGCGTGGCCTCGTCCGGGCGTAGCAGGTGAACCACGACAGTTGGCCGTCCGGCGCGGCGACCGCGCCGGACGGCCAACGAGAAGTCGTCCCGCCGCCGCATCCGGTTTCCGGACGGCAGCACTGTGAGGGGTGGCTCAGACCGCGATGCGGGCGCGGCCCTTGCCACGCCGGCTCGACAGGATCGCGCGGCCGGCGCGCGTGCGCATGCGCAGCCGGAAGCCGTGCTTCTTGTGGCGGCGACGGTTGTTCGGCTGGAAGGTACGCTTGCTCACTTTGAGGCTCCAGTGCTGCGGTCGGTTCGTCTTGAGGACTTGAAGCTTCGAAGGCTCGCATCGAGGGCCGCGTACGGTCCCCCGCAGCGGGGGCCCACCCGAGCGTTCCTGAGGGGCTGCCGGCGGGCACGCGGCATCTCCGTCGATGCGACTCGACCTCAGAACGTTACGGGGTATCCGGGGGGCCGGTCAAACGGAGGCCGCCGCCGGTGGACGCCGCGGAGCCGGCGCCGCAGGACGGGCGGGATCGGTGGTGACCGTGTTGCGGCCGTGCCCGGCAGGGGTTAAGGTCGTCCCGGCGAGCCGACACTTCTTCGACGAATCCGATGTCGGCGATCAGCCCCAAGCCCCCCGTTCGAGAACCACCCCTTACCGGCCCTCACCGAGGCCGGTCCCTTGTCGACCGCGTACCCCTGAACCCGCCTCACGGGTTTTACACAGGGTCCTCCATGCCTATGCACAGCATGTGGACAACTCTGTGGACAACTCGTGAGAGAGTAAGTCTCCCGCGTCGCGGCAGTGCCCTGCGAGGCGTGCGGCATCCCGCGGGACAGCCGAGCAGTCAGGTACTCCGTTCGGCGGAGTTGTGGGGAGGGGACCTTGCGCATGGACGGTCAGGATCTCGGATCGGTCTGGGCCCGCACCCTCACCGCGCTCTCCGAGAGCGATCTGTCGCCGAGCTACCGCGCATGGCTGCCCATGGTCCGCCCGCTTGCGCTCGTGGAGGGTACGGCGCTGCTCGCCGCGCCCAACGAGTTCGCCAAGGACGCCCTGGAGACACGCCTCCGCAACCTCATCACGCAGGCCCTTTCCCACGAGCTGGGCAGGGAGATCCGCGTCGCGGTGACCGTCCAGCCGGAGCCGCCGGGCGGTGCCCGTCCCGGTGCGGGCGAGCCCCTTTCCGCGCCGCTTCCGGGGCCGGGCGCAGGGCTCGGCATGCACGACTCCACACCTTCTTATGGGGAGCCCTACGGGGAGCGGGGGCACGACGAGCGCGACCGCGACCGGGACCGTCCCTATACCGATCAGCCCTACGGCGAGCAGCCGTACGGAGACCAGTCGTACGGAGACCAGTCGTCCTACCCGGAACGGCCCGACCGCCCTTATCCGGAGCAGCCGTACGGAGATCAGGGATACCGGCCGCAGTCGGGAGTTACCCACAACCCCGGTTCGCCCGGAGGTTATCCACAGGCTCAGGACGACGACCGTGGAACGTATCCCCCGGCGCCCCGCCCGCCCGCCTACGGGGCGGGCCCCGGCGGCCGCGGCCCGGCGCCGTACGAAGGGCGCGGCTACCCGAGCTACGGGGGGCAGGAAGGCTTCGGCGGCGAGCCTCCAGGGCGGCCGCCGCACTCCCACCTGAACGACCGCACGCTCGGCCCCCTGCGTCCCGGAGGTCGTCCAGAGCAGCAGGGCCGCGAACCCCAGCGCCCTGGGAACGAGGCTCCGCTCGGGCACTCGGACGACACCTTCCAGAGCGGCGAGCAGCCCTATCCCGGGAGCGAGCAGTCCTACACGGGCGGTGGAGGCGAGCAGCCCTACCGGAATGAAGGCGTCTTCAGGGACGAGGAGGGCTCCGACTCCAGGGTCCCTGGCTCGGATCCCCGCGGTCCTACGTCCGACCCACGCGCGCCCGCACCGGCACAGCAGTCCGGTGCGTCCGAGCATGCGCGGCTGAACCCGAAATACACGTTCGAGACGTTCGTCATCGGCTCGTCGAACAGGTTCGCGCACGCCGCCGCGGTCGCTGTCGCGGAGCAGCCGGCCAAGGCGTACAACCCGCTGTTCGTCTACGGCGACTCGGGCCTGGGCAAGACGCACCTGCTGCACGCCATCGGCCACTACGCGCAGAGCCTCTTCAACGGGGCGCGCGTCCGCTACGTGAGCTCCGAGGAGTTCACGAACGACTTCATCAACTCGATCCGCGACGGCAAGGCCGACGGGTTCCGCCGCCGCTACCGGGATGTGGACATCCTCCTCGTCGACGACATCCAGTTCCTTGAGGGCAAGGAGCAGACGCAGGAGGAGTTCTTCCACACGTTCAACACACTGCACAACGCGAGCAAGCAGATCGTGATCTCCAGCGACCGGCCGCCCAAGGAGCTCGTCACGCTGGAGGACCGGCTCCGCAACCGGTTCGAGTGGGGCCTGACGACCGACGTCCAGCCGCCCGAGCTGGAGACCCGGATCGCGATCCTGCAGAAGAAGGCGCGCCAGGAGGGCCTCGCCGCGCCGCCCGACGTGCTGGAGTTCATCGCCTCGCAGATCGCGACGAACATCCGCGAACTGGAGGGCGCGCTGATCCGGGTCACGGCGTTCGCGAGCCTGAACCGGCAGTCGGTCGACATGAAGCTCGCCGAGATCGTGCTGAAGGACCTCATCCCGAACGACTCCGGCCCCGAGATCACCGCCGCGATGATCATGGCGCAGACGGTCGAGTACTTCGGGACGACGATCGAGGACCTGTGCGGCCCCTCCCGCTCGCGGATGCTCGTCACCGCCCGGCAGATCGCGATGTACCTGTGCCGGGAGCTGACGGACCTGTCCCTTCCCAAGATCGGCCAGCAGTTCGGGGGGCGCGACCACACCACGGTCATGCACGCCGAACGCAAGATCCGCTCGCTGATGGCCGAGCGCCGGGCGATCTACAACCAGGTCACCGAGCTGACGGGCCGCATCAAGCACCAGGCCCGCAAGCGCTGAGCCCCCTCCTTCGTACACACTGTGGACAGACCGGCGCGACGCCTGTGGACGGGTCCCCGCCGCGCCGTCCACACCCTGTTCAAGGCAAAGAACCGACAAAAGGCGCGCGTCCTCCGAGAATCGGCCGCGCTCCTCACAACTTGTGGAAAACTCTGGGGATTTTCGCGGATAACCCTGTGGGCAACCGTTGGAGAAGCTGAGGATGAACAGTGGACGGGTGTGGACCGGCTGTGCACCGCCGCCCGGCCTTCTGGGGAAAACCGGTGGACGGGCTGGGGACGGCTTGGGGACCGAGCCGGCGGCCGGTCGTCCCGTCGTCCCCAGTTCAGGCGAACGGGCGGCGAACCCGCGGATGACCCGTGGAGAACTCGTGGATAACCGGGGGATGACATGAGGACGACGTGTGGGGACGAAATCGCCGTCCCCAGGCGCCGTCGCGCCGTCCACGCCCCGTGCACAGCGCCGGTGGACAGAGAAACGCGCTCTCACCTGCGAGGACGGCTGTTGTCCACACTATCCACGGCCCCTATTACTGGTACTGCTCTACTTCTCTATCCAAGAAAAGATCCATCTCAAGTCAGGGCCTGGGGACAACGCGCTGCGAGCGCCCCGGCCCGGACGAGATCAGCTCACCCTTGTCCGACACCTGCAGGAGGCGGGTCCCTTTGAAGTTCCGCATCGACAGAGACGCCCTGGCCGACGCCGTCGCCTGGACCGCGCGCACGCTCCCCGTCCGTCCCCCGGTGCCGGTCCTCGCGGGCATGCACATCGTGGCCGGGGGTGAGGACAACGGCGACCGCCTGAAGCTGTCCGCGTTCGACTACGAGGTCTCGGCGCAGGTGTCCACGGACATCGACGTCGAGGAGGCCGGGACGGCGCTGGTGTCCGGGCGGCTCCTCGCCGAGATCTCGCGCAGCCTTCCTCCCCACCCTGTGGAGGTGACGACGGACGGCGCGAAGGTGATGCTCCGCTGCGGCAGCGCGAAGTTCACACTCCTCACCATGCCTGTGGAGGACTACCCGACGCTGCCGGAGATGCCGCCCGCCGCGGGATCGGTGGGCAGCGACGAGTTCGCCGCCGCCGTCTCCCAGGTCGCGATCGCCGCGGGCAAGGACGACACGATCCCCATGCTGACCGGCGTCCGGGTGGAGATCGAGGGTGAGACCGTCACGCTGGCGTCCACGGACCGCTACCGGCTCGCCGTCCGCGAGCTGCACTGGAAGCCCGAGCGCCCCGACTTCTCCGCCGTCGCGCTCGTCCCGGCCCGCACGCTGGCCGACACCGCCAAGTCGCTGACGGCGGGCGCGGAGGTGTCGATCGCGCTCGGCGGGACCGGCGGCACCGGCGAAGGCATGATCGGTTTCGAGGGCGGCGGCCGCCGCACCACGTCCCGGCTGCTGGACGGCGACTTCGTCAAGTACCGCTCGCTGCTGCCGAGCGAGTACGCGGGCCTCGCCGAGGTCCAGACCGCCTCGTTCATCGAGGCCGTCAAGCGCGTCTCCCTGGTGGCGGAGCGCAACACCCCCGTCCGGCTCTCGTTCAGCCAGGGCGAGGTCGTCCTGGAGGCCGGGACCGGGGACGAGGCTCAGGCCGTGGAGGCCCTGGAGGCGTCCCTGGAGGGCGAGGACATCGACATCGCCTTCAACCCCGCGTTCCTCCTCGACGGGCTCTCCGCGATCGGCTCGGACGTGGCCAGGCTGTCCTTCACCACCCCGACCAAGCCGGCCGTCCTCACCGGGAAGCCGCCGCAGGACGGGGAGAACCCGAACTACCGTTACCTGATCATGCCGGTCCGTTTGTCTGGATAAGACCTCCGCTCCGGGGCATGGCATCCGGGATGTCCCGCGGGGGAGCCGCGCCCCCGCGGGAAGGCAGAGCAGGCACGCACAGGGGAGAGTGAGCGTTTCATGGAGCTTGGGATCATCGGCCTGGGCAAGATGGGCGGCAACATGGCCGAGCGGCTGCGCCGCGGCGGCCACACCGTCGTCGGCTACGACCGCGACCCGGAGGTCAGCGACGTCGGCTCGGTCGAGGAACTGGTCGAGCGCCTGTCCCCGCCGCGCGCCGTGTGGGTGATGGTGCCCGCGGGCAAGCCGACGGCGGAGACCGTCCACAAGCTGGGGGAGGTCCTGGAGCAGGGCGACCTCGTCGTGGACGGCGGGAATTCACACTATGTGGACGACCGGAAGCACGGCGAGGAGCTGGCCGCCAAGGGCATCGGGTTCGTCGACTGCGGTGTGAGCGGCGGCGTGTGGGGCCTGGAGAACGGCTACGCGCTCATGGTCGGCGGCGACGAGGAGCACGTGAAGCGGCTGATGCCGATCTTCGAGACGCTCAAGCCGGAGGGCGAGTTCGGCTTCGTCCACTCCGGCAAGATCGGCGCCGGCCACTTCGTGAAGATGGTCCACAACGGCATCGAGTACGCGATGATGCAGGCCTTCGGTGAGGGCTACGAGCTGATCGAGGCCAGCGACATCGTCACCAACGTCCCGGAGACGTTCCTGAGCTGGCAGGAGGGCACGGTCATCCGCTCCTGGCTGCTCGACCTGCTGAACCGCGCGCTCGCCGACGACCCCGAGCTGGACGACCTGCGCGGCTACGCCAACGACTCCGGCGAGGGCCGCTGGACCGTCCAGGCCGCCGTCGACCACGCCGTCCCGCTGCCCGCGATCACGGCGTCCCTGTTCACCCGCTTCGCCTCCCGCCAGGACGACTCCCCCGCGATGCGCGTCGTCGCCGCCCTCCGCAACCAGTTCGGCGGCCACGCCGTCGAAACGGCCAAGGGCGCCGACTCCCCCGGCGCCGACGTCAACCCCCCTTCGGTCTGACCCCCAGTTATCCACAGTTGTGGGTTCCGGCCCCGGCTCTCGGCGGTGTGTTCCAGGCTGGGAGTGGGGTCGGCCCCCCTGGGCGGGCGGGGTGTGCACAGGCTGGGGGCCGTGTGCACAAAGCTGGAGGCGGGGAGGCGCGCCGGGGGTGTGGGGGAGGCTCTACGCTCGTGTGTTGTGCACGTCGCCCACCTTTCGTTGCAGGACTTCCGCTCGTATCCGGCCGCCGAGGTCGCGTTGGAGCCGGGAGTCACCGCGTTCGTGGGGCCTAACGGGCAGGGCAAGACGAACCTGGTCGAGGCCATCGGGTACGTCGCCTCGCACGGCAGCCACAGGGCCGCGACGGACGCGCCGCTCGTCCGGCACGGGGCGCCGCGGGCCATCGTCCGGGCCGGGGTGGTGAAGGACGACCGCAAGGCGCTGATCGAGCTGGAGATCAACCCGGGCAAGGCGAACCGGGCGCGGCTCAACCGGTCCCCCGTCCCCAGGCCGCGCGAGATCCTGGGGATGCTGCGGACGGTGCTGTTCGCCCCGGAGGACCTCTCGCTCGTGAAAGGCGACCCGGGGGAGCGGCGCCGGTTCATGGACGAGTTGCTGACCGCGCGGGCCCCGCGGTTCGCGGGCGTGCGGTCCGACTATGACCGCGTCCTCAAGCAGCGCAACGCCCTGTTGAAATCGGCGGCCGCGCATAGGCGCTCCCCCGGTCCGGAGGTGCTCGCCACCCTGGACGTGTGGGATTCGCACCTGGCACGCACGGGGGCGGAGCTCCTGGCGGGGAGGCTTGACCTCGTCGAGGCGCTGCGCCCGCTCGCGGCGCGGGCCTATGCGGCGCTCGCTCCGCACAGCGGCGCGGCCGATCTGATCTACAGGAGCTCCCTGGGAGACGCGGAGTTGTCCACAGACCGTGGACAACTGGCCGAGCAGATCCTCAAGGCGGTGGCCGAGTCGCGCAAACAGGAGCTGGAGCGCGGCGTGAGCCTCGTCGGCCCGCACCGCGACGAGCTGGTCCTGCGCCTGGGGGAGCTCCCGGCGCGCGGCTACGCCAGCCACGGCGAGTCGTGGTCGTTCGCGCTCGGGCTGCGGCTGGCCGCGTTCGACCTGCTCCGCGCGGACGGCGACGACCCCGTCCTCATCCTGGACGACGTGTTCGCCGAGCTGGACACCGGGCGGCGCAGCCGGCTGGCCGAGATGGTCGCGCCGGCCGAGCAGGTCCTGATCACGGCGGCCGTCCCCGCCGACGTCCCCGCCGAACTGACGGGCGGCTCGTATACCGTCTCCGACGGCGAGGTCGTGCGTGACTCCAAGGGGGCGAGCGCGTGAGTGATCCACAGGATGTGCACAAGTCCGACGAAGCCGGGACGCCTCCCGCCAAGTCGGGGATCGAGCTGGCCCGCGAGGCGCTGGCCCAGGCGAAGGCGGACGCCCTCAAGCGCGGCACCCTCCCCGGGCAGGGGGGCAAGCGCAAGGGCACCGGCCGGGTCGGGCGCGTGCGGGAGCCCGGGCGGGGCGGCGACCCCAAGCTGTTCGGGGCGGCGATCCGGGAGCTGCTGGCGACCCGCGGCTGGGAGCAGCGCGCGGCGGTCGGCGGCGTGTTCGGCAACTGGGCCGGCATCGTCGGCGCCGAACTGGCCGAGCACACCCGGCCGGACCACTTCGAGGACGGCGAGCTCACCGTCGCCGCCGACTCGACGACCTGGGCCACGCAGCTCCGCCTGCTGTCGTCCACGCTCGTGCGGCGGCTGAACGAGGAGCTCGGGCACGGGACCGTCCGCCGGGTCAAGGTGGTGGGGCCCTCGTCCGGGCCGCGCCGGACGGGCGCGTGGCGCGCGCGCTGAGCCCGTGACCCGGGGCCTCACCGAGTGTCAGTGGCGGGTGGGAACATCTGTTCGGTGAGAGGACGTTCAGTTCAGCGGCGAGCGCCACGTAGGCCAGATAACCCCCCTGACCCAATGGGGGGATGTGTCTCCGGGGCCGCTCGGCCGCCACACGCGCACACAGCGCTCGTGAGTGCCACTTTTCACCGCGTCACCCGGTAGAATGAATGCGGGTTCAGGATGCTGCGCCGCCATGGGGTGCCCGGGGCTCTGACCAACGCGAACAGAGCACGACCGGGTGCCCTCGTGTGTGTTACGGGGCACACCGCGCCTCCCTCGGGCGCGGAGCGGCAGACATCCCCGGCAGGAGGATCTCCTTTGGCGTACGACGCTAGTTCGATCACTGTCCTTGAAGGGCTTGAGGCGGTTCGCAAGCGCCCGGGCATGTACATCGGCTCGACCGGTGAGCGCGGCCTGCACCACCTCGTCTACGAGATCGTGGACAACGCCGTCGACGAGGCCTTGGCCGGCTATGCCGACGACATCGTGGTCACGCTCATGGCCGACGGCGGCGTCAGCGTCCTCGACAACGGCCGCGGCATCCCGGTCGGCATGCACCCTGTGGAGAAGCGCCCCGCCATCGAGCTGGTGCTGACCACGCTGCACGCGGGCGGCAAGTTCGACGGCAAGTCCTACGCCGTCTCGGGCGGCCTGCACGGTGTCGGCTCGGCCGTGGTGAACGCGCTGTCCACCCGGATGGAGGCGGAGGTCCGCACCGACGGCCACGTGTGGCGCCAGTCCTACACGTGGCAGGGGCCCGAGATGGAGCTCCAGAAGGGCGAGGAGACCGACGAGACCGGGACCCTCATCACGTTCTGGCCCGACCCGGAGATCTTCGAGACCACCGAGTGGAACTTCGAGACCCTCTCCCGCCGCATGCAGGAGATGGCGTTCCTCAACCGCGGCCTGTCCATCACGCTGCGGGACGAGCGCCCCGACCACTCCAACGGCGAGCCGCACGTCGTCCGGTACCACTACGAGGGCGGCATCGAGGACTTCGTCCGCTACATCAACGCGCGCAAGGACGCCGCGCACGAGTCGGTCATCTACTTCAGCGACGACACCACCGGCATGTCGGTCGAGATCGCCATGCAGTGGAACTCGTCCTACTCCGAGTCGGTGCACACCTTCGCCAACACGATCAACACGGCGGAGGGCGGCACCCACGAGGAGGGCTTCCGCGCGTCGCTCACCACGATCGTCAACCGGTACGCCCGCGACAAGGGCCTGCTCCGCGACAAGGACGACAACCTGACCGGCGAGGACGTCCGCGAGGGCCTCACCGCGATCATCTCGATCAAGCTGGCCGACCCCCAGTTCGAGGGGCAGACCAAGACCAAGCTCGGCAACACCGAGGCCAAGTCGTTCGTGCAGCGGGCCTGCAACGTCTACCTGCGCGACTGGTTCGAGGAGAACCCGGGCGAGGCCAAGGAGATCATCAACAAGGCCTCGCAGGCGGCGCGCGCGCGGGTCGCGGCGCGGCAGGCGCGCGACCTGACCCGGCGCAAGAGCCTGCTGGAGTCGACGTCCCTGCCCGGCAAGCTGTCGGACTGCCAGTCCACCGACCCGGCCAAGTCCGAGCTCTACATCGTCGAGGGCGACTCGGCGGGCGGCTCGGCCAAGGGCGGCCGCAACCCGCACTTCCAGGCCATCCTCCCGATCCGCGGCAAGATCCTGAACGTGGAGAAGGCCAGGATCGACAAGATCCTGAAGAACAACGAGGTGCAGGCGATCATCACCGCCCTCGGCACCGGGGTGCACGACGAGTTCGACATCTCCAAGCTGCGCTATCACAAGATCATCCTGATGTCGGACGCCGACGTGGACGGCCACCACATCAACACGCTGCTGATGACGCTGCTGTTCCGGTTCATGAAGCCGCTGATCGAGGCCGGCCACGTGTACCTGTCGCAGCCGCCGCTCTACAAGATCAAGTGGGACGCGCGGGGCAACGAGGCCGACTACGCCTTCTCCGACTCCGAGCGCGACGCGATCATCGAGGCCGGGATCGCCGCGGGCAAGCGCGACCCCCGCCCGCGCGACCAGGTGCAGCGGTTCAAGGGCCTCGGCGAGATGAACGCCAACGAGCTGTGGGACACCACCATGGACCCCGACAACCGGGTCCTCCTGCAGGTGCAGCTGGACGACGCCGCCCAGGCCGACGAGCTGTTCAGCGTGCTCATGGGCGAGGAGGTCGAGCCCCGCCGGGAGTTCATCCAGCGCAACGCCAAGGACGTGCGCTTCCTCGACATCTGAGGTACGCCCCCAGGCCGGCGGCCCGGCCTGACTCCCAGAGGCGGACGTACTTCCTTCCCACCGAGCAGAAGAGGTCTTGAGAGTGACGGACGTGACCACAGAGGGTGGACACCCGGGCGAGCGGATCGAACCGGTCGACATCCAGGTCGAGATGCAGAAGAGCTATCTCGACTACGCGATGTCGGTCATCGTCGCGCGCGCGCTGCCCGAGGTGCGCGACGGCCTCAAACCCGTCCACCGCCGCGTCCTGTACGCGATGTACGACGGCGGCTACCGGCCCGACCGCGGCTACTTCAAGTGCGCCCGCGTCGTCGGCGACGTCATGGGGAACTACCACCCGCACGGCGACTCGGCCATCTACGACGCGCTCGTCCGGCTCGCCCAGCCGTGGTCGATGCGGTACCCGCTGGTCGACGGCAACGGCAACTTCGGCTCGCGCGGCAACGACCCCGCCGCGGCCATGCGGTACACCGAGTGCCGCATGGCGCCCCTGGCGATGGAGCTCCTGCGCGACATCGACAAGGAGACCGTCGACTTCTCCCCGAACTACGACGGCCGCTCGCAGGAGCCCGACGTCCTGCCGTCCCGGTACCCGAACCTGCTGGTCAACGGGTCCGCCGGCATCGCGGTCGGGATGGCGACGAACATCCCGCCGCACAACCTGCGCGAGGTCGCCGACGGCGTCCGCTGGTACCTGGAGAACTACGGCGCGTCCGACGAGGAGCTGCTCGAGGCGCTGATCGAGCGGGTCAAGGGCCCCGACTTCCCGACCGCCGGGCTCATCGTCGGCCGCAAGGGCATCGAGGACGCCTACCGCACCGGCCGCGGCTCCATCACCATGCGGGCCGTCGTCGAGGTCGAGGAGATCCAGGGCCGCACCTGCCTCGTCGTCACCGAGCTCCCCTACCAGGTCAACCCGGACAACCTCGCCCTCAAGATCGCCGACGGGGTGAAGGACGGCAAGCTCGACGGCATCGCCGACGTCCGCGACGAGACCTCCGGCCGGACCGGGCAGCGCCTGGTGATCGTCCTCAAGCGGGACGCCGTGGCCAAGGTCGTCCTGAACAACCTGTACAAGCACACGCAGCTGCAGGAGACGTTCGGCGCGAACATGCTCGCGCTGGTGGACGGCGTGCCGCGCACCCTGCGCATCGACCAATTCGTCCGGCACTGGGTCGCGCACCAGATCGACGTCATCGTCCGCCGCACCCGGTTCCTGCTCCGCAAGGCCGAGGAGCGCGCCCACATCCTGCGCGCCCTGCTCAAGGCCCTCGACCGCATCGACGAGGTCATCGCCCTGATCCGGCGCTCGCCGTCCGCCTCGGAGGCGCAGCAGGGCCTGATGAACCTGCTGGAGATCGACGAGATCCAGGCGCAGGCCATCCTGGACATGCAGCTGCGCAAGCTCGCCGCCCTGGAGCGCCAGCAGATCACCGACGAGTACGACAAGCTCATGGCGGAGATCGCCGACTACAACGAGATCCTCGCCTCCCCCGAGCGGCAGCGCCAGATCGTCGCCGACGAGCTCGCCCCGATCGTCGAGAAGTTCGGCGACGAGCGGCGCACCCAGATCATCCCGTTCGACGGGGACGTGTCGTACGAGGACCTCATCGCCGAAGAGGACGTCGTCGTCACCATCACCCGCGGCGGCTACGCCAAGCGCACCCGCACCGACCTCTACCGCGCGCAGCGGCGCGGCGGCAAGGGCGTCCGCGGCGCGCAGCTGAAGCAGGACGACATCGTCGACCAGTTCTTCGTCACCACGACGCACCACTGGATCCTGTTCTTCACCAACAAGGGCCGCGTCTACCGGGCCAAGGCCTACGAGCTGCCCGACTCCGGCCGCGACTCGCGGGGCCAGCACGTCGCGAACCTGCTCGCCTTCCAGCCCGACGAGCACATCGCCCAGGTGATGGACCTGCGCGACTACGACGTCGCCCCCTACCTCGTGCTAGGCACGAAGAAGGGCCGCGTCAAGAAGACCGCGCTGCGCGACTTCGACTCGCCCCGCACCGGCGGCATCATCGCCATCAACCTCGTCGACGACGACGAGGTGATCGCGGCGCGGCTCGTGTCGTCCGACGACAACCTGCTGATGGTCTCCACCGGCGCCCAGGCGATCCGGTTCCGCGCCGACGACGAGTCGCTGCGGCCCATGGGGCGCGCCACCTCCGGCGTCATCGGCATGCGTTTCGAGGAGGACCAGGAGGTCCTCAACATGCTCGTCGTGCAGGACACCTCGCAGGACGTCCTGGTGGCCACCCGTGGCGGCTACGCCAAGCGCACTCCGGTGGACCAATACCCGCTCCAGGGACGTGGGGGTAAGGGCGTTCTCACCGCTAAGATCGTGGAATCTCGCGGAATGTTGGTAGGGGCTCTGATGGTCGGCCCGGACGACGAGGTGTTCGCGATGACGTCGAACGGCGGCGTCATCCGTACCACCGCCGCCGAGATCAAGCAGTCCGGCAGGCAGACCATGGGCGTCCGCCTGATGAACCTCGCCGACGGGGACAGCGTGGTGGCCATCGCGAGGAACGTAGAGTCCATGGAGGACTCTGACGAAGCCGAAGGGGGCGACGGTGAGTGACGTATCCTGCATCGTCACCGAGCCGCTAGGCCAGGAGGACACGTGAGCACCGAGCCCGGCCAGGACAACGACGGGTCCGGCACCGCCGGCGCCGGCGAGGGCGACGACCGGAAACCCGGCGCCAAGTCCGGCCCTGCCAAGCGCACCGGCAAGTCCGGTGCGAAGCCGGGCAAGACGGTGTCGGCCGCGGCCGCCAAGTCCGGGCGCGACGAGACGACCGTCGACATCGACACCGGCGCGACGGACCCCACCGGCAAGGGCACGGACGAGACGCGGTCCGACCTCGCCCAGATCGACGACGCGCCCGCCAAGGCGGCCGGCGCGCCCGAGATCGCCCCGGTGAAGGACACCGCCGAGCCGCCCAAGCCTCCCAAGCCCGCACCGCCGGCCGCCGGGGAGAGCACTCCGGCCGGTTCCGCGGGAGGCGCCGGCCCGGCGGGCTGGGCCAAACCCGCCGAGCCGTCCGGTTCGGTCTCGACAGGACGTACGGACAAGCCCGGCACGGCGTTCAATTCGTCGGGCGGACCGTCCGGCAACTCCACGTCGGGATCGTCCGGCTCGGGCGGCCGCGGCTTCGCCGGCACCGTCCTCAAGGACCGGCCGTCCGCCTCCACCTCGGTGGCCCCCGCCGGCGCCTCCAACAAGCCCGTGCCGGGCAAGCCCGCCCGCAAGGCCCAGCTCCAACTCGCCAGGCTCGAACCCTGGTCGGTGATGAAGTTCAGCTTCGTCATGTCGCTGGTCTGCTTCGTCGTCCTGCTGGTCGCCGTCATCGTCCTGTACGTGATCCTGTCCGGGCTCGGCGTCTTCGACGCGATCAGCGACACCGTCAACAGCCTCACCAAGGAGCAGGGCGAGACCACCGGAGGCGTCGACGCCGGAAGCTGGTTCTCCTTCGTCCGCGTCTTCGGCTACACCGTCCTCGTCGGCGCCCTGAACGTCCTCCTCATCACCGCCCTCTCCACGGTCGGCTCCGTCATCTACAACCTCGCCGCCGACCTCGTGGGCGGCGTCGAGGTCACCCTCAAGGAGGCCGAGTAGCCCCACCCGCCGCCGCCCGGCAATCGATTTCCGGTTGCCAGCCCAGATGGGGTAACCTCTCGTTGCGCCGCCAGGGCGGCGGCACATTCCGGGCCTATAGCTCAGTCGGTTAGAGCGCATCCCTGATAAGGATGAGGCCGGAGGTTCAAGTCCTCCTAGGCCCACTCGGAGTTGGGAGTGGTGTGGTCGAAGCCCTTTGGGCTTCTTCCCCGCCACTCCTTCGTCGTGTTTGCCCGGGGGGCGACCCCCGGACCCCCGATGTGGGGGCTCCGCCCCCACGCCCCCTGCCGGTTGCGGTCCTTGGTCATGTGGCCGTTTGCGCGGGGCTGTTGTTTGTGGGGCTCCGCCCCTACACCCCCTGTCGGTTGCGGTCTTTGAGCAAGTGGCCGTTTGTGGGGCTGCGCCCCTACAGCCCTCCTGGTTGCGGTGGGGGCGCTTCCTGCCTTGTCCGTCGGGCCGTTCTGGCCGGGAGCGGGGTGGCTCTGGCGCCAGGTCCCTGGGCCTTGCTCGATCTCAGCCATTACCATCCCACGATGGAAGACGATCTCAACTGTCTGCGTTGCGGGGCGAACGGCCTGGAGCAGGGGTACCTGCTCGACTCCGGAGACAGTGCGTCCGGTGACACCCGGTGGGTCGAAGGGCCTGTTGAACGCAACTGGGCTGGTCACGCGAAACTCAAGAACAGAAGGGTGTGGCATGTTGTCGCGCTCCGCTGTCCCCGGTGTTCTCACTTGGAGTTGCTCGCCCCCGCCTCGAAGGACTGATCCATACCTGCGGTGGGTGTGGGGGTTTAGAAGGGTGGGCTGTAGGGGCGGGTTTTGACGGCCTCGTAGATGGCGCGTAGCCAGGGTTGGCGGACGTCGCTCAGGCGCGCCAGCGTGTTGAGGAACACGTCTCCGCTGGGGCGGAATGGGCCGTTCGGTAGCAGTGGGGGTAGGTCGTCCAGGCGGGCATCGTCGGCGGGGATCCTGCCTGCTCTTGGGACGGGGCATGGGGCCTGGCAGAAGGCCAAGTACGTCCACACGTTGGCGGCCAGTGGCACTGGGGCTGCGGTACCGGACGGCTTCCATGTGTCGTCGGTCTGCGGGTGTTGGGGGACCAAGGCGATCTCCGCGGTGGTGGCGGGTAGGCCCGGTCCGGCGAGAGCCAGGGTCTTCGGCGGTGGGCCCGGAGGCAGCAGGGCGTCCAGGGGGCGGCGGAACACCTCGGCGACGAGGCCGTCAGGGACGGTGACGTGCACGCCGGCCGACACCGCCAGCACGCGGGCCAGTGCGTCCGCCACGGCCGCCGCCCACAGCGGGCTCCACATGCCGGGCGGTTCGGTCGGCGGTGTCCCCGGCCGTTCCTCGCGGAGCTCGTCCCAGCGGATCACACGCGGGGCGGGGGCGTCGTCGGCGAGACGGCGCACGGCCCGCGGGTCCAGCCGAACCGTCTGCCACAGCGAGCAGTCGTCGATCCGGGTCGCGACCGCCTGCCCGCACTGGACGCACGCCAGGTTCGGGCCGTCCCTGCCGTCCAACCCCATGCAGTAGCCATCGCACCGCTCTGGGATCAGCCTGGTGCCGCGGACATCGCCCGGTGCCACCAGGATCGTTCCCTGCGGCCCATCGGCCAGGCCGTACACCGGCGCGTAGATGCCCCGAGCCTCCGCCTCTTCGGGGCTGACCTCGGCCCACGGCCGCGACGGCGGTCCGAAATGCTCTGGATCCACCGCGTACGTCCCGGGCTCCATGAGCGCGGGAAGCAGTCGATGGCCATACGTCTGGCGAGCGTGGACAGGGAGCGCGACCCGCGACACCGGCACGGTCAGCGCGGCCCCGCATTCCGCACATGCAAAGACGACCACGCGTCCTCCCGGCCGGATCGACCCACTTTCAGATCATTCCACCCGGAACGCGTGGACGAGATCGTCCGCATGGTCACGACCCATCAGGGCTCTACGCGTCGCGTGTGCGTAGTAGGGCGCCGCCGGTCACGAGTGCGGCGGTGGCCCATGCGGCGGTTACGCCGAGACCGGCCCAGGGACCGAGGGGCTGGTCGTGCAGATCTGTCGTGGCCTGGATGGTGAGCCCGGCGCTCATCGGCCCGATCTGCCGGAGCAGGCGCTCCCAGTGCGGGTCGCCGATCGCCTGGGAGAGGACGGGGAGAAGGTAGAGCAGGCCTAGGACGCCTCCGATGCTGGTCGCGGAGTCCCGCACGATGGCGGCCATGCCTAGGCTCAGCAGGCCGATCAGGGCCAGGTAGAGGATCGACCCGGCGGCCGCACGCAGCGTGGGCCCGTCGGACAGAGACAGGGCGTGGTGGCCGTGGGCGGCTGTGAAGCCGTTGCCGGGCAGGATGAGGCGTCCGGCCAGGAGCGAGCCGAGAACCGCGACGGTGCCGGCCGCGCCCACGATGCCGGTGAGGATGACGGCTTTCGCCGCGAGAGCTGCGGCCCGGCGTGGCATCGCGGTCAGGGTGGTGCGGATCATTCCTGTGCCGTACTCGCCGGCGACGACCAGTACGGCGAGGACGGCAACCAGTGTCTGGCCGAGTTGGACGCCGGTGAGGCTCAGCTTCGCCGGGTCGCCCCCGCAGCCGGCGGAGTCGCATCTCACCACCGAGGCCGCCCCGGCGCTCAGCGCCACCGTCGCAGCGATCATGCCGAGCAGCAGCCACAGGGGGCCGGCGACGGTCCGGATCTTCGTCCACTCCGCGTGCAGGGCCGGTCTCATGCGTCCCTCCTACGGAGGAGAACGACGGCAATGGCCAGGCTTGCCGCCGCGTAGCAGGCCAGGACGGCGATCCCCGCCCACGGAGCCAGCGGGTAGTAGCCGTTGTACGGCGTGTAGATGCTCGAGACCTGGTGATAGGGCACGAGCGTCTGCTGGGAGGCGAACGCCGCACCCGGGGTCACCCGGGTCAGCCAGTTCGACACGCTCACGGGCATGAACGGGTTGGCGACCAGGATGTAAGGCAGCACGATGACCGCCATGGCGGTGGTGACCGCGCCGGCACCGTGCCGGAGGACGGCGCCGAGGGAGAGCGCCATGATCGAGGCGATGGCGAGCAGCGCCGCGATCCCCAACTCCACCCGTAGCTCGGTCCACGCGGTCACCGGAAAGATGTACACGCCGTTGGCGTGGGCGAGCCGCTCGCCGAGGGGTACCGCGACGGCCGCTCCCGCGAGCCCGGCGACGAAGGTGACGCCTCCTAGCACGATCGCCTTGGCGACCAGGACCCTGCCGCGGCTCGGTTCGGCTGCCATGGTCACCCGGATCAGGTTCTCGCGGTACTCCGCGGTGATGAACAGCGCCCCTACGACGATCACCACGACCAGTGCGGCGAACGTGCCGATGAGGATCTCTCCGAGGGTGCCGCCGGTCGGCAGGGTCTCGCGAACGGCCGGTGCCATGTCGCCCGCGCCGGTCACCGTGAGGGTCCCGCCGGTTTCCGTGACCGAGCCCGAGGTGTTCGGCGGGTAGCCGGCGAAGGTGGGGGATTCGGCTCCCACCTGGTCGCCCGTCCATTCGCCACCGGCCCAGAGCCCCTGGACGCGAAGATCCCCGAAGGCGGCGGTGGACACACTGCCGCGCGTCCCCATGCCGTCCATGTAAGGCGGAGAGGCGACGAACAGCCCGCCTTGCGCGGTCGGTCCGAGCCACCTCGCGTGCACGGTGCCCACCTTCGTCCAGTGGGTGCCGTCCGCGGAGGCATAGCCGGTGATCACGTCGCCCGAACGGTCCAGCCGCAGCCGGCGGACGGCGGAGGCGGGGCCGGGGAGGCCGGCCGTGTCGTGGACGTGGTCGGCCTGCATCCGCACGCCGTGGCGGCCGGTCACCATGATCGCCACGTAGGGCGATCCCTGGCGGGTGCTCTGCTTGATGAGGAGTCCGGCCTTCGCCCAAGGCACGGTGCCGGACCGCAGCTCCCCCGGGCCGTCCGGAATGCTGCTCGTGAGCGCGGAGACGGAGACGGTGATGCCGCCGTTTCCGGACAGCGGCCGGTGCACGAAGTAGAAGCTGTCGGTCACCGGCTCGCCGCCCGGCCCGATCGGCACGGGCGGTGAGCCCTTCTGATCGCTGCTCGCCCCGGTGAGCACGGCGAACAGCACCAGCATCAGCGCCGCGGCCGCCATGCCGATCACCGAGCTGCGGACGGTCCGGAACTTGGTCCATTCCGCGTGCAGCAAGCGGAGGAAGCCGTCCCGCCCGGCCCTTCGGCCGGATCGGTTCGGCGTGACGGTGGAGGTCATCGCCGCACCTCCGGCGGCGTCGCGGTGCGGAACTCGACCGCGTCGCGGGTGAGCTCCATGTAGGCCTCTTCCAGCGTGGCGCGGTGCGCCGAGACCTCCGAGAACGGGACCGCGCTCTGGTTGAGCAACGCCACGATGCGATCCGCCGGCAGGCCCGAGACGGTGAGGGCGTCCCGGCCGGTGACCGCGACGTCCGCGCCCGCATGCCCGAGCACGGTCATCGCGTCCGGCCCGGCCGTGGTGCGCACGGCCACCCGGTCACGGGACGCGGCCGCGAGGAGGTCGGCCACGTCGGCGTCGGCGATGGTCCTGCCGCGCCCGGCCACGACGAGGTGGTCGGCGGTGTCCTGCACCTCGCTCATCAGGTGGCTGGACACCAGGACGGCACGGCCCTCGGCGGCCAACGACCGCAGGAAGCCGCGTATCCAGACGATGCCCTCCGGGTCCATGCCGTTGAACGGCTCGTCGAGCATGATGATCGGCGGGTCGCCCAGCAGGGCCGCGGCGATCCCGAGCCGCTGCCGCATGCCGAGCGAGAAGCCGCCGGCCTTGCGCCGGGCCGCCGAGGCCAGGCCGACCTGCTCGATCACCTGGTCCACCCGCCGCGTGCTCAGGCCCTGGGAATGCGCCAGCCAGAGCAGGTGGTCGCGAGCGCTCCGGCCGGGGTGCAGCGCCGCCGCGTCCAGCAGGGAACCGAGGTGGCTCAGCGGACGCCGGAGGCTGCGGTACGGCCTCCCCCCGATGAGCGCGGCGCCCGCGTCGACGGCGACGAGGCCGAGGATCGCCCGCATCGTGGTGGACTTCCCCGCCCCGTTGGGCCCCACGAAGCCGGTCACCACCCCCGGACGGACGGTGAAGGACATGCCGTCGAGGGCCCGGGTCGCCCCGTACCGCTTGTGCAGCCCGGCGACGGTGATCTGCGCGGCGCTCATCGGAGGGAGCGGCCGGTCCGGTGTGGTCTCATGCCGGCCGTTTCTACCCGCCGCCCGGTTCCCGCCCGGTCTCAGCCGCTGCGACCTGGTTGGAACCCGCGACCTGGCATCGTTGACGCCATGGCACCTCGGACCGGCGGCCCGTCCCGCCGCCCTTCCCCCGCGACAGGCGGTGATTCACCGTGAGGGTCCTGGTGGTCGAGGACTTCGAGGTGCTGGCCCGCTCGATCGGCACCGGGCTGCGCCGCGAGGGTATGGCCGTCGACGTCGTGCTGGACGGGACCGACGCCCTCGGCCGCCTGGCCGTCACGCGCTATGACGTGGTGATCCTCGACCGCGACCTGCCCGGCGTCGGCGGCGACGACATCTGCCGGCGGCTCGCCGGGGAGCGCTTCCCCGGCCGCGTGCTGATGCTGACCGCGGCGGACACGGTCGAAGACCGCGTCGCCGGACTCGGCCTCGGCGCGGACGACTACCTGCCCAAACCGTTCGCATTCGCCGAACTGGTCGCGCGTGTCAGGGCCCTCGCCCGCCGCTCCGCTCCGCCGGTCCCGCCCACGCTCTCCTGCGGGGACATCACCCTGGACCCTGCTCGCCGGGTGGCGTTCCGCGCCGGCCGGCGCCTCGAGCTCAGCCCGAAGGAGTTCGCGCTCCTCGAATGCCTGCTGGCCTCGCCAGGCCTGGTCCTGCCCGCCGAAGAACTGCTCGAGCGGGTCTGGGACGAGGCGGCCGACCCCTTCACGTCCGCGGTCAAGCACGCCATGCACCGGCTCCGGGCCAAGCTCGGCGACCCGCCGGTGATCGAGACCATCCGTGAGGGCGGCTACCGGATCGGGACGCCATGAGCGGCCCCGAGGGGGTACCCAGGCGGTCCTTGCAGGTCCGGCTCGCGTTCTTCTACGCCGCGGGGATCTTCGTCGCCGGGATCGTGGTCCTCGCGGTCGCCACCGTCCCCCTGGCCGGCGTCCAGTCGACCGTTCCCATCGACGGCTCAGCGCCAGGCGCGATCACCGGCACCGGGCATGGAATCGGTCCGCGCCGGCTCCTCATCGGCTCCGCCGTCGCGCTCGCCGTCCTCGTCCCCGTCGCCCTCGCCGCCGGCTGGTTCGTCGCCGACCGCTTCCTCAGGCCGCTGCGGGCCATCACCGCCACCGCCACCGCCATCTCCGCGGGGAACCTCCACCACCGCCTCGACCTCGGCGAACCCACCGACGAGCTGACCGCGCTGGGCGGCGTCCTCGACGGCCTCTTCGCCCGTCTCCAAGCGTCCTTCGACGCCCAACGACACTTCGTCGCCAACGCCTCCCACGAGTTGCGCACGCCCCTCGCCGGCCTGCGCACCCTCCTCGAAGTCGCCCTCGCCGACCCCGACGCCGACGCCGACAGCCTGCGCGCGGCCTGCCGGGAGGCCCTCGCCCTCGGCGGACATCAGGAACGGCTCGTCCAAGCACTGCTCGTCCTGGCCACCAGCGAGCGCGGGGCGCCCCGCCTCGACACCCTCGACCTCGCCCAGGTCGTGCGAGCGGTGGCCGCGTCCCGTCGCGACCTGGCAAGGGAGAGGGGCATCGACCTCGCCGAACATCTGACGTCCGCGGTCACGGTCGGGGACCCGGGACTCGTCGAAAGCCTCGTCACCAACCTCATCGACAACGCCATCCGGCACAACCACCCCGGCGGGCACGTGGAGGTCAGCACTCAGAGCTCCGGCACCCAGGCGATCCTGTCGATCATCAACGGTGGGCCGGTCATTCGCGACGACCAGATCCCCGGCCTCCTCCAGCCCTTCCAGAGACTGGCGCGGGACCGTAGCGGCGGCCGCAGCGGATACGGTCTCGGCCTCGCCATCGTCAACGCCGTCGCGCAAGCTCACCAGGCCACCCTCACCACCGTCGCGCGTCCCGAAGGCGGGTTGGCCATCACCGTCCGATTCGCGCGCCCTTCTCCCGGAACGCCCCTGCGGCAGGAGGACGGCGGCTCAAAAAGCGCGACCTAGAGGTCGTCCTCCTCGATGCCTGGTTGCGGAGGCGGATGACCAGGGACAGCATGGCGTTGTCGGCACGCTGAGCAACCGGCAGAAGGCCGACGGCACCGCTTCCCCGCATCACAAGGAATATCGCCTTGAGCAGTCCGCACGCCTTTCCTCTGGATCCCACGCCGATCCATGTGTCCGACGAGGTCCTGGACGACTTGCGCGCCCGTCTCGCAGCGACCCGTCCGCCGCTGGACGAGGGGAACGAGGACTGGTCCTACGGCGTCCCGGACGGCTATCTCCGTGGGCTGGTCGCCTACTGGCGGGACGGCTACGACTGGCGCAAGGCCGAGGCCGCCATCAACGCCTACGAGCACTACCAGGTGAGCGTCGCCGGTATCCCGGTGCACTTCATGCGCAAGCCCGGTCGCGGGCCACGCCCGATCCCGTTGATCCTCACCCATGGCTGGCCGTGGACGTTCTGGCACTGGTCGAAGGTGATCGACCCGCTCGCCGACCCGGCCGCGTTCGGCGGTGACCCGGCCGACGCGTTCGACGTCATCGTGCCGTCCCTGCCCGGCTTCGGCTTCCCCGGTCCGCTCACCGGCTTCCCGGACGTCAACTTCTGGAAGGTCTCCGACCTCTGGCACACCCTGATGACGGAGACGCTGGGATACGAGAAGTACGCCGCCGGGGGCTGCGACATCGGCGGGATCGTCACCAGCCAGCTCGGCCACAAGTACGCCGACGAGCTGTACGGCATCCACATCGGCTCCGGGCTGCCGCTCGACTTCTTCAACGGGCCCCGCGCCTGGGACTTCGCCCGGAACCGGCCCCTCACCGACGATCAGCCCGACGACGTCCGGGCCCGCATCATCGAGATGGACCACCGCTGGGCGCCCCACCTCGCCGTGCACATGCTCGACGGCGCCACACTGGCCCACGGGCTGAGCGACTCACCCGCCGGACTGCTCGCCTGGCTGCTGGAGCGATGGAACGCCTGGAGCGACAACGGCGGCGACGTCGAGTCCGTCTTCAGCAAGGACGACATGCTCACCCACGCCACGATCTACTGGGCGAACAACTCCATCGCCACGTCGATGCGCTACTACGCCAACGCCAACCGCTACCCCTGGGCCCCCGCTCACGACGGTACCCCGGTCGTGCAGGCCCCGGTCGGCCTCACCTTCGTCACGTACGAGAACCCGCCCGGCATCCGCACCGCCGACGAGCGCGTCCGGGCGTTCAAGGCCGGCCCGCAGGCCGGCTGGTTCAACCACGTCAACGTCAACGCACACGAACATGGCGGCCACTTCATCCCCTGGGAGAATCCCGACGCCTGGGTGAGCGACCTGCGCCGCACCTTCCACGGCCGCAGACCCTGAACGGTCCCGCGCCAGTCGTAGTGGCGTGTGTCCATGGTGGGCGGCCGGCGGTGAGCTGCCGTTAGAGAGAATTGCGGGTACGGGGGGCCAGGTCGTCTACTACCTGGGCGACCGCCTCGACCAGCGCTCTGCCTGTTGGAGTGCCGATCACCGTCCACACTTCGCGGTCTTCCTCTTCGACGCCGGTGACGCCGCTGACTCCGCTCAGCGCATCCGCGATGCGGCGGCGCAGTTCGGATTCGAGGGGGTCGGTACGGATGAACTCCATGACCCAGACGCTGACGCTCCACAACGGCCCCGAGCGGAGCTTGGAGGCCGATACGGCGCGCAGGTGTGGCTCGTCCGTCTTGCGAATCCACTCCTCGGCAATCCCGGAGTCGAGCGGCTGAACCTGCTGGACGTCATCACTCACGCGACGAGGTTAGTGCGGATCATCGGCGACAAGTCCAGGTCCAAAGGGAAGTGCGCGAAAGTCGCGCGCCGCCGAGCCGGCTGAGCGGGATGTCAGACCGGCTCGGCGTTTCACTGCGATCTGCGGGTTCGGCATCGTCGCGCCTTAGGTCCCGCCGTGGAGTCGGTAGATCAGGCGGGCTGGGGTGCGCGGGCGGCCTTGACGGCCTCGCGCAGATGCTCCTCCTGCTCGGGGGACAGCGAGGTCTGGATGAGCCTGCCGCCCAGCGGCGCCATTTCCGGGACGGCCTTTTCGGGATTGCGCTTGTCGACCAGGACGAACACGGCCGCCGTGCCGGGCGGCAGGTTCTCGGCGAGATCGCGCATGAACTCGTCGTCGACGCCGATGTCGGCCGAGGCGCCCATGGCGGCACCGGCGGCACCGCCGATGGCCATGCCGAGCAGCGGCATGAAGAAGATCAGCCCGATGAGCCCGCCCCATGCGGCGCCGCCGAGCGCACCGCCCGCGGCGAGGTTGCGGGCCTGATGGAGCTTGATCTTGCCGTCTTCCCTGCGCTCGACGATGACGACGTCCGCCAGCTCGATGATGTGCTCCTTGTGCAGTTGGACGAGCTTCTCGCGCGCCTGCTCGGCGTGCGGCAGGTCGTCGTAGGCGACGGCGATCAGGTCGCTCATGTTTCCCCCGTATGCCTCCTGCTACCGGGCGCAGGAGGGTGCGTGTGCGCTGTCTGCGACGGTTCCCGGCGTGCCGACCACCCGCGATCTGTCGGGATGCCTGAGAAGTCCCCAATGTGTGGTCTGAGGCAAACCCTTGGCGACGCTCTCTTGGCTCGGAGTGGAACGAAACGTGGACTGCGATTGGCGAAGTCGCTGCGGCACAGGCGTCGGAGCCAGTTGGATCATGCCTTGTCGGGACCGGTCGAGAGACGGTTATCCAGATTGGAGGGGTGTTTCTCCACAGGTTGTGGATAACCGGCGTTTCGCTGTGGCTCTACGAGGGCGACGTCAACTCTCGAACCTTGTCACAGTGCGGGAGGAGCGGGCGGTGGTGGGCGCCGATCCGCGGGACCGAAGGTCACGCCGGCTCTCTGCTCAGGATCAGGTCGAACTCGGCGTGCCGGAACGGGGCTTGGACGCCGTTCCGCGCGGCCGCCTCCGCGTCGTCCGACTCCGGAAAATCGACGACGAGGCTTTGTTTGACCGCGAAGACCGCGTCGGAGTCCAGGTAGGGGCTGCCCGCCACGAAGACGTGAGTGGTCAGTGGCGTGTGGCCCTCCGCTCGGACGATGAAATGGATGTGCGCCGGACGGTAGGGATGGCGTCCGGTGGCTTCCAGGAACCGTCCGATCGGGCCGTCCGTCGGGATCGGGTAATGGCTGGGCAGGACGGTCCGGAATCGGAACCGGCCTTCGTGGTCGGTGTGGAAAAGGCCGCGGCCGTTGCCCGACGGTTGCACCCCCGGCTGCTGGACGTCGTAGAAGCCCTTCTCGTTGCACTGCCAGACGTCCACCTCCGCGTCAGGTAGGGGCGTCCCGTCGGTGCTCAAGACTCGCCCGGACACCACGCACGGTTGTGCTTCTCCGACCAGGTCGATGCTGTCGCCAAGCGCGCGCGGGGGCGACTTGACCATGTGGAACGGGCCCAAGACGGTGCTCTCGGTGCCGCCCTCCTGCTCGTTCAGGGTCTCCACCAGCATGGAGACGCCTAGGACGTCCGACAGCAGGACGAACTCTTGGCGCGTGTCCGTGCAGGTCTTGCCGACGGCGGTGAGGAACTCGATCGCCTGCTCCCACTCGCGGATCGTGGGCCGGACCTCGCCGACGAACGCGTGCAGGTGGCGGGTGAGCGCGTCGACGATCTCGCGGAGCCGCGGGTCGGGGGTGTCGCGGAAACTGTCCTGGACGGCCCGGGTCGCGGTGTCCTCATTGAAGTCCACGGATGCCCTCCTTTCCACAACCTGTGGAAAACTTTGCGGTGGGATCATCCCCACGCTCGGGAGTGATGCCGCCGAGCCGCTCCGCCAGGGTGGGATCGACCTCCATGGGTCTTTCCGCGCCCCTGGAGATCGCCCTCGGTGCGCCGGCGGCCGCCCTGCCGGTGACCGCGATCACCCTCACATCATGCTCCACCTCCCCTGTTCACGCCCGCCTGGCCCACGCGTCCGCACGGCGATCCGGCCCGTTGATGAGTGCGCTGTTCCCGTCCTGGAGCCGGAGGTGGAGCGACTCTTGTACTAATCAAACTTGACTAACGCCGAGCGGTCTTCCTAGGCTCCGGCCATGGGCGAGAAGGCGATACCGATCTTTCCGTGCCGGTCGATCGAGCTGACCTGGGACTTCTACCGGGCGCTCGGGTTCGAGCGGTCCACCTGGCAGACCCGTCCCAACCCGTACCTCGCGGTCCGGCGCGGTGACGTGGAGCTGCAGTTCTTCGGGTGGAAGAAGCATGACCCGGCCGTGTCCATGAACATGTGCTACATCACCACCACGGAGGTGGACGCCCTCTACGAGGCGTTTCGCGGCGGGCTCCGCCAGGCCCTCGGCCGGGTCCCGGCCCGTGGGCTCCCTCGGTTGGGTGCCTTGCGGGACATGTCGTACGGCGTCCGGCAGTTCCTGCTCACCGACCCGGATGGGCTCCAACTCCGCATCGGCCAGGCCATCTCGGACGACCCGCGCCATGCGCCCATCCCGGAGGACGAGACGGCCCGGGCCTTCCACATGGCCGCCCTTCTGGTCGAGTCGAAGGGGGACCATCGGGCCGCGGCTCGGATTCTCGACCGTCTGCTGCGCTCGGGTGAGGCGCTGACCCCGTCCGAACGGCTGAGGGCTCTCGTCCTGCGCACCGACGCGGCCGTCCACATGGAGGAATGGCTTCGCGCCCGCACCCTCCTGGCCGAGGCTCGCGCGATCGACCTGTCTGACTCGTCCGGCCTCGCCGACGACCTCCGCCGCCTGGCCGACCTTGAGGCCGCCGTCCCCGCCGACGACGCGGATCCACCGACCCGAGGTGCGCGCTGACGGAACCGGCGGGGCCGCGCGGGGCGGTGCCCGGCGGTACCGCAGCTCAGGGCGGGCCCAGGCCGGAGGCGCGGCCTTCGCCCTCGTCATCCCCAAGCCGATGTGCGGTGCTGGGGACGCGGTTGGGGATTGTTGTGGGCAACGCCGTCCACCGGTTCGGCGAGGTTGTGGAGGGGATTCGCCCACAGGGTGTGAACGGGGTGTGGAGCATGCCGGCGCGGAGCGGCTTCTCCCGCTGGTCAGCGGCTTTTCCACGAGGTGGACAACTGAGCGCGCGGGTTGGGGGCGACCTGGGGAAGAATGTGGATCCGGAGCCGCGCGGCCGTACCCAGGTTGTGCACGAGAGTTATCCACAGGTTGTGGATTCTGTGGACGGAGTGGCCGCCTCGGTCATGCTGGGAAGGGCGGCGGCCGACAGGCCGCCCGGACCGTGGAAAGCCCGGCTGTTCTGGGGATCCGCCTGTGGACGCGACCTCCGGACCGCCTGTTGCGGCGACGAGGAAGGTGTGCGCGATGGTTGCCCACAGCCTGTGGATGACGGTGCTCGGAGGTCCCTGGCCGGACGCGGCGCTTTCCCCCTGACCCGGACACGGCGGGATGAGGGCGGGGGCGATTTCTGTTGGTCTGTTCATGACTCGCGTGACTCGGCTCGGCGCCACGGAGGCGAGCGCCGCGCCACGCCCGGCGGCACAGGGGTTTCCGTGCCCCGATCGGTCCGGGGGCGGTGCGAGGCCGTGCATGAAAGCCGTCCCGACCTGCGAACATTTGTTCGAACGCGTGCTAGTCTCCCCGCATGGGGCAGTTGCTGAACGAGCCGGTCCGGGCCGAGCACGACCCGGCGGGGCGGCTCACCGCGTACGAGTGGCGGGGGGCGCGCTACGCGGTCGACGCGGTGCTGAAGACCTACGGATCGGCCCAGGAGGGCAGGGTCTACCGCTTCCGGGTGACCGGCGCGGAGGGCGTGGCCGTTGTGGAGCTCGGCCGTGACGAGGACCGCTGGCGGCTCCGGCACGTCTTCTCGGCCTGACCGGCGCGCGGTGGGCGGGGGCCCGCGCGACGCCAGGGGAGTCGACCGCACGCTGTGGACCCGCGTGAGCGGCATCCAGGGCGCGCCGCTCGACCTGCTGACGGCCCGCATCGGCCGCCGGCATTACGCGCCGCACACCCACGACGAGTACGCCATCGGCGTCACCGTCGACGGCACGGAGACGATGCTCTACCGGGGCGAGAGGATCTACTCGGCGGCCGGCAGCGTCGTCGTGATCGAGCCGGGTGAGGCGCACACCGGTGGTCCGGCGCGTCCGGAGGGCTTCGCCTACCTGTGCCTCTACCCCGCGACCGACCTTCTGGGCGCGGCGACGACCGCGGAGCCCGGCCCGGTTCCGGCCGAACCCCACTTCGCGAACCCGATCGTCGACGACCGGCGGCTCGGCGAGGCGCTCCGCCTCGCCCACCACGCCCTGAGGCTCGGCGCCGATCCGCTCGAGGGCGAGTCGCGGCTTCTCGGCGTGCTGGGCGCGCTCGTCCGGCGGCACGCGGTGTCCGGCCCGAAGGCGCCTCCGGCCCACCGCAGGGTCGAGGCCGGCCGCATAGCGAGCACGGTCGCGACCCGCCTGTCCGACGAACTGGTCGCCCCGCCCACGCTCGCCGAAGTCGCCACCGACCTCGGGCTTTCGCGTTACCAACTGCTCCGCGCCTTCCGGGACGCGATGGGAATGCCGCCCTACGCATGGCTCGCCCAGCACCGCGTGGCCCGCGCCCGGGCGCTGCTGGACGCGGGGCACCGTCCCGCCGAGGCGGCGACGCTCGTCGGGTTCGCCGACCAGGCGCACCTCACCCGCTGGTTCCGCCGCGTACTGGGCGTCACCCCGGGCGCGTACCGCAACAGCGTTCAAGACAGCCCGACTCGCCCGACCACATCCTGAATGTCCGTCCCGGGGCAAACCCCGGGTGCCTGGGCCGTGTCCCTCCGAAAGCGACGCGCCTGCTTCACCGCGGTCAGGGGCCGGGAGCGGGGCTCAGGCGGAGGCGGATGAGAACGGAGGTCGGGTTGAGTCGCCGTGGCTGGATGCTGTTCGCGCTGATGAGCGTGCTGTGGGGCATCCCCTATCTGCTGATCAAGGTGGCGGTCGAGAGCGTCTCGGTCCCCATGGTGGTGTTCGCCCGCACCGCGCTCGGTGCGCTCATCCTGCTGCCGCTGGCGATCAGGGCCGGGCGGCTGGACGTGGTCCGCCGCCACTGGCTCCCGCTCCTGGTGTTCACCGCGGTCGAGATCCTCGGCCCGTGGGCGCTGCTGTCGGACGCCGAGAACCGGCTGACCAGCTCCATGACGGGCCTGCTCATCGCCGCCGTCCCGATCATCGGCGTGGTGCTCGCCCGGCTGACCGGGGACGCCGAGCGGCTCGGCCCCGTCCGCTGGGCGGGGCTGCTGGTCGGGCTGGCCGGCGTGGGCGTGCTCGCCGGCCCGCACCTCGGCGGCGGCAGCGCGTGGGCGATCGGCGAGGTCATGCTGGTCGCGCTCGGATACGCCATCGCCCCGATGATCGCCACACGGCGCCTCCAGGACCTCCCGAGCCTGCACATGGCCGCGTTCGCGCTGGCGATCGCCGCGCTCGCCTACACCGGCCCGGCCGTCGCCACCTGGCCGAGCGCCATGCCCGACGGCCGGGTCCTCGCCGCGCTCGTCGCGCTCGGCCTGGTCTGCACGGCCCTGGCGTTCATCGTGTTCTTCGAGCTGATCCGGGAGGTCGGCACGTCGAGGGGCATGGTGTTCACCTACGTGAACCCGGCCGTGGCGGTCGTGGCCGGGGTCGTGTTCCTCGACGAGCCCCTCACCGGGACGATCATCGCGTCCTTCGTGCTGATCCTCGGCGGTTCCGTCCTCGCCACCGCGCGCCGCTCCGCGTCCGCCGACCCGGACCCCCTGCCCGACAACGACGCCACCGCCTACGCCCACGACCCCGCCGCGGAACCCGCACCGGAGCCGGCCCCCGAGCTCTGAGCCGCCAGGCACCCGGTCGGCGCCGAGTCGAGGCGCCGACCGCCGAGGCGATCCAGCAAGGGAGCGGCTCGGCCCTGCCAAGCCGATCGTGGGTCAGTACGGCCCGTCCAGTGGTGGTCTCGGTCAGCGGAGGTGGCTTTGAGCGTGGCGGGCTCGCCGCCCTGCAGGACGGTGAGCGTGGCGGGTCTCGGTCAGCGGAGGGTCGCTATGAACCTGCCGGGCTTGCCGATGTTGCCCGCCGGGTCGATCGCGCGGTACTCGATGGTGTGGCGGCCCTTGCCGAGCCTGCCGTAGGTGAGGCTGTCGATGACCGTGCCGTTCTCGGTGAACAGCCAGGGCGCGGACGAGTCGGTCGGCCAGCCGAAGTAGTTGAACCAGCCGTCACCGTCCACACGGAACTCGGAGACGACCACGCCTGGACGGTCGTCCGCGCCGGTGAGCCGCATGGTGAAGGGGCCGTCGAAGACGTACTCGGGCGTGCGCCCAGGGCGAATCCGGCTCTCGGCCGCCTTGGACAACTCGAAGGCCACTGTCGGCGCCTGCGCGTCGATCGTCCACGTGCGGCTCTTGGAGCCGACCCGTGCGACGAGTGTGTGCGTGCCCTTGGCCAAGCGGAACCGTCCGAGATCGATGTCCCGGTCGCCTCCGCGTACGCGGTGCCCGTCCAGTTCCCAGCTCACCTTGGGCGCGCTCTGCACAGGGTGGGTCGTCTCCACGTACACGACGGAATCGCCCCCCACGGGCTTGTCAGTCGGCGTGGACGAGCTGAAATCGACAGGCACGTTCTCAGGCGGAGTGGTCAGGCCGGTGTCGACCGTCCATGTCCGCACCTGCGTGAGCGCGGCGGACGACCGGATGGCCGGGTCGCGGACGAATCCGGTGGGGTCGGTGACCGTCATCTCAACCGTGTGCGTGCCCTCCCCAAGGTGGAGCCTGGACAGATCGAGGTTCGCGCCTCGCCCGACGGTCTTCCCATCGACCGTCCATGCGACGGACAACGAATGACCGCTCGGATGCATCTTCTCGACCCACAGCACACGGTCGTCGCCCACCGGGGCGTTGGTGGGCGTGTTCGCCTGGACGAGGTTGACCTTGCCTGAGATCCGCTGGGTCATCCGCTCACGCGCGACCTGGTCGTAGTAGTAGCCGAGCGTCTTCATCATCGAGTGCCGGCTCGGCCTCCACACACCCTTACTGGAGTAGAGGCCGCCTTCGTAGCGTCCAATGGTGCCCCCGGCCTCGCTCCGCTCACCGAGCCATCGCCACCACTTCTGCTTCTGCGCCGTCATCTCCTTCTCAGTCAGCAGCGTGTGGTGGATGGAGTTGGGCTCAGGACCGGTATACGTGCCCCCAGGGACGCCCCGCTGGTAGTAGTCGTACTCGTCGTCGAGCCCACCCAGGGAGTGGCCGAGTTCGTGCGGCGCGATGAGCGCCGACATCGCGTTGCCTCCGGATGCCGTCGCATAGGCGCCCCCTGCACCGCCGTAGGTGTCGCTGTTGGCGAGCGCGAGGATCTGACGGTTCCCCACGGTCGTGCCTTGGACGAGATCCGCGTACGTCTTGGCGGCCGCGGAGTCCATGACGAGAAGGCGCTGAATGCCGTCATCCCGGCAGCCGCTCCAGAAGGCCATGCTCAACGGCGTCTTGCGGCGCGGTGAGGACAGCGCCGGGTCGCAGCTCACACCGGATTCGCCGGACGGAATCTCCACCGCGTACACGTTGATGTAGCTGCGGTACGACTTGAACGGCTCGATCGTCCACAGGTCGTTGAGGTGCTCGGCGAGGTGGGCGCGGAACTTCGGCATGTCCGCCGCCGTGTAGCCGTCGCCCATCACGACCAGGTTGAAGCGCTTCGCGGGGTCCCCGGTGACCTGCACCGGCACCACGGTCGCGTCCGCGGGTTCCGCCGCCCGCGCGGGCACCGCCACCAGCGACAGGACGGTCGCGGCCGCCGTCCCGATCACGATCTTCCTGCCCGTCCGCATGCGCAGACCTCCTCGCGCGGGGGCGCGTGCGGCAGGGCGGGGTACGGCCCGGGCGCTGCGCCGGCTCTTCCCGCTGATCAAGCGGGCCCGCCCGGATTATCGCCGGAAGATGCTGATTTGTCGCTAGCGCTTGTCGCGCTGGCCGTCCGCGAGGCCCTGCGAGATCCGGTGCCCGCCCGCGCGCCGCTGCACCGCCGCCGACAGGACGGGCGCGACCCCGCCGATCAGCGCCCCGATCCGCAGCCCCAGCGGCGCCACGTCGATCTCCGCGAGGTCGCGCTCGACGGCCCGGACGGTCGCGCGCGCCACGTCCCGCGGCGACCGCGTCCCGACCCCTCGGGGCAGCGACACTCCGGCCTCGGCGAACATGCCCGCGTCGCGGATGAAGCCGGGGAAGACGGTCGAGACGCCGACGCCATGCGGGCGCAGGTCCTCGCGCAGCGCCAGGGCGAATCCCCGCATACCGAACTTCGTCGCGTTGTAGAGGGACGCGTGCCCGGACGCCGCCTTGCCCGACAGCGACGACACGAAGACCAGGTGCCCCCGGCCACGATCGGCCATCTGCGCGGCGGCGAGCTTCGCCATCACGATCGGCGCCCGAAGGTTCACGTCCAGCGCCCGGTCGATCTGCGCGATCGAGTACTCCGAGAGCAGCCCGGACGCCGGCAGCGCCGCGTTCGCCACCAGCACGTCCACCCGGCCCGCCTCGTCCAGAAGCCCCTCGGCCGTCGCGCGATCGGCCAGGTCGGCGACGATGGCCCGGCAGCCGAGCCGCTCGGCCAGCGGTTCCAGGACCTCCGCCCGGCGCCCCGTCAGCACCAGCCGGGCGCCCCGATCGGCCAGCGCCTTCGCCAGCGCCTGGCCGATCCCGCCGGTCGCGCCGGTCACCAGGACGTTCGCTCCGCGCAGATCCATGCCGAGATGATGGCGGATCACATCCCGATGCGCCACAGCAGCAGGATGATCGACGAGAGCACCAGCCCGGCGGTGCCGAGCGGCACGTCGCCTAACGCGATCACGGCGGCGCACGCTGTGGCGGTCAGCCCTGCGACCAGCACCAGCCCGCGGCCCCCGGACGGCCGCTCGTCCTGCGCGTCCGACTCCAACTCGCGCTCCCAGCGCCCGAAGTCGTCCTCTGCCATCGGCACTCCCGAAGGTCGTCCACCCGGATTATGCGGCCGTTCCGGCGTTCGGACGAGAGGCGGAATGCGGGCCTTCGTCAAAGACTGCGTCCGGTGAGGGGGCTTCGGTGCTGATCGCGTGGCAACGGTTGCTAGGCTGCGGAGAGCCTGGGGGAAGCAGACACTGATGAGCCGTTCCCGGGCTCTGACTTGATAGTCGAAGGTGAAGGGGTCCCACCGTGAAGAAGCTGCTCGTCCTCGCCGTCGTCGCACTCGGTGGCTTCGCCGTCTGGCGCAAGCTCCAGCAGGACCGCGCCGAGCTGGACCTGTGGACCGAGGCCACGTCGTCCGACAACTGATCCACCGGCGACAGGCCCCGGCGTGAGCGAAGCAGAGCCGATCACACTCGCCTGCCTCGATCTCGCCGGGACCACCGTCGCGGACGGCGACACCGTCGAGGCCGCCTTCGCCGAGGCGATCGCCACTCTGGGGATCGTCTCCGGCACGGCGTCCTACGGCCGTGCCCTCGCCCGCTTCCGCGACACGCGCGGCGGGTCGAAGATCGGCGTTTTCCGCTCGCTCTTCGACGAACCCCGCGCCCAGGCCGCGCACCTGGCGTTCGAGCACTCCTACCAGCAGCTCATCGACCGGCGCGGCCTCACACCCGTCCCCGGCGCCGACGACGCCCTCGCCCGGCTGCGCGGCGCCGGCGTCCGCGTGTGCCTGCTCACCGGCTTCGGCCGCGGCACGCAGGCCCGCATCCTCGACGCCCTCGGCTGGTGGGACCGCGCCGACCTGACCCTCTGCCCCGAGGACGTCCCGCGCGACCGCCCGTGGCCCGACCTCGTCCTGACCGCGGCCCTCCGCCTCGGCGTGGACGACGTCCGCCACATCGCCGTCTGCGGCGACACCGCCGCCGACATGCTCTCCGGCCGCCGCTCCGGCGCCTCCATCGTCGCCGGCGTCCTCACCGGCGCCCACGACCACGACCGCCTCCTCGCCGCGGGCGCCACCCACGTCCTCCCCTCCATCACCACCCTCCCAGACCTGGTCCTCCACACCCCGGCCACCGTCGATCACGGATAGCCGCCCGGGAGGGCCTCAGCTCAGCGCCGGACGCACGGTTTTGGCGAGCAGTTCCATCTGGACGAGCTGGGAGTCGAGGGACGGCGCCGCGATGCGGCAGACGAGTTGGCTCGCGCCTGCCGCGGTGTAGCGGGAAAGCGTGGCGGCCACGCGCTCAACTGGGCCGGCGACCACCGCCTGGATGGTCCGCACCGTCTCGTAAGGCAGGCCGTACGTTGATCGGCAGTACGAGTCGAGCCGCCGTTCCACGCCGTCCACATCCTCCGTGATCAGCACCGTCACGAACAACGCCGGACTGATCGCGTCATCGGGGCGCCCCGCCGATGCCGCCGCTCGCCGAACCGCCGCGAGGCCCGCCCGGTAGTCCGCGGGATCGGGCGGATAGGGCAGCCACCCGTCATAGAGCCGTCCGGTACGGTCCAGCGCCGACGGACTTGCACCACCCAGCCAGATCGGCGGGCCGCCCGGCCGGTAGGAGGGTGTGGATTCAGGCAGGTCGTCGAAGCGCAGCACCTTGCCGTGAAAGGCACGCTCACCCGACCACAGCGCCCGCCACAACGCCACCGTGTCGTCCAACCGCCCGAACCGGCGCTCCCACGGCACCTCGGACACCGCATACTCGATCTCCGACCGGCCCGGAAAGCCCGCCCCCACCGTGACGATCAGGCGCCCGCCGGACAGGTGATCGATAGAGGCGATCTCCTGAGCCGCCATGACCGGACGACGGAACGCGGGCAGCAGCGCGGCCGTCCCCAGCGTGACGCGCTCGGTCGCCGACGAGAGGGCGGCGAGCATCGCCAGCGGCTCGATCCGCGGCCCGAGCAGAGTGTCGTTGGCCCACACCGAGTCGAAACCGAACCGCTCGGCCTGGACGCCGAAGTCGACCAACCGCCGAGCGTCGTCCCACTGATCCTGACCGGTGGGAAGCAAGATCCCAAGTCCCGTGTTCATGGGGAAGGATCGTCGCCCCCATCAGGAATGACGACAACTCCCTAAAAGGAATGAACCGGCCGAGTGTGAAGCCGCAGACCGACCTCCCACGACACACAGGTGCGACGCAGCCCCACCTCACTCCCATGGACGACGGTCACAAGCCTCCAACCGCGCCCGAGTTCATCCCCGCCGACGCAGCCCGGCATCGCTGCCGGCGAGCCGCCCCACGACCCCGCCAGCAAGATTGAGATGCCGAGCCCCGTCGGCCACCGGCCCGGACAGCCCATGTTCCTCCCACGGTGTACGATCGTCACCGGTCGCGCCCGTGCGGCGTCACCGCAGGTCAACCAACAGGAAACCAGGGGCCTTAGCTCAGTTGGTAGAGCACCGGCTTTGCAAGCCGGGTGTCAGGGGTTCGAATCCCCTAGGCTCCACCAGCCAAAACGCCCCCGCCCAGACCACGGGCGGGGGCGTTCGGGCCATTGGCGGGCCATTAGGCCACCGGAACGAGCGTCCCGGCCTCACCGTCGTCGTCCTGGCCCTCGTCCGACGCGCGAGCAGCCGTGATCCTGTCGTTGAGCGCATCGGCGATCGCCATGCCGGCCTCAGAGGTCGCGTGCTGATAGATCATCGCCGCCCGCACGCTGTCATGTCCCATCCGGTCCATGAGGTCACGCAGACTCGCTCCGCTCTGCGCCGCAAGGGCGTTGCCCGTGTGCCGCAGGTCATGAAAGTGCAGGCCCGGAGCACCGATAGCCGCCACCGCATCGGCCCACCGCGACGCCCGCCGGAAGTTGCCCCGTCGCAGGACACCACCCTTCGTCGCCCCAGTGAAGACCAAGGCCGCCGGGTCGGAGGCGGTGCGCTGGCCTGACCGTTACCGGGTGACGGCGCGCAAGTAAAGCCGGCGGCTCTCAGATCCGGCACATGGCCGCGATGTTGGTTACACGAAGTCGCTCCAGAAGGGGACGAGAGGCGGCGGCTCCCAGTCCTCACTGATATTCCAGCTGCCGAATTCCTGATCGATGTAGTCGGCGAGGTCCGTGCCGTAGAAGATGATGTCGGTCTGGTGGACTGATAGGACAGGATGCCCATAGGTGCCGTGACCTGCAGGAAGAAAGCGATGTCCTCGAATCGGTACGAGCTTCGGCGCCTGTTCGAAGTAGGGCCGGGCCATCTCGACAGCGCACTTGGGGTCGGTCGGGCGCTTGCCCCAGACAGGACGCCAGACGCCGTTCATTTCGATGTCGAAGAGTGCGTCCTCGATCGGCCGGGCGAGTTGCTCGCGCAGATCATTTGGATCACCATTGCGCCAGTCAGGCCAAAGATTTTTCCGTGCTTGCCCCGAATCTGGCGGCGCATTGAGTGGAAGTCCGGCGGCGAGGAATGCGCGATGATCGTCGGCGAACTCGAACCCGTAGGTCTGCTCGATGCGATCGAACTCGGCATCGGTCAATCCCGCAGAGATCGCGACGCGTCCCAACCGAGCGAGACGGCGGGCGGCCTCATGGCCGAGTTGGGAGGCCTCTGTGCTGATCACTGCGGGAGCCTACCGCCTACGGGGTCACTACGCGTTGGCCGACGGCCACCCTTAATGAGACCGGTCCGCCGCTGAGAACAGGTCCCGTTGGGGCCGGGGAAAGAGCAGCGGCTCTGCCGCACGACCAGGGGATTCTGCTGCGAACCAATCCCCTTCGCGTCCCTGCGTTCGATATCTGGCAGAGTCCGGCCATGCGAGCACACTGGTACTTCTGGCACCGCGCCGACCCTGAGATAGACCGCGACCTTGTTCAGGAAATGCTCGGTGAGCATGACGGCTGGGAGAACTGCCTCCTACCGGATCCCTCCGTGATCGACCTGCGGCAGGCTGTTCTGGCTCGCTGGCCGGACCTTGCCGACGAGGTGTACCCCCTGAACCCGGGGGACTTTCCGGCCGGTTTCGAGCCGGATCCTGACGCGCCACCGGACCTCCTGGAGAGAGTCGTCGAGGTGGTCCTCTTCGACAACCGTATGGAGCGCGAGGGTGAACTCGTCCAAATGGCCAAGAGTCGCGGCCTCTCCTGCTTCGAGCAGAACACAGGGCGCACTGTGGTGCCGTAGCCAGGCAGGGCCCTCCGGAGCTGCGCAACCGGTATCCACACCGTGGCACTACGGCTGGTCGCCAAGGGGGCGACAGCGGTCGCCTTTGAGTTCGGTCTTGGCCATCGCGTTCAAGGGCAGTGTCGCGCCGCTGCTCAGCCGTGCAACGGCCAGCCTCTGACAAACGGCGAATGCGGTCACGGGTTTGCGCCGCAGTGCAGCGTCGCGCTGATTTCTGCCGGTCCCGTTAGGCGCGACGAGGTCAAGGAGTACCGTCCGCATATGACCTCAGCGGCGCCGCGTCTGGTGACCGTCATGCGGGGCTTGGCCGCCGACCTCGTCGAGATGCTCCGTTCCGACCGTGCGGGCGGAGCCGTCATCGAGCAACTCGGGACGCTGCCGTGCACGGGGCGATGCCCGTACAGTCCTGAGTGCCGGAATATCCTCACAGCACCCCTCGGCTCGCCGGCCGGCTACCTCGTGACGCTGGAGCGTCGAGGAGATCCCGCCGTGTGGCTCTCCTTCGACTCGCCTCCCTCCGTCGGAAACCTCACCAGCGTCGAAGTTCTGGACGATTCCCTCTTGAGCGCGGCGGCCCGTCGAGAAGTCAATGCTGTATGAGGATCGTCCGCAGCAGCCCGTACGCCTTTGCGGGCACGCTCGCCGAAACACTGGATACGAGGGGCGGTCGCCTGGTCGCGCTGCGCCACCCTGTCATTGATCGAAGGAACTGTCGCGCTTCACGCCCGCCTTATGGAGCGCGGCCTGGGCACGAAACCGTATGCGATCGCACTGACGCCGCTCCTCATCGGAAGCGGTATCAGTGCACACGCAGCGAGTGCCCAACAACTCCAGGTCCTCCGGACTCAACCACAGGGCGACCCGACCCCGGTTCGCCTCATATTCGGGATCAGTCGGCTCTGGCGGTCTCGGCATGCCGCGAGCCTAGAACACCCTGACGCACAGAAGCGCCTTCGTCGGGAGCACCCAGGTTCCGGGAAGGGGGCGTGTCCATGATGGTTGCCGAGGGAGAAGTACGGGATCAGGCGGGATGGTGAGCTTGCGCGCAGGCGTGGACGCGGAAGGCCAGCGGTGGGGGCCGTGCGATTGGGCCACCGGGTCAAGCGTGCCGGCCGCCGCGCCTGTTCTTTCTGGCCGTGGTCAGTGGGCCCGCACCGCCGTGTACCAGGCGTCGTGCGTGGTCGGGAGGGACGCGACCGCACCTTCGTCGGCCAGTTGTTCCAGTGCCGCGGCCAGTTCCCGTTCGGTCACCGAGTTCTCGCCGGTCGACTCGGCGAACCGCCGGACGCGCCAGGCGTTGAACTGCAGCGTCGGCGGTTCCGGCCCCAGGTCGACATCGATTTGAGTTCCGTCTGGAGCCGTGATCAGGCAGCCCGCACCGTGCACGGAATAGCGCAGCCCATCAGGGAGCTCACGTTCGCGAGGAACGCGCCGCTGGTTCGCAGCCGTGACCAACGACCAGATGTCATCCCCACCCGTGTCATCTCTGGTTGCCCGGGTCACGGCAGCCGTCAGCTCCGCCATATTTCGGACGAACGCCAGCACTATGTCCCGCGAAGCCATAGCGACATGCTCCCCAAAGCTGCCACTTCAGAGCAACGCATTTGCTTCCCGCCCGGTGAGGCGATCCGTCTTCGGTCTCTGCCTTGCACGGCAGTGCGGAACGCGGACGGCGGATGTGCCACGGGGGCATGCGGTCGGTGCACGGCTGGTCGGTGGCGGTTCGGTGAAACGCGGTGGGTGAGAAGGGGTGGGGCGGGTTTGGGCGAGAGAGGGTATGACGAACGTTCATCGCTGGACGAGGGCGGTCGCGGGTGGCGGTCCTCCGGGCAGTAGTTCGCGTCAGTCGGCCGGTCCTCGGCCCGCGCCATCATCTGCCGTTCGAGGGCGGGTACGAGAGCGGAGCGGCCGGTGACAGATGGAGTGAGCGCCGCCGAAGCCGTTCCGGAGGTGCGCGAGGACGCGGACGCGGAGGTCATCGCTGCGTCCCAGCGCGAGCCGGATCGGTTCACCGAGATCTTCGACCGCTACTACCCCGAGATCCACCGCTATGTGGACCGGCGGCTGGGTGCGGACGCCGCCGACGACATCGCGTCCGAGACCTTCCTGGTCGCCTTCCGCAAGCGGGCCCGTTACGACTCCGGGCAGGGGCCGGCGCGGGCGTGGTTGTACGGCATCGCCACGCGGTTGGTGAGCCGGCACCGCCGGGGTGAGGTCCGGCGGTACCGCGCACTGGCCCGCGCCGCCGACCGCGGTGCGGGTGCCGCGACGCACGAAAGCCACGAGGAGCGGGTGGCCTCCCAGGCGACGGCGGCCGGAGTCGGCGGCCGGCTGGGGGCGGCGCTGGCCTCGCTCTCCCCCGGTGACCGTGACGTGCTGCTGCTGGTGGCGCTGGCAGACCTCACCTACCCGGAGGTCGCCCAGGCCTTGGGGGTCAAGTACGGCACCGTCTGCTCGCGGCTCAGCAGGGCCCGCAAGAAGGTGAGCGCCGCCCTGGGCGGCGCCGATCCCACCCGGCACACCGACCGCGAAGGAGCATGACCATGGACATCGTGAATGGCCCCGTTCCGGGCGGGCGGGCGCCGGTGGACGAGTTGACGGCCGTCCAGGAGTTCCTGGCCGAGGAGCGGCCGGCCGCGGCGAGCACCGTGACGGAGGCCAGGCGGCGCCTGGAGCGGGAGGCCGCCGCGAAGCGCGGGTTCGGTTCGCGGCTGCGGCCGGACGCCGTGAGGCCGGGCAGGCGGCGGATCGTCATGGCGGTGCTCGGCGCGGCGACCGCGGTCTCGGTCGCCGCGGGCGGCTACCACGCCTGGGTGACGCGCCCGCTCTATCACCCCGAGCCGCTGGCCGCGCAGAGCGGTCCCGCCTCCGACTTCCTGCTCGCCGCCGCGGACGCCAAGGCCAGGCACATCACCGACGGGCGGATCTGGTACGTGCGGAAGGTCCGGGGCCTCGCCATGACGATCTCTTCCATCAAGAAGCCCGGTACCGCCTACCAGATCGTGGTCACGCGCAACGACTACAGCGTCGTGTCGAAGGACGGCAAGGTCGACGACGGCTGGAACGAGGAAGGCCAGAACGACCTCGACGACGGCCTGGACCCCCACCGGGTCAAGTCCGACGACGTCAGGCCGGCCGGGCCCCGCGACAGGGCCGCCTGGGAGCGGGACGGCCGGCCCGACCAGCAGGATCTGGTCTTCGCAGAGAAGATCAAGGGCGACGAGCTGGTGATCCCGCGGCGAGGTCCCGAGGGGAGGGAGGGCGGTGAGCTGGACTTCGGTCCGGAGGAAGCCCGCGCCCTGCCGGCCGACCCCGAGGAGTTGCGCGCGGAACTGCTGAACTACGCGACCAGGTTCGACCACAGGCGCCTTCGGAACCCCGACCTCTATCTCTTCGTCCACGCGCCGCAGTTGCTGATCGACGATCCGGTCAGCGACCGAGTCCGGATCGCGACCTACCGGATCCTGGCCGCGCTGAAAGGCGTTCGCGTCGTCACCGCGACCGACCCGGCCGGCCGCACCGGACGCGCGGTCGCCATGCGGGAGACCACCCGCGAGCACGGCGTCATCGAGTGGCAGCTGTTCATCGACCCCGCGACCGGGCGGCTGACCGCCAGCCAGGGCATCGTCATCAGCCCGGGCACGGCCAACGCGGCGCTGCGGCCGGGCACCGCCGAGTTCTCCGAGATCGTCGAGCAGGCGGAGTGGACGGACAAGCCCGCCGACCAGCTGCGGCCGAAGTGGTGGAACGACACCCCTCGTCAGGCACCGAACCGGGACTGAACGTCCCACGGCCCCCGGCGCCCACCTCACCGTGGGCGCCGTCGGCGTCCGGGCCGGGGGCCGCCAGACGCCAGCGTGCCGAACTCGGGGGTCACCTCGGCCTTCGCGTCGAGTGCCGCGGTCGGCCCTTCAAGGTTCTGGCTGCCTGGCCGATTCGACGAGTGCGCCGTCCCGTTCGGGTGCGCGGGCTTGCGGAGGCGTTGGGCCTTGCGGTCAGACGCTCGCAACAGCGGATTTGCCCAGGGGCAGTGTGAATGCTGGGCCGGGAGACGTGGGATTCCAGCCGCGGGCCAATCCCGTGCGGATCGCCTCGGCCACCGTCCGAGGAAGGACTGCGCCCGACGGGAGAGCCACCCAGTTGCTCGGATGTGCGCAGGGCATCTCGACGACCAGCAGTGCGCGGGGTGACTCCGTGGTCTCCGCGACGAAGGTCAGTGGGGACCAGCCCAGCCCCTGGCAGTACGTGGGACGACCGCGCACTTTCCAGCGATACTCGACCCCGTCCACCACGATGCGCCGGGAGCCTTTCCGTGCCAGAGTCACGGGACCTCCACTCGTTTCGTGTTCGCTCTGATCAACTTACGCCGCCAAAGGTTGCATCGAGGTGGATAGAGGTGCTCTCAGTCCGGGGAGGCGGCTTGGTCGCTCAGGTCAGTAGGGTGCGCTCGGCGGTGGTGGTGAGGGTTGTCGCCGTCTCCTCGACGGAGAGGGCGCGGCCGGTGTGCAGCAGGTCGAAGCTGTCGAAGCCGGTCAGTAGCCACAGGACGTCGGTGGCCCGGTCCGTGTCGACGTCCGGGCGGAGCAGCTTTTGATCGGCCAGGTGCCGGGCGAGTTCGGCCATGCCGCCGGCGCGGCCTTGTTCCATTCGCTGGATCGCACCGCCGACCGCGTTGGCGTCGAGCATGGCCATTGATTGCAGGACGCGCAGCACGTCGCGGTGGGCCGCGTACATCTCGACCACTCCCCGGATGCTGCCGCGCAGCGCTTCCCGCGCGTCGGGGTGGGCGGAGGCCTGGAGCATGCGGCCGAATCCGCCGCGCTGGAGCAGGTCGGCGCCGACGGCGTCGAACAGCCCGGCGCGCGAGCCGAAGACCAGGTACACGGTCGGACGCGCCACGCGTGCCATGCGGGCGATGCGGTCGATGCTGATCGGCTCCGAAGGCGCCTCGCGCAGCCGCTGGTAGACCGCGTCGAGGATGCGGCGCCGGGTCTCCTGCGCCGCCTCCGCGCGCACGCGCTGCTCGTACTTGCGGGTGGCCATGGCCCCTCACCCTAGCAATTGGCTTGACGGCCTGTATTTTGGAATACATGCTGTCGTCTGAACTTGAGTGCGGGAGTCCCCGCCGCCGTCCGGGGCGGTGGGACGGCGGCCGCTGACGCCCAGGTGAGGAGGCGGCGATGCAGGTGATGATCCGCTGGAAGATCAAGCCGGAGCAGGTGGAGCGCGAACTGGAACTGCTGCGGGAGGTGTACGCGGAACTTCGGGCGGTCCGCCCGGACGGCCTCCGCTACGCGACCTTTCGGCTCGACGACGAGGTGACTTTCATGGACATCGTCGAACTGGACGACGGTCCCGAGGTCCTGCGGCGAATCGAGGCGTTCCAGCGGTATCGCTCGACCCTCGATGAGCGGTGCGACGAGGCCCCGGCGATGACGGCGCTGCACCAGGTGGACTGCTACGGATTCAACGCTGGGTCGTAGCCGTCCTGCCCTTCCCAAACGAGTACCGACGGCAGAGTATCCGTCAGGCTGAACCGGACGGTGCCCGGCTCAGGTCCACGATGCAGAAGGGGTTGCCGTCCGGGTCGGCGAGGACGACGAAGTCGGGGTTCGGGGGGTAGAGATCCCAATCGAGCCTGCTCGCGCCGAGGCCGATCAGCCTCTCGACCTCGGCCTCCTGCTCGGCGGTGGTGTCCACCAGCAGGTCGAGATGGAGACGGGGATGGGGCTCGACGGGCGATTCGCTGCGCATCAGACCCAGGGCCCGGCCCGATCCGTCCGCGTGATTCAGCGTCTTCCAGTTCGGGCCTTCCCATTCCGGGGAGGCGACCAGGTCTAGCGCGGAGGTCCAGAACGTCACGGCACGGGGAACGTCGGTTACACCGATCACAGGGAATCCGAGTCTCAGCACGTGACCGAGCTTAGAAGGCACCGAGAGGACACCACGGCCAGACCGTGCCGTGGCCGGCGCTCCCTCAAACGGCGGACGTTCGGCGGGGCAGCGCGCTCGGCCACGGCAAGGAACCGATTTTCGGTGTGGGTCGTCTCAGCGGGGTGAGTGTGGCGACGACGGTTCTGCCGCTGGCCGGGGTGGCTCTCGGGTCCGCTGGGACGCTGATCGGGCAGTACCTCTCGACGCGGGTCGAGGCGCGGCGGGCGCGGTTCGAGCAGGCGAGCGCGGAACGGTCGGAGCGCAAGGAAGCGCTCATGGAGTTCCTGTCAGCGGCGCAGCAGGTGGAACTGTTCCTGGATCGGCTCTCCATGGGAGAGCGAGTCGAGGAGTCCGAGAAGTGGCAGTACCTGCACTCGCTCTGGCTCGCCAAGAAGGTCTTCGAACTCGTGTGCTCGCCCTCGGTCGCGCAAGCGGCCCACGACTACACCCTGGCCCTTCATGCGCTGCTCCGGGGACAGGACGCGGGTGCGCAGTCCAAGCGTGAGCTCCGTTTCGCGTTCATGGAGGCCGCGCGCCGGGAGCTCGGAACGGCGGACGAGCCGCTGAGGCGGGATCCGCGGCCGCCCGCGCCCGGCGATTAGCTACTCAGGGCGAATGCGGTTGCGGCCGTATTCCGCGAGGGCGTGGAAGGCGGCCTTGGGTTCCCAGGGCAGGCCCGGGTGGGAGGTGCTCGTGCGGCCTTCCGGGAGGACCTTCACGACGCCGAAGGACGCCTTGTCGAAGTCGCGGTCGTCGCTTTCCGCGTGGGGCAGGTCGTAGCGGGCGAAGGTGTAGGCGAAGGCCGCGTCGATTCCGGAGTCCTCGAAGATGTCGAGGAGTTCGCGCAGGTAGTCGGCCTGTTCCTGCTCGTCGCGGACGACCGGGCGGGTGAACCGGGCGGGCCGGGCCCGGTCGTTCCATTCGATGACCTCGTCGCCGCGGCTCGCGATGGCGGCACCCCCGCGGTAGGGGGCGCAGCCGAACTCGGTGACCGCCGCGGGCTTGCCGTGCGCTTTCAGGGCCTGGAGCCCGGCCGGGAGCTGGTCGGCGTTCTGTGCGTCGCGGTAGCCGGCGTCGGTGGCGACCACGTCGAACTCCGTCCAGTCGACGCCTTCGAAGGGCAGTGAGGCGTAGCCGATCCGGCCGCCGAACTCGGCCCGCACGGCCGCGACGGCCTTGCCGAGGAAGGCGTTGACCGCGGCGGGCAGAGTGGCGAGCGCGGAGCGCACCCGCCGCGGGTCGGACAGGACGGCGGCCCTTTCGAGGAGCGTGTCGCCGGGGAGGAAGCCCGCGGTGCAGATGGAGATCTCCGAACCGGTGAGGAAGACCACCTCGGCGCCGTCGCGGCGCAGACGCTCCGCGCGGGCCGCGCCGTCGGTCAGGAAGTCGAGGAGTTCGTCCTGGGTGAGGTCGTTGGTGAACGGGCAGTACCAGACCTCCAGCCCGGCCTCGGCCGCGAGGCGTGCGGCCGTCTCCAGCCGGTCGCGGTGGCCGCCGGTGATTCGGACGGCGTCGCAGCGCAGCTCGTCGCGGATGACGGCCATCTCGCGGCGGACGGTGTCCGGGTCGAAGGGCTCGCGGGTGGTGGTCCCGGCGCTGGTGAACCCCGTGTCGTAGTTGATGCCGAAGACGCGCATGGTCGTTCCTCCCGAAGATTTAGGGTACGCAACGTACCCTATAGCCTCCGCGGTAGAGAAGGGCATGCGGCTTTCTTGGCGTACGCTTCGTACCCAAGGAGCTGAAGGGGAAGGCATGGCCGGGAGCGGAGGGTCGCGGCGGCGCGGGGCGGCGCTGGAGGAGGCGATCCTGGAGGCGGCGGCCGAGGTGCTGCGGGAGTCCGGTGCGGCGGGCCTGACCATGGACGAGGTGGCCCGGCGGGCCGGCACGAACAAGAACGCGATCTACCGCCGCTGGCCGAACCGCGTCGCGCTCGGGGTCGCCGCGTACCGCCGGCTGGCCGACGCGGAGACCACGGTGCCGGACACCGGTTCGCTCCGCGACGACGCGCTCGACCTGCTGCGACGAGCCAACAGCACCTGGTCGTCGCCGTACGGGGAGATCCTGCGCGGACTGATCGCGGCGGCCGGGGGCGCGCCGGAGATGCTCGCCGAACTGCGGGAGGGCGGCGGTGGCGGCGCTTACGAGGCGGCGTGGCTGACCGTGCTCGGGCGGGCGGTGGCGCGGGGCGAGGCCGCGCCCGAGGCGCTGCATCCGCGGGTCGCGTCCACGCCCGTGGCGCTGCTGCGCAACGAGTACATGGCGCGGGGCGTCCCGGCCGTGCCGGACGGCGTGCTCGTCGAGATCGTGGAGGAGGTCTTCCTGCCGCTGGTCCGGGGGCGCGGCGCCGTCAGCGGATCAGGTTCTTGACGCCGCGGGCCGCCAGGTAGGCGGGGTCCTCGGCACGGCTCTGCAGGACGATGGCCGAACGCTCTCCCCGGTCGACGAATTTCATGAGCGGGTCGAAGAGCCGGGCGAAGCCGGCCAGCGTCTTCATGCTTTTCGCAGCGGCCTGCCGTCAGGACTCCTCGACCGTCCCCGGTGCGGTGGAGGCCCGGACGGCGAGGCGGGGGCGCAGGCGCTCGGACGGGGCCGTCCGCCCCGCGAGCAGCTCGGCGAGCAGGTCGAGAGCCCGCGCGCCCATCTCCCGCATGGGCGAGACGACGCTCGTGAGCGGGATGGGCAGTTCCGCCGCGAGGGGCGTGTCGTTGTAGCCGGCGACCGCGACGTCCTGGCCGGGACGCAGGCCGTGGTCGCGCAGGGCGCCGAGCGCGCCGATGGCCGCGAAGTCGTTGACCGCGAAGACGGCCGTGGGCGGCGGGCCGTGGCGCAGGAGGCGTTCGGCGGCGTCGCGCCCGCCGGCCGCGTCGAACCCGCAGTGGACGACGTGGGAGTCCGGCACGGGGAAGCCCGCCTCCCGGTAGCGGTCCACGAAGCCGGCGGTGCGGTCGGCGCCGGTGCTGGCGAAGGGCTCGCCCGCGATGACGCCCACCCGCCGGTGGCCGAGGGCGAGGAAGTGGTCGGCGACCAGACGGCCGCCGAGGCGGTCGTCGCAGGTGACGGACGGGTGCCGGCCGGCGTGCCGGCTGACCAGGACGAACGGGACGCGCCGCTCGGCGAACTCGTCGAGGAAGGCGGCGCCCGTGTGCGCGTCACCGAAGACCAGGCCGTCGACGTGGCGGGACAGCGCCAGTTCGGTGCGCGCCCGCTGCTGCTCCGGCCGGTCGTGGCTGTTCATGACGAAGGTGGTGAGGCCGTGCCGCGCGGCGGCGTCCTCGATGCCCTCGTAGACCGTGGCGAGCACCAGGTCCGACAGCCGGGGGACGAGGACGCCGACGAGGTTGCTGCGCCGGGTGCGCAGGCTGGTGGCGTGCGGGTTGGGGCGGTAGTCCAGCCGGGCGGCCCAGCGCCGGATCTCCTCGGCGGTCTCGCGGGACGCGGCGCGCTGGGCGTCCTCGGCGGAGCCGTTGAGCACCCGGGACACCGTGGAGACGTCGACGCCCGCCGCCTGCGCGATGGTCCGCAGCGTCGCGGGCCGCCGCCTGTCGCTCCGGGCCACTCGTCCGCCCTCCCCGTCACCGCGCCCTTGACAGGGCCGCCGTCCGGTGTCTTTTATACAACCCAAACGTTTGACCCAATCGTTTGGGTCACCAAATGATCCACCCGGTCGAGGGGAAAGAGGCGAGCCGTGGCACGAAGGGGCGACGCGGGGAGGCCGGCGTGATCGGCCTGCCGCCGGGGGCGGGCTGGTTCGCCCGGCATACGGTCGCGGGACTGGCCGGCGCCCTGCGGGACGGGCGGACGTCCCCGGGCGAACTGGTGGAGCGGGCACTGGCCGAAGCGACCCGGCTCGAAGCGCTCAACGCGTTCGTCACGCTCGACGGGCCCGGGGCGCGCGCGGCGGCGGAGCGCGCCGGACGGGAACTGGCCGCGGGCCTGGACCGGGGCCCCCTCCACGGCATCCCCGTGGCGGTCAAGGACGTCATCGACACCGCCGGGCTGCGCACCACGATGGGTTCGCGCCACCACGCGGACCGGGTGCCCGAGCACGACGCCGAGTGCGTGCGCCGGCTGCGCGCGGCCGGCGCGGTCATCGTCGGGAAGACCGCGACGCACGAGTTCGCCTTCGGTCCGACCGGCGATCGTTCGCTGAACGGGGCGACCCGCAATCCGTACGGGGACGGGCGGCTCGCGGGCGGGTCCAGCAGCGGGTCGGCCGCGGCCGTGGCCGCCGGCATCGTGCCGCTCGCGGTGGGCACGGACACCGGCGGATCGGTGCGCATCCCCGCCGCGTGCTGCGGGATCGTCGCGCTCAAGCCCACCCTGGGCGCGGTGCCGACCGGCGGCGTCTTCCCCGTCTCGGCCTCTCTGGACACGGTCGGCCCGATGGCGCGGACCGCCGATGACTGCCTGCTGCTGTGGAACGCACTGGTCGGACGCGACGCGCCGGCCCCGGACATATCCGGCGCCCGCGTCGGCTGGTTGGTGCCGGACGCCGTCCACCCGGTGGATCCGCGCGTGAGCGCGGCTGCCCGCGCCGTGGTGGAACCCCTGCTCGTGCGGGACGTCACGGTCCCTGACATCGCGCGGTTGCGCTGGGCCTACACCGCGATCCAGGGCGGCGAGGTCCACCGGCTCCACGCGGAACGGATGGCCGCCGCGCCGGAACTCTACGACGAGGAGGTCCTGGCCCGCCTGCGGGCCGCCGGGCGGTTCACCGCCGAGGACACCGCCGCGGCCCGCGAACTCCGGGAGCGGGTCCGGGGCGCGGTGACGGACCTCTTCGGACGCTTCGAGTTCCTCGCCATGCCCACCGTTCCGGTCGTCCCCCCACCGCTCGGCGCCCGGAGCCTGGCGCTGAACGGGACGCCCGTCGACGTCCGGGCCGCGCTGCTGGCGTTCACCAGCCCGTGGAGCGTGCTCGGACTCCCCGCCGTCAGCCTGCCCGCCGCCCTCATCGACGGGCTGCCTGCCGGTGTCCAACTGATCGCCAGGCCGGGCGCCGAGCGCCTGCTGCTCGCCGCCGCCCGTCACCTCGCCAAGACGGCGTCCTCCGCCCCGGCCGTAATGGAGTAGCCCACGCCGCCGTCAGCCCGGGTCACCGCAGCGAGAAAGGACCTGCTTTTGGGGTACCGCCAGCTCAACCGTGACGGCACCGTGCTCGCCGACGGGTCACCTCGCCCACGCCTCCGCTCCCCGGCTGCTGGCAGAGCAGATCCGGGACGCGGTCAATGCGTACTGAGAACGTCCGCGTGCTCGCTGTTCGCGCCGCTTCCGGCTGGTGGCGGGGCGGGAGCGGCGGCTCGGGCGGCGTCCAGGGCGCCGATCGTGGTGGCCAGGGCGAGGAGCACCATCGCGATCCGGAGTGCGATGCGCAAGATCTTCATCTGTGGGATCCCCCGATCCGTCGACTGGATCCTGTACTCCGTGTGATGCGGACGGACCGGGACGTGTTCTCCGAACTCCTCAGAAAAGGAGCAACGGGCGGTTCGGTGGACGGGTCACGTGAGTTGGGGAGCCGGTGCGGTGGCCTGCTCGCGCCGCCAGAGCGAGCGGTAGGGGCCGGGGCGGTCCAGGAGGTCGGCGTGGGTGCCCCGGTCGGCGACGCGGCCCCCGTCCAGCACGATGATCTCGTCGACGGCCTCCAGGCCGGCGAGCCGGTGGGTGACCAGGAGCGTCGTCCGGCCCTCGGTGGCGGTGAGGAGGTCGGCGGTCAGCTCGTCGGCGGTCGCGATGTCGAGGTGCTCGGCGGGCTCGTCGAGGAGCAGGATCGGGAAGTCGGCGAGGAGCGCGCGGGCCAGGGCGATGCGCTGGCGCTGGCCGCCGGAGACCTGGGCGCCGTGCTCGCCGACGCGGGTTTCGAGGCCGTCCGGGAGGGACTCGACCCAGTCGAGGAGCCGGGCGCGGCGCAGCGCGTCGCGGATCTCCTCATCGGTGGCGCCCGGGCGGGCCAGGCGGATGTTCTCGCCGACGGTCGAGTCGAACAGGTGCGCGTCCTGGGCGCAGAGGCCGATGACCCGCCGGACGTCGTCGCCGGAGAGCGCGCGCAGGTCCACGCCGTTGAGGGACGTCCGGCCGCCGGAAGGTTCCAGGAAGCGGAGCAGGACGGAGGCCAGGGTGGTCTTGCCTGATCCGCTCGGGCCGACGATCGCGCAACGGCGGCCGGGCGCCAGGTCCAGGGAGACGCCGTCGAGGGCGTAGGGCGCGTCGGGCGTCCACCGGGCTCGGAGGTCCTCGACCGCGAGCGTGTAGGGCGCCGCGGGCAGCGGGGCCGGGGCGTCCGGCTCCCGCACCGGGGGCGGGGCGTCCAGGACGGCGAAGATGCGCGCGGCCGAACGGCGGACACGTTCCAGGTACTGCGCGGCCATGGGCAGTCCGGCGACGACCTCGAACGCGGCCAGCGGGAGGAGGACGACGACCGCGAGCAGGACGCCGTCGAGTGCTCCCGAGCGGACGGCCGGTACGCCGACGGCGAGACTGCCCCACACGGCCAGACCACCGGCAAGGGCGGAGATGGCGGCGCCTGCCCCCGCGGTCGTGGCGGAACGGGCCGTGGCGCGCGTGAAGTCGCGATCGAGTTGCGCGGCCTTGGCGAGCTGCTCAGGCGCGGCGCCGTAGGCGATGAGCTCCGGTGCGCCCTGCAAGGTGTCGACGACGTGCGAGGTGAGTTCGCCGCGCAGGTCGGTCGTGCGGCGTTCGGCGCGGCGGGAGAGGACGGACGACAGCCAGGGGGCGGCGAGCCCGGCGAGCAGCAAGGCCAGCAGGAGGACGACGCCCGCCGAGGGAAGCAGAAGCCAGGCGAGTCCGACGGAGGCCCCGCCGACGACCGCCGCCACGGTGCAGGGCAGCAGCACCCGCAGGAAGAGGTCCTGGACGGCGTCGACGTCGGCGACGAGCCGGTTCAGCAGATCGCCGCCGCGGAAGGCGGGGAGGCCGGAGGGCGCGAGCCGCTCCAGCCGCTCGTACACGCGGGCCCGCAGGTCGGCGAGGATCCGGAACGTCGCGTCGTGCCCGGCGAGGCGCTCGACGTACCGGAACACGCCCCGGCCGAGTCCGAACGCGCGGACCGCCACGATCGCGACCATCAGCATGAGCACCGGCGGGTGCTGCGCCGCGCGCGAGATCAGCCACGCCGACGTCGCCATGAGCCCGACCCCGCTGCCGAGCGCCAGCACCCCGAACAGCACCGCCAGGGCGAGCCGCCCCCGCGCCGGCCGGGCGAACCGGAGAAGCCGGAAGATCATGCCCTCACCCCCGCCTCGTCCGCGAAGCCGTTGCCACGGGCCGAGCCCTCCGTCACAGGGAGCCCGCAGGTTTCACGTGAATCATTCGCGCTCATGTCGTCACCAGGGCCGGGGTGAGCGGGACCGTGCGGTCGGCCATCGCGGCCAGCGCCGGGCGGTGGGCCACGAGGATCACCGTGCGGGACGCCGTCAGGCGGCGCACGGCGTCGAGGACGGCGGCCTCGCTCTCGGCGTCCAGGTTGGACGTCGGCTCGTCCAGCAGGAGGAGCGGGGCGTCGCGGAGGAAGGCGCGGGCCAGGGCGATGCGCTGCCGCTGGCCCGCGGACAGGCCCGCGCCGCGGTCGCCCAGAGGCGTGTCGAAGCCCGATGGCAAGGCCTCGACGAACGCGAGGGCGTTGGCGGCGCGGGCGGCTTCGCGGACCTCGGCGTCGGAGGCGTCCGGGCGGCCGAGGCGGATGTTCGCGGCGACGGAGCCGGCGAACAGGTGCGGGCGCTGCGGCACCCAGGCGATCCGCTCCCGCCAGGCGTCGGGCGAGAGGTCGGTGAGGTCGTCCCAGTCGACCAGGACGCGGCCCGAGTCCGGCCGGACGAAGCCGAGCAGGACCGAGAGCACGGTCGACTTGCCCGCACCGCTCGGACCGACGAGCGCGACCGTCTCGCCCGGGTGGACGGTGAGCGAGAAGTCGTCGAGGGCGGGGACGTCGCGGCCGGGGTACGTCACCGTCACGCCGTCCAGGCGGAGCGTCGCGCGGTTCGGGTCGGGGACGTCCCGCCGCGTCCCGGCGGGCGGCGGCGGCGTCTCGAGGACCTCGAAGATCCGCGCGGCGGCGGTGAGGCCCTCGACGCTCGCGTGGTACTGCGCGCCGACCTGGCGGAGGGGGAGGTAGGCCTCCGGTGCGAGGATCAGGACGAGCAGCGCGGTCTCCAGCCCGAGGCCGCCCTCCACCAGCCGGAGCCCGATCGACACGGCGACCAGCGCGACGGACAGGGTGGACAGCAGTTCGAGGACGAGGGCGGACAGGAACGCGATCCGCAGGGTGGACATCGTCGCGCGGCGGTGCCGGTCGGTGATCTCGCGGATCCGGTCCGCCTGCGCGCGGGCCCGGCCGAAGATCTTCAGCGTGGGCAGCCCGGCGACGACGTCCAGGAAGTGGGCGGCGAGCAGGGAGAGCGTCCGCCACTGCCGGTCCATCCTGCGCTGGGTGGTGAGCCCGACCAGGATCGCGAAGACGGGGATGAGCGGCAGCGTCGCCGCGATCGTCACGGCGGACAGCCAGTCGCCCAGCAGGATCCGCGCGCCGACCGCCACCGGGACGATCACCGCGAGGACGAGTTGCGGCAGGTAGCGGGAGAAGTAGTCGTCCAGCGCGTCGATCCCCCGGGTGGCGAGGGTGGCGAGCTCGCCGCTGCGCTCGCCGGACAGCCAGCGCGGCCCGAGGGCCAGGGCGCGGGCGAGCAGCCGGCCGCGCAGCTGCGACTTCACCGCGGCGGACGAGCGGTGCGCGGCGACCTCCTGGAGCCACGCGACGAGCGTCCGCCCGAGGACGACGGCGAGGAGCAGCAGCAGCGGGGTGCGCAGGTCGCCGAGCGAGGCGCCGCCCAGGAAGGCACGGGTGAGCATGTCGGCGAGGAGCGTCGCCTGCGCGATGATCAGCCCGGCGGTGGCCGTGCCGAGCAGCACGGACGCCGCCAGGAAGGGGCGCGTCGTGCGGGCGTGGCGCAGCAGCCGCGGGTCGAGGGGTTTCATGCGACCGGCTGCTTCACGGGGATGTGGGACGTGCCGATCCGCTTGCGGAAGACCCAGTACGTCCAGCCCTGGTAGATCATCACGATCGGGGTGAACACCACGGCCACCCAGGTCATGATCTTCAGCGTGTAGCCGGAGGAGGCGGCGTTCGCGGTGGTCAGGCCGCCGGTGCCGAGCGTGGACGGCAGGACGTCCGGGAACAGCGCCAGGAACAGGGTCGCGACGGCGAGCACGATGGCGGCGCCGGTCCCGATGAACGCCCAGCCCTCGCGGCCGCGCCGGTTGGCCGCCGCGGCGGCGAGCAGGCCGGCGGCGGCGCCCGCGGCGGTGAGCCAGGTGACGGGCTTGCCGTACTGGAGCTGGGTGATCAGCAGGAACCCGCCCCCGGTGACGACCGCGGCGACCACGGCGAACCCCGCGATCCGGCGGGCCCGCGCCCGGACGCCCCCGGACGTCTTGAGCGCGAGGAACACCGCGCCGTGCAGCAGGAACAGCGTCACGGTGGTGAGCCCGCCGAGCAGCGCGTACGGGCTGAGGAGGTCGGCGAGCGATCCGGCGTACTCGTGGTCGGCGGCCAGCGGCACGCCCCGCACCATGTTGGCGAACGCGACGCCCCACACGAACGCGGGCACGAGGCTGCCCCAGAAGATCGCCTTGTCCCAGCGGGACCGCCAGCGGGCGTCGTCGCGCTTGCCGCGGTACTCGAACGCGACGCCGCGGACGATCAGCGCGAGCAGGATCGCGAGGAGCGGCAGGTAGAAGCCGCTGAACAGGGTGGCGTACCACTCGGGGAACGCGGCGAAGGTGGCGGCGCCGGCGACGATGAACCACACCTCGTTGCCGTCCCAGACGGGGCCGATGGTGTTGATGACGACGCGCCGCTCGACGTCGTCGCGGCCGAGCACGGGCAGCAGCATCCCGACGCCGAAGTCGAACCCCTCCAGGAAGAAGTAGCTCGTCCACAGGAAGGCGATGATGATGAACCAGGCGGTGGTGAGTTCCATGACGGGGCCTCAGTAGGCGAACGCGAGCGAGCGCTCGGAGTCGGAGTCGGATCCGGGGCCGTCGGACGGCGGCGGCAGCACCTCGTCCTCGGACGGCGGCCCGGCCTTGGCGTACTTGAGCATCAGCCCGGTCTCGATGACCAGGAGGACGCCGTAGAGCACGGTCAGCGACACGACCGAGATGAGCATCGACGTGGCCGTCACGCCGGGGGAGACGCTCGACGCCGTCTTCAGCACGCCGAACACCGACCAGGGCTGCCGCCCCATCTCGGTGAAGATCCATCCGGCGGAGTTGCCGATGAAGGGCAGGGTCAGCGACAGGATGCCGATCCGGTAGACCCAGGGGTTGGAGGGGAGCCGGCCGCGCCGCAGCAGCCACAGCCCGGCCAGCGAGACCAGCGCCATGACCATCCCGGCGCCGACCATGACGCGGAAGTTCCAGTAGATGACCGGGATCATCGGCCGGTAGTCGCCGGCGCCGTAGCGCGCCTCCTCGGCGGCCTGGACGTCGTTGATGCCCTTGACCTCGCCGTCGAGGGTGCCGGTGGCGAGGAAGGACAGCACCCGCGGCACCTTGATCCCGAAGACCTCCTCGTCGCCGTTCAGCGTCCCCACGGTGAAGATCGAGAAGGACGCGGGCTGCTCGGTCTCGTAGAGGGCCTCCGCCGCGGCCATCTTCATCGGCTGCTGCTCGGTCATGACCTTGCCCTGCAGGTCGCCGGTGATCGCGACGCCGATGGACGCGATCGCGGTGACGGCGAGGGCGAGCTTCAGGGACGGCCGGAACACCTCGACGTTCCTGCGGCGGGCCAGGTGCCAGGCGCTGACGCCGGCCATGAACATGCCGCCGGTGGCGAACGCCGCCGTCATCGTGTGGGGGAACGCGACGAGCTGGGTCGAGTTGGTCAGGACGGCCCAGAAGTCGGTGAGGACGGCGCGTCCGGACTCGTGGTCGATCCGGTAGCCGACGGGGTGCTGCATCCAGGAGTTCGCGGCGAGGATGAAGTAGGCGGACAGCAGCGTCCCGACGTGCACGATCCAGATGCAGGCGAGGTGCAGGCGCTTCGGCAGCCGGTCCCAGCCGAAGATCCACAGGCCGAGGAAGGTCGACTCCACGAAGAAGGCGAGCAGGCCCTCGATGGCGAGCGGCGCCCCGAAGATGTCCCCGACGAACCGGGAGTAGTCACTCCAGTTCATGCCGAACTGGAACTCCTGCACGATGCCGGTGACGATCCCCATCGCGAAGTTGATCAGGAAGAGCTTGCCCCAGAACTTGGTGGCGCGCAGGTACGCCGTCTTCCCCGTCCGCAGCCAGGCCGTCTGGAGCACCGCGACCAGTGCGGACAGCCCGATCGTGAGCGGGACGAAGAGGAAGTGGTACACGGTGGTGATCCCGAACTGCCACCGGGCTATGTCGACGGTGTCCATGGGCGCAGGCCTCTCCCGCTCAAGTACTACAAGCTGTAGTACTACATCCTGTCAGAAATACTACGAGCTGTAGTACTACGAGCGGTCGTTATTTGGGTCACTCGCCCCGGACACGGCCGGACGGGGCGGCGCGAGGGGTGCGCCGCCCCGTCCAGGGCAGGTGTGCGTTCGGTGTCGCGGCCGCGCGAGCGCGGCGGCGGGTCAGCCAGTGGGGCGCGGGACCAGGCAGCCCGGGCGGTTGAAGTCGAGGACGCTGCCGGGGCCGATGCAGGCGGCCAGGATGTAGGTCTCCTGGGCGTAGCCGATGTGCGGGTGCACCGTGATGTTGCCGGACTCGTCGACCTCGCACGGGTTGTTCAGCGTGCAGCGGCCGCCGTCCTCGTTGATGGTGTTGTTCGCGCCGACGACCTTGCCGGTCGAGGCGTCGACGAGCGGGGAGCCCGACGTGCCGCCGATGACGTCGCATTCGGGGGTGTAGCGGATCGAGTCCTTCCACGTCCACTCCCCTTCGCGGACGCGGTAGGCGAACCCGTCGATGGCGCAGGAGTAGATCTTGCGCCAGTAGCCGGAGACCACGCGCACGTCGGCACCGGCGGTGGGGTGGTCGAGCGAGAGCTGGAGCGCCGGCGTCCGGTAGGACTGCTGGATGCTCGCGTAGCTCCGGTTGAGCTTGTACAGGGTCACGTCGGTGTCGGTCATCGTGGAGTACAGCACCGTTGTGGCGCGCAGGGTGCCGAGCGTGCCCGACCCGCTGGAGTTGAGCAGCTTGAACGTGCGGCTGGACGGGCGGTTCGTGATCACCTGGCCGGCGCTCGGCATCCCGCCCTCGTAGCAGTGGCCGTTGGTGAGCACGAGCGCCGGGTCGCTGTCGGCGGCGGTCGGGGTGCGGACCAGCGAGCCGGAGCAGTTGCTGAGGGCGACGATCCCGGTGAAGTCGACGGCCTTGACCGGGGCCGGGCGCGCGGGAGCGGCGGCGGCGACGGAGACGGTGGCGGCCGCGGAGGCGGTGGAGGCGCCGGCGGTCAGGGCCGCGGCGCCGACGGCGGCCGCGGCGAGCACTCCGAGAATGCGTCTGTGCATGGCGGGGGTCCTCTCCGGTGAGGGTGGCAGCGTGATGCTAACCAGGCCTCCGCCGCCCAGAAATAGCGAAAATGGACAAAAAGGAGAGCGCCGCGAATCTGGCACGCATTGCAAAGCCGGACCCGCGGCGCTCCCCCGGGGATCAGTAGTGGAACGCCGAGGTCATCCTCGCGCCCTTGGTGCCGAGGTTGACGACGGACGCCCCGCCGGAGGGGACGGTCCGGCAGAACGCGCCGCCGTAGCCGTCCGGAAAGACGAAGAGGCCCCAGACGGCGATCCAGTCCTCGACCGCGCCGGTCTCCGCGTTGAGCATCGGCTCGCTCACGGGGACGACGCGGCGCTGGACGATGTAGTCCTCCTTCAGGCAGTCGGCGACCGTCTCGGCCCACTCGCGGTCGGTCTGGTCCCAGCCCGCGCGGACGCCCCGTCCCGAAAGGCCCGCGACCGGCTTGAGGATCAGCTCCTCCCGCTCGGCGCGGACCTGGTCGGCGAGGTCAGGGGTGAGGGTGCGCGTCCACGGCAGGATCCGGTCGATCAGGGCGTTCTCGTCCGGCGACAGGTCCGCGCGCATGGCCGGATCGGAGACGAGAGGCAGGCAGCTCTTGTAGCTGAACATGGACGCCGTCAGGGGGGTCCACAGGACGACCCTGCCCTCCTCGTAGGCGCGCATGATGGTCTCGACGGGCTCGTCGTTGCGCGGGTCCCTCGCCATCTGGTGGGCGGAGAAGTACCGCAGGACGAGGTCGATCGGGCGGTCGTGCAGGTACAGCCGGCCGTCCCTCTCCTGCACCTGGTGCACTTCGCCGATGAGCAGCTCGATGCCGCACCGCTTCATCGACTCCTGGAAGGAGCGGTGCAGCCCCTCGTACGCCGCCATCCCGTCGACGGCCTCAAGCGTGGCGACGACGGGCGCCTCCTTCTGCGTGGCCTCGACGAAATGCCGCGCTATGGCCGCCGGAGTGTCGACGCTCGAGAGGCCGTGCTCGTCGGCGAACGCGGCGAACTCCTTGTGGCCGAGCAGGGTGCGGTTGACCTCGCTCATGTCGACGCCGCCGAGTTCGCTGCCGATGTTGAACTCCAGCAGCCGGAACTGCGAGCCGTCGTCGTAGAGATCGGCCCGACCCCACAGGACGGGCTCCGCATCGAACCGGGTCATGAGGTCGGTGCGGCGCGCGTCCGCGCCGATCGCGGCGCAGAACTTGCGGCGGTCGCCGTCGAACAGCCGGTCCGGCAGGGACGCCATCAGCCGGAACAGCCCGGCCAGGTCGTCCGCGGCCTGGCGCGTCCGCGCCTCCGACGACAGCAGCGGCCGCGTCCCCAGGTACTTGCCCCACGCCTGGCCGAACACGGGCGGGAACTCGACCTCCGACATGACGTCGCGCAGGGGCCCGTCGGCGGCCGCCGCCATGTACTTCGCGGTGACCATCAGGCGGTCTCCTCCACGTCCACGACCAGGTCCTTTTCGATCTTGCGGATGACCTCGCGGTCGGCGTAGATCTGCTCGGCGTCCTCGTGGGCGAGGATGATGTAGCCCATCGTCATGCTCGCGAACAGGTCCGTGCTGGCGTCGACGCGGTCGCCGGTGCTCACCAGGTGCACCGGCGAGTGGTAGCTGGGCAGGTCGCGCGCCTGGTCGTAGATCTCGGCGTTGCGCACGATCCCGGTGGAGTGCGACATGAGGAACACGGCCATGACGTTGCGGCGGAGCGTGTAGCCGGGCGGCATCTGCGGGCCGAGGCCGCGGCACACGTCCACGATCCTCGTGACCTGGCTCTCCCCGGTGGCGATCTCGGTCACCGCGGGGTTGCCCGCGCCGGCCAGCCGCGCGTTGACCTCCAGCAGGCGCGGCCCGTCCGGGGTCATCATGATCTCGGTGTGCGCCGCCCAGTTGCGCAGCCCCACCGCGTCCAGCGCGGCGAGCCCGTAGTCGATCAGCTCGCCGTAGGCGTCGGTGTCGTAGGGGAGCCACTCGACGAAGTCGTACACCGCGATGCCCTCGCCGAACGGGACCCGCCGGTACCGGATGATGTCGGTGATCGAGTGCCGGCCGTCGTGGCTGACGGTGTCGATGGCGTACTCGGTGCCGGTCATCATCTCCTGGACGAGGACCTCCTCGGCCAGCACGTCGAGCTTGTCTCGGGTGCCGAGCATGGCCGTGAACTGCTCGCGCCACCCCTGCCCGCCGGGCGCGCGGCTGACCCCGACGGTTCCGGCGCTCGTCGGCGGCTTGACGACGAGGTCCTTTCCGGCGAGGCCCTCCCGCTCGATCCAGGCGGCGACCTCGTCGGGGTCGGTCGTGGAGATCTGCCGGGGGACGGGCAGCCCCGCCTCGGCCAGGGCCTGGTGCATGAGGTACTTGTGCCGCCGGGCGTCGACCAGCTCCGGGACGTTGGAGAAATCCGGCGCGAGGGCGTCCGAGCACTCCTGCGCGAGCCGCAGCGCCGCCTCGACGCCGGGGATGACGGCGATCGGCTTCAGCGCGCCGAGCCGGGCGATCGTCTCGGCCATGTCGCCGTGGTGGTTGATGACCGCGTCGTAGTTGCCCGGGTCGTGCGAGGAGTGCAGCGGCGCGAGCGCGGGTCCCGTGTAGTCCATCACGGCCACCGGGCTGAACCCCGCCTCCCGGAGCGCGGGAGCGACCATCGCCGCGGAGGTGAAGGGCCGCACGATTGCGACGACTGGCTTGTCCATGGTGGTCACCTTCTGTTTCGGTCGTTCCGTTCGTTGCGCGGGGGTCGTCCTCGCGGGCGCCGCCGCCGTCGTCCGTGCCGTGTCGTCCCGCCTCAATCGCCGGCCTCGGCCGCGGCGGCCGGCTCCAGGGCCGGGCCGGGCTCCTCGGCCGGGCGCCGCCGCCCCAGCCCGGCGCCCGCGGCCACCGCCGCGGCGCCCACGAGCCCGAACGCCCCGGTCAGCACCCAGACGCCCGAGCCCCACGCGTGCCACGCCGCGACACCGATCATGGGTCCGACGGCGTAGCCGACCTGCTGCGGGATGGTCGCCGCCGCGATGTAGCGGGCGCGCAGCGCGGTCGGCGCGACGAGGCCGGGGTAGGCCATCATGGACGGCGCCGCGATGATCTCCCCGAACGTCCACACGACCGTCGCGAGGAGGAGCAGCGCCACCGGCGTGGGGCCGGTGTAGACCAGATGTCCGGCGCCGAGCATCGCCATGCCGAGCGTCATCGGCACCCCGATCGGCAGGCGCTGCAGCCACTTGGACAGCAGCACCTCGAAGGCGATGACGATGCCGCCGTTGACGGTCAGCAGCATCGCGAACACCCGCTCGTCGTGGCCCGAGCCCGTCACGAACAGCGGCAGGGCGGCCGACGACTGGATGTAGGTCATCGCGGTGAGGAAGAGGCCGAGCACGACGAGCATGAACCGCCGGTCGGCCAGCACCTGCCCGTAGCCGGCGCGGTCCTTGCCGGACCCGCCGCCGGCGGCCTCGGGCTCGGCGTCCGACCGCAGCGCCAGGTAGGCGACCACGCCGAACGCCAGCGACGTCGCCGCGTCCACGTAGAAGAGCGCGCCGTAGGACGCGTAGGTCAGCAGCAGCGCGGCGCCCATCGGGCCGACCGTCGAGCCGACGTTGAAGGTCAGCCGCAGCACCGAGAAGACCATCACGTGCCGGTCCTTCGGCGTCAGCTCGACCACCCACGCCATCGCCGCCGGGCGGTACGCCGTCGCGGTCAGCCCCGCTCCCCCGGCGACGAGGGCGCCGACCCACATGTTCGGCACGTGCACGAGGGCCGCGGTGAGCACCGCCGTGCCCGCCATGGAGCCGACGATGACCCACCGGTACCCGACGCGGTCCGCGGCGGCGCCGCCCACCGCCGACCCGGAGATCCGGCCGATCATGAGCGCGGTCAGCACGACGCCGCTCTCCCACGCGCTGAAGCCCTCGCTGGTCAGGAACAGCACGAGGAACGCGTTGAGGAACGCCGCCAGATTGCTGATCAGGTTCCCGAGGACCAGGATCCGGACCGTCCCGCTCATCTCGCGCAGCGTCGCGAGGATCGTCGGGTGCTCCGCGGACGTCATGGCGCCTGCTCCAGCGGGGTGCCCTCGAACGTGAAGTACCGCCCGGCGTCCGGGATCGCGGCGCGGGTCCGCTCCAGCGTCTCCGCGACCGCGATCACGTAGCCGCAGCGGGCCAGCCCGTTCGGCGGCAGCCGCACCTGCCAGCCCGGCTGCACGGCGAGCTCCACCTCGGCGACCGGCGGGCGCATCGGCTCCCTGTCCACGGTCGCCGAGGTGATCTCCATGTCGTACGGGGGATAGGCGAACCGGATGGACGCCGCCTTGGGCGGCTTCGGGAACGCCACGTCCGGCCGGCGGCCCGCCACCACGTCGGCCGCGGCCAGCGGCCCGTCGACACCGGACGTCAGCAGCCCGAGGTAGGGGATCATCCCCCCGCCGAGCCGGACGTTGATCTCGATGACGTGCTTCGCGCCGTCCGGGGTCAGCTTGAACTCGATGTGCGTGTACCCGTCGGTGAACCCGACCGCCGCGTGGACGCGGGCGAGCATGTCGCGGAAACCGGCGTCGGACAGCAGCGGGTCGTTGGCGTCGACGTCATGGCCGATCTCCTCGAACGCCAGGGTGCCGCTGCCGCCGAGGACCTTGCGCGCCACGATCAGCGGCGTGCACTCCCCCCGGAACAGGACGCACTCGACGGAGATCTCCGGGCCCTCGAGGAACTCCTCGACGACCACGTAGTCGTCGAACTGGCGGATGCCGCCGAGCCGCGTCCCGTCGGTGAGCGCGAACGCGGCCTCCAGCTCCTCGGGCTTCTCGACCTTGCTGAGGCCGAGGCTGCCGCCGAGGTTGCGCGGCTTGACGATGACCGGGTAGCCGATCTCGCCGGCGAACGCGCGCGCCTCCTCCAGCGACGACACGGCGCGGGACGCGGGCTGCGGGAACCCGGCGTCCCGCAGCGCCTCCCGCGTGGCGGACTTGTCCCGGCAGCGCGCTACCGCGACGGGGTCGAGGACGGGGAACCCGAGCGCAGCGCTGAGGTGCGCGGACGCCTCGATGTAGACCTCGTCGTAGCAGAACACGCCGGCGACCTCGTGGTCGCGGGCCACATCGCGCGCCGCCGCCGTCAGCTTGTCCAGGTCGAGGCAGTCGACGACGGTGTGCCCGGCGATGTAGGGCTCCTCCCAGCTCGCCGGAGTCGGGTTGAGCAGCCACAGCCGGTACCGCTGCGACACCGACTTCAGGATGTACTCGCGGTAGACCCAGTAGCTGCTCGCGACCAGGAGAAGGAGCGGACGCTCATCGCCCGCGGGCGGGTCATAGGACATGCGGACCTCGATCGCAGGTTGTCAGGAGAAGTAGTCCTCGGGCCCGCCACGGCGGCGGACGTCGAGGGTGGCGCAGTGGAAGCCGCCGCCGAAGGTGTTGACCGTGCGGAACGGGACGGGGATGGGAGTGAACCCCTCCTTCTCCAGAACCCGCATCAGCTCGGTCTCCTGCGCCTCGACGAAGATCCGCTCCTGGTCGAGCATCAGGGTGTTCATCGCGATCCACCGGCTGCAGAAGTACATCGTCTGGTCGGCGGGGATGGCGGGCTCGGGGCAGACCACCGTGTCCCAGCCGGCGAACATCTCCGGCAGCTCGGGCACCCGCTCGGGGTTGATCAGCACCCGGCCGGGGCGCAGCGGGACGAACGTGGCGTTCATGTGCATCGGGTGGTCGTCGGCGAACGCGACCTCGTGCACCCGGAACTCGCCGCCGAGCAGCCGCCGCACCCACTCGATGCCGAACCGGTTGGTGACGTGGCTGCGCTGGACGAGGATGTCGCGGCCGAACCGCATGAAGTCGCCCGCGTCCACGATCGGCTCGAACTCCGTGACGACGGAGGTTGCGTCGGGGAACGGGTCGTCCAGGGACATGGTCTCCGGCTTGGCCGCGGCGTAGTCGGGGTTGAAGGACGCGTCGGTGAGCTGCGGCTTCGGCGCCGCGACCCACCGGGCGCCGTGCCGGAAGTAGTCCTTGAAGATCGTCCGGAAGGGGTGGGTGGCGAAGTAGTACGACCGCCAGCCCATCGTCGCCTCGACGATCTGGTCGCCGGCGACGAGCGCGATGTCGCGGGGGAAGGTGTGCGACGAGCCGCCGGTGGACGTCCAGTCGGCGGTCCCGAACGGGCGGGACTGGTCGACCGGGTCGGGGCGCCGGACCGTCACGCCCTCGCCCTCCAGGATCGCCACGAACCCTTCGAGCTCCTCCCGGGCCGCCTCGACCTGCTCCTGCGGGAAGCCGCCGCCGCCGTTGCGGCGGTAGAACTCCCACGCCTCGGGCGGGACGGTCGCCTCGATCGCCGGATGCCACGGCGGGACGGCGGCGCCGTCGATCACGCCGACGATCACCTCCTCCAGCGGGTCCCACTCGTTGTAGGAGCCGACCGGCGAGGACGATCCGGCCGACGGCGCGGCCTGCGGTGCGGTCTCAGTCATCGAGGGACGTCCTTTCGACGGAACGAACGGTGACCCGGGCCTCGGGCGAGGCGGCCTTCAGGCCGTGCAGGCGGCCGCGCGGCACCAGCAGCACGTCGCCCGCGCCGAGCCGGTGCGGGTGGTCGGTCGCCCACGCGTACACGTCCACCTCGCCGCCCGTGACCTCCACGAGCCGGTCGGAGTCGTACACGCCGGTACAGAAAGGGCTGTCCGGACGGAGCGTGCTCGTCTCGGCGTCGTCCATCGCGGAGGACGCCAGCGCGGCGCCCGCCTCGGTGTGCCGGTCGAGGTTGTCGGCCCACGCGATCTGCGCGCGGAAGTCGGCGTCGCCCAGGCGCAGCAGGAGCTTGGTGTCCTCGATGCCGCGCACCAGCTCGGGGATGACCAGCTCGCCATGGGCGCGGGCCAGGCCGAGCAGCAGGTTCTCGTAGGTCATCCGCCCGTGGTGGACGTCGATGTGCGCGTGCTCGTCGCAGTACTTGGCGTCCACGCGGTCGCCGTAGACGGCGCGGAGCATGCCGCCGGTGTCGGCGAACCCCTGCGCGAACAGCCACTCCAGGTAGGTCACCGCGGCCATGTAGCGGAACATGCCGCGGTGGTCCTCGGTGAGCCAGTTGAAGTAGTTCACCCCGACCAGGGAGCTGGTCAGGTAGAAGTTCCAGTAGGCGTGCAGGTCGGTGCGCAGCCCGACGCTGGCCAGCATCTCCTTGAAGATGGTGCTGTGCTTGGCGCCGTAGACCCCGTAGCCGAACTCGTCGTTGAAGATCTTGAAGAGCTCGGACTGCTCGACGCCGTAGGAGCCGCCGAGGTTGCGCGCCATCGCCGACGCCTCGGTCAGCGCGTCCAGCGCGAGCTGGATGAGGTGCAGCGCCGCGGCCTCCTCCGGCCGCCGGCACTCGGTGATCAGCCGCATGGTGCCGGTCACCTCGGCCGCCGCGTCCACCGCCGGGTTGTTCCCGGTCATGTCGGCGGGCGCCCCGGCCCCGCTCACCTCGGTGAGGAAGTACGCCTGCAGCTCGTCCAGCGTCCGCACCGGCGGGGCGGTGACGGCGTCGTCCAGGAAGGAGTACGCGTACCGCTCCAGGCCCGGCCGGACGGCGTCGCGCAGCGCCCGCACCTCGTCGCCGTAGAAGATCTCGAAGTCGTCCTTCGCGGAGGCCAGCCCAGCTGGCGGCAGCAGGATCATGTCGCTCTCGTAGGCGTTGCACAGCACGCGGCCCGCGATGAGCTGCCCGCTGCCGAGGAACTGCGCCTCCGTCGCCGGGACGGAGAAGTCCCGGTCGCCGGCGCCCGGCGGGCCGATCGGCCGCCGGAACGGGTTGCCCTCGATGTAGACCTCGGGACCCGGCCGGAAGATCGGCTGCGAGCAGTACGCGGCGAGGGCGCTCGCCGCGGCGGCCGTCGGCGCCGTGCCCGTCGTCACCATGCGGGCCGCCGGCGCGCGCACGGCCGCCGCGCCCGCCGCCGGGCCCGTCGCCTCCATGGCGGCGGTCACGCGACCACCTCCTCGGACTCCACCTCGAAGCGGACGCATTCGCCGTCGTGCGCCGCGACCAGCGACACCGGCAGGTCCGGCTGGACGTGCAGCGGGAGGGGCAGGCATTGGATCGCCTGCTTCCAGTGCGAGTCGTGCTCGGGCGCGTTGTCGACCACGATCCCCGGCAGCAGCTCCATCTCGAACCAGAACGCGACCGCGTGCATCGTGCCCGCCGCCGTGGGCCGGACCGTCAGCTCGGTGCGCTGCGGCCGCGCGTCCGCGGTGTAGAAGTCGAACTCGAACACCGTCATCGGCTCCGACAGCGTCCGGTGCTCGTGCTTGGAGAGCCGGGAGTCGAAGTACTCCAGCGTGGACAGCCGGTTGAAGGGCGCGAGGTCGAACCCGTACAGCTTGCCGACGTGGTTCTTGCGGTGCAGCGGCTCGCTCTCGATCAGCTGCGCGATGATCCGGCCCCGCGACGGCATGATCGTCGCGTCCGGGGCGAGGAGGTGCTCGCGGGCGTGCGCGATCGTGCCGAGGATGCCCTCGCCGAGCAGCCCGCAGTCGACGATCTCGGTGACCAGCAGGTCGGCGCGCCTCGGCAGGTCACCGGGCACCGTCATGCGGGTGGACATCTTCGACACGACGCGGACCGCGTCGTCGTACCCGGCCACCCGGACCACCCGCGCCGCGGTCTCGGCGACGGACGGCTGGCCCTCGCAGGCCACCACGTCCCGCGCCCCGGCCCGCGCCGCCATCATCGCGAGCAGGCCCGAACCGGCGCCGATGTCGAGGACCATCGCACCCGGGGCGGCCGCCACCGCCTGCCGGATCGCCCGGTCGTACAGTTCGGCGCGCTCCTCGTCGTGCAGCATCTCCCAGTGCCAGCGGGGGACCGAGCGCCGGACGGCCCGGTTGCGGCCGATCAGGGCCTCCTGGTTGTCGGCGTCCATGCCGAGGATCAGCTCGAAGGCCCTGGCGGCGTCCTCGTAGCGGCCCTGGTGGTGCAGCTCGCGCCCCCACCTGAGGAACTCGCCGAGCTCCAGTCCGTCGCGGATCTCGGTGACCGCGCCCTGCGTCTGCGGCTGTGCGCTGTTCATCGGCTCTCGGCCCCTTCGTCGTGGGTCGGGTCGGGCGGCAGGTTGGCGAGGATCTCCTTGTGGACGACCGAAACGGGGGCGTCGTCTTCCGGAAGGACGACGACGGCCTCGTCCCCGCTGCGCACCATCGGCAGGCAGGAGCGCTTCACGGCGGAGACGCCGACCTTGGTGCCGTGCCACGGGCAGCTGAGCCGCCGCCCGTCCGGGGTGCGGCGGGCCAGGCTGAGCGGGCCGCCGCGGTGCGGGCAGTGGTCGCGGACGAGCAGCGACCGGTCGCCCTCGTGCAGGACGAAGTAGCGGTCATGGCCGACCATCACGGTGTTGTGCCGGCTCAGATCCATCACGATGACGCGGGCCATCGGCTCCTCTTGTCTTTCGGGCGCGCTCCGGTGACGGGCGGGGTCGGCACTGGGCATGGCGCAGTCAGGCGGGGCAAGAGAGACGGGAGTCTCGGTGGGAGCGTCGAGAGCGGAGAGCGGGAGAGGGGGAGGCGTCAGGCGGGGGTCGTGGCGGGGGTCACCGCGTGGAGCAGGCAGGCGGTCTCCGGCGTGGCCGACCGGATCCCGTAGAGGCGTCCGGCGGGGATCAGCACGGAGTCGCCGCGCGCCAGCCGCTCCGGCGGTCCGGTGGGGGTCGTGACGAGGTCGGCCTCGCCGCGCTCCACCTCCAGGACGATGTCGCCGTCGTGGGTGCGCGTGCCGAACGGGCTCTCGGGAGTCAGCGCGACGCGCTCGGGCGGCTCGGACCCGGTCCGCGCCGAACCGGCGAGCTCCCGGTGCCGGGGGAGGTCGTCCGACCAGCGGATCTGCGCCGCGGTGTCGTCCTCGAACCAGCCGCCGACCAGCCGCGCCTCCGCGATGCCGCGCAGCAGCTCGGGGACGACGCGCGGGCCGTGCCGCTTGGCCAGCGCGAGCAGCACCTGGTCCCTGGTGATGCGGCCGTGGTGCTCGTCGATATGCGCGTGCTCGTCGCAGTAATGCAGATCGACGGCGTCGCCGAATATGCCGCGGAAGACCTTGACCATTTCCACGAAGGCGGGCGCGAAAACGGCCTCCGCATAGGTGACGGCACCCGCGTAACGGAAGAACTTCGCATGGTCGCGGGACAGGTAGTAATAGTAGTTGTTCGTCGCCAGCGGACCGGTCAGGTAGAAGTTCCAGTACGCGTGCACATGGGTCGCCATGGCGCGGCTGCGCAGCATTTTGGCGAAGATCGTGGTGTGCTTGGCGTCGTAGACCCCGTAGCCGAATTCGTCGATGAAGATCTTGAATAGGGCGGACTGCTCGGGGCCGTAGGCGCCGGCGAGGTTGCGCGACATCGCGGAGGCCTCGGTGAGGCCGTCCAGCGCGAGCTGCACCAGGTACAGGTCGGCGGCGCTCTCCTTGTCGCGGGCGCCGGCGATGGCGGTCAGCGCGGGCGACGGCCCGGCGGCGGCCTCGTCCACGACGTGCTGGAAGTAGGCCTCCAGCACCTCGGGAGTGGCCGCGCCGCTGACGTCCACCGCGTCGTCCAGGCAGCCGAACGCGAAACGTTCCAGCGCCGAGACCGAGGTTTCCCGGAGTTCCTTCAGTTGCGGGCCGTAGAAGAGATCGAAATCTTCGTACAGCCCGTCGAGCCCTTGTTCGGGGAGCAGCACCGTCTCGGCTTCGTAGAAGGTGCCGAGGAGCCGGTGTGCGGCGAGCGATCGATGGGCCGACCAGTCGGCGGGCCCGGGCGGGAGGTCGAAGTCGGACTCGGCCAGCGAGCCGGGCACGAGCATGCGGCGGTAGGGGTTGCGGTCGTGGACGACATGGGCGTCACCGCGGAACAGCGGGTGGCCGGCGAATGCCAGGATCCGCTTTCCGAGGGTGCCGCCGGTGCGGGGCGCGGCGGGAGCCGCCTGTGGTTGCACTGTCATTAATTTGTACCGTTCACCTGACTACTTCAAGGGTCGGGTGTAGCTGGAGGCTTGCGCGGCCGATTGTGTCGGCCAGGGTCACCTAGAACGGCTTTCATTTGTTGGCGGGATGAACAAACGTGGCGGAGTGGATTTGGTCTCTCACGATCAGTAAGAGGCCGCTTCCGTTGACTGCCGGGGCAGATTAACAAAGGCCCGGGCCACCGATCAACGATTGATCTGGAACTTTGTGCCAAGGGCCGGCTTTCCCGGCGCGGGGTCCGAAGTTTCGGTCCCGTCCGAAATGATCTTGCGGGCGTCCGCCCGGATCGGCCCCCCGTCCGCCCTGGACGCCTCCGGGGCCCGCTGACCTCGCCGCCCCGCCGGCGGCCCGCCCGTGCCCGAGCGCCGTGGTCGCGGCGCAACCAGCTCCTGACATCGGTGACTTCTGCTGGTCAGGGAACTCCGGGGGCACTCCCCGGTTGATGGCCGTAACCGGACGGTTACCTTGGCCGAAGCCCCGCGGGGCCCCGCCTCCCGCCTCCCTCGCCCCTCGGCGGCCTTGCTCAGATCGACCGCCAGGCTCCGCTCCCGCACAGCGCCTGAGGCGCTCGGGCGGCCGGCCGCCGGCCCGGACGTCGGATCCTCTGGGCCGGGCCGTCCGGGGCGCGTCCGCCGGCGGTCAGGTGCCCGCGGTTGCCCGGAACGTGCGCCGGTAGGCGGACGGCGAGGTCCGCATCGTCCGGGCGAAGTGGTGCCGGAACGTGGCCGGGCTCTCGAAGCCGACCGCCGCGCCGACCTCCTCGATCGGCGCGCCGCCCTCCTCCAGCAGCGGCAGCGCCGCCAGGACCCGCTGGCCGACCACCCAGCGCAGCGGGCTCGTCCCCGTCCGCAGCTGGAAGCGCCGCAGGAACGTGCGTGGCGCCAGGCACGCCTCGCGTGCCATCCGGGACACGGTGATCGGCTCGGCGAGATGGTCGAGCGCCCACGCCATGGCCCGCGCGACCGGGTCGTCCTCCTCCGGCGGAAGCACCGCCGCCTCCACGAACTGCGCCTGCCCGCCGTCCCGGTGCGGCGGGACGACCAGCCGCCGCGCCACCGCGTTGGCGACCCGGGCGCCGTGGTCCTTGCGGACGAGGTGCAGGCACATGTCGAGCCCCGCCGCGCTGCCCGCCCCGGTGAGCACGTCGTCGCCGTCCACGTAGAGGACGTCGGGCGTCACCTGGACGAGCGGGTAGCGGCGGCGCAGCAGGTCGGCATACCGCCAGTGCGTCGTGGCCGCCCGTCCGTCCAGGAGCCCCGCGGCGGCCAGGGCGAAGGCGCCGGAGCAGATGGACACCACGCGGGCGCCCCGCGCGTGCGCCTCGCGGAGCGCCGCGACGACCTCGGGCGGCGGGTCCGCGCGGACGTCGGGGACGGCGACGACGAGCACCGTGTCCGCCGACGCGAACGCGTCCAGCCCGTGCTCGGCCGTCATCGTGAAACCGCCCACCGCCCGCATCGGTCCGCGTTCCAGCGAGCAGACCCGCAGGTCGTACCAGGGGACGTCCAGCTCTGGCCGGGGCAGCCCGAACACCTCGACGACCGTGCCGAGCTCGAACGGCGCCATGCCGTCGAACACCAGCACCGACACCGTGTGCCGGCGGGAGGGGGAAGCGAGACGCATGGCGAAATCTTAGCGATAGGCGGCATTCACGCCACTTCCGGACGGGCGGCCGCGAACCCGAGGATCGAGATGGCCACGAGAGAGAGTTCTCACGTTCCTAAGGAGCTCGCAGATGAACACAGCCACCCCGGCGCCCGCGGCGACGCAGGCGCCCGCCGCCACCGCCGACGAGGCGCTCCGGCACTTCGCCGCCCGCCTGGCGTTCGAGACGGACGTGTCGGACGTGGCCGCCCAACTCGCCGAAGGGACGCCCGGCCTCGTGGTCGTCGACACCCGCAGCGCCGAGAGCTGGGCGCAGGGCCACGTCCAGGGCGCCGTCCACCTGCCCACCGCAGAGATCGCCGATCGCGCAGCCGCGCTCGTCCCGGAGGGCGCGACCGTGGTGGTCTACTGCTGGGGGCCGGGCTGCAACGGCGCCCAGAAGGCGGCGCTGGAGTTCGCGAAGCTCGGCCGCCCGGTGAAGGAGATGCTCGGCGGATTCGAGTACTGGGCGCGGGAGGGCTGCCCGGTGGAGACCGGTGGCGGCGCCGTCACCCGGCGTTCCCCGGACCCGCTCACGGCCCCCGTCGACGGCGTTTCGTGTGCATGCTGAGTATGAAGTGACGAATGTTCCTTCCGGGATGGGGCATAAGGTCGTTCCCCGACGACGTTAGACTCTAGGAATCAATCTTCGGCGCCGCCGCTGGCGCCAGGCTCGTCCTTGCAGGCCACGCCCACTGAGGTGCCTCCCGAGACGTGCCCCCTCTCGGAAGGTAATGCGTGACCACAGCTGCTGCTGCACAGAACCCGACCATGCCCGCCATCGCGGACGAGGAGACGGTTCCCACCTTCGCCGAGCTCGGCCTCCCGCCGGTGCTGGTGAGCGCTCTGGCCCGCCAGGGCATCGAAGCCCCGTTCCCGATCCAGGCCGCCGCGATCCCCGATGTCATGTCGGGCCGCGACGTCCTCGGGCGCGGCAAGACCGGGTCCGGCAAGACCCTGGCGTTCGGGCTCCCGCTGCTCGCCCGCCTCTCCGGCCGGAAGGCCGCCCCCAAGCGCCCCCTCGCGCTGATCCTCGTCCCGACCCGCGAGCTGGCCCAGCAGGTCCAGACGAACCTGGAGCCGCTCGGCCGCGGGCTCGGCCTGCGCTTCAAGACCGTCATCGGCCAGACCTCGATGTTCAAGCAGATCGACGCGCTGCGCCGCGGCGTCGAGGTGCTCGTGGCCACCCCGGGCCGGCTCAAGGACCTGATGCGGCAGGGCGCCTGCGACCTGTCCGACGTCGAGATCGCCGTGCTCGACGAGGCCGACCACATGGCCGACATGGGCTTCCTGCCCGACGTCACCGACATCCTGGACGCCGCCCAGCCCGGCGGGCAGCGGCTGCTGTTCTCCGCCACCCTCGACAAGGACGTCGACGTCCTGGTCAGGCGGTACCTGAACGAGCCGGTCACGCACGCGATCGGCCCGGTGGACGAGTCCGTCGACACCATGGACCACCACCTGCTGCTCGTGGCGCCCAAGGAGAAGGGCGCCATCACCGCCGAGATCGCCAACCGCGAGGGCCGGACGATCCTGTTCGCCCGCACCAAGCACGGCGTCGACCGGCTCGCCAAGCAGCTCACCCAGGCCGGCGTCCGCGCGGCGGGCCTGCACGGCGGCAAGAGCCAGGGCCTGCGCACCCGCACCCTCGCCGAGTTCCGCGAGGGCTCCATCAGCGTGCTGGTCGCCACCGACGTCGCCGCCCGCGGCATCCACGTCGACGACGTGACGCTCGTCATGCACGTCGACCCGCCCGCCGACCACAAGGACTACATGCACCGCGCCGGGCGCACCGCCCGCGCCGGCGAGCGCGGCACCGTCGTCACGCTCGTCCTGCCGCACCAGGTGCGCTCCACGTCCGCGATGACGCGCCGCGCCGGCATCAACGCCCCCCGGACCCGGGTGACCACCGGCGACGCCGAGCTGGTCAAGCTGACCGGGGCCCGGCAGCCGTCCGGCATCCCGATCGAGGAGCCGCTCATCCCCGAGCGCCCCGCGCGCCGCGAGGGCGGCCGGGGCCGGCCGGGCGCGCGCCGGGGCCGCGGCCCCCGCACGTTCGACCGCGAGGGCGGCAACCGCCGCCGCGACGGCGAGGGCGGGCGAGGCGAGCACCGCTCCTTCTCCTCCGGCGAGCGCCGCGGCGGTCCCCGGACCGGCGGCGGCTCCCACGGCAACCGCCGCGGCGCCTCCTTCGGGGGCGACCGCCGGACCGCCCGCACCAGCTGACCGACCACGGAAGAGCCCCGCACGCGAGTGCGGGGCTCTTTCGCATGTCCTGTCCGCCCGGCGGGGGCGGAACGGTCAGCCGGCCTCCTCGCTCAGGACGTCGCCGTCCCGGGCGGCGGACTCGGCCCGCAGACGGTCCTGGAGGATCTGGAGGCCTTCCAGGCCGTTGACCGAGAGGGCCGCGAGCTCGTCCAGCGACATGAGGGAGTCGGTGCGCAGGGGCGGCTGCCAGCCGTTCTCCTTGTCGTGGCTGCGCAGGATCTTGGCGGGCACGCCGCCGATGACCGAGTGGTCGGGGAACTCGCCGCGGACGACGGCGCCCCCGGCGACCGCGACGTTGCGGCCGAGGCGGGTGCCGGGCAGGATGATCGCCCCGGTGCCGATCCAGCAGCCGTCCCCGATCACGACCGGGTTGTTCTCCGGCCACTGCCGCCCGATCGGGGTGTGCAGGTCGCCGTAGGTGTGGTTCTGGTCGGTGATGTAGACGTTCGGGCCGGTGAAGACGTCGTCGCCGATGTCGATGGACTGGTGGCCGACGATGTGGGTGCCGCGGCCGAGCGAGCAGCTCGCGCCGATCCGGACGATGACGTCCGGGCCGAGGTCGAGGCCGGGCACGAAGCCGGCGGAGATGGTGACGTGCGTGCCGACCAGCGTGTGGTCGCCGATCGAGATCCAGGGCTCGCCGTAGATGCTGCCGGTCGGGAAGCCGATGCAGGCGCCCTCGCCCAGGTAGGCGAACTGGCGGCGGCCCGGCGTGTGCGGGGTGATCTCCCCGTGCCGCTGGATCCATTCCCAGGCGCGGTGCACTGCCGTGTGCACGCCCTGGCGGGCCCGCTGCCTCGCGCGGTCCGCCAGTACCTGCCGCAGGGGGCGTTTCGGCGACATGGCGTTCACCGTACCGGGTGGTAGCCATCGGAGGCCGCACGGGGACGGAGAAGGGCCCGGCCGTGCGGCCGGGCCCCTCCTCCTGCGTGCTCAGTGCGGCGAATGCACCTGGCCGTCGACGTCGGCGCCGCTGACCGTCATGGAGTCGGCCGAGGTGGCGCTGTGCGCCTGCTCGCCCGACCCCTTGGCCATGTCGCGGATGGCGCCGCGCCGCGTCGCCACCGCGCCGACAACGCCGACGGCGGCGACCACGCCCATCATCGCCATGAGGGCGCCGCGACCGGGCTTGGTCCGCTTCGGCGGCTCCACCCGTCCGGCGACGTCACTCAGGAACGTGCTCACCCGCGGGGCGAGCCCGGTCTCCACATACCGGGCCGCCTGCCGGAGCCTCGGTGCGCTCCATCCGCGGACGACCAACACGCGCTCGTTCGCGATGGGGCCGATCCGCTCGGCCGCGACGGAGGCGCCCTGGCGCCACCTGTCGGCGCCCTGGCGGGCCACCTCCTGGACGCGGCCGAGCCGGTTCACGACCTCGTCCTGCGGCTTCCGGCGGATACTGATCATTAGGGACACGCTAACCTCCCTGTTTGCGAGGTCCTGTCAGGCAGCCTTCCCTGCGACCGAAAGGTAAACACGGCGAGCGTGACGAACTTTTCACGCAGGGTGACGATTTCCGGCATGGCCGAGACCCCGCATCAGACGTCACAGAACCCATCTCACGAGGAGGCGGCCAGCGTGGCCAACGAGATCTTCGCGACGCTCAACACGTCGCTCGGCAAGATCGTGATCCAGCTGTACCCGGAGCACGCGCCCGAGACGGTGGCGAACTTCGTCGAGCTGGCGGAGGGCACCCGCACCTGGACCGACCCGAACACCGGGCAGAAGACGGACCGGCCGCTCTACAACGGGACGATCTTCCACCGGGTCATCGACCAGTTCATGCTCCAGGGCGGCGACCCGCTCGGCACCGGCACCGGCGGCCCGGGCTACCAGTTCAAGGACGAGTTCCACCCGGACCTGAAGTTCAACCGCCCGTACCTGCTGGCGATGGCGAACGCCGGGCCCGGCACCAACGGCTCCCAGTTCTTCATCACGCTGAGCGTCGCGCACACCCAGCACCTGACCGGCCGGCACACCATCTTCGGCAAGGTCATCGAGGGGACGGACGTCGTCGACCGGATCGGCAAGGTCCCGACCGGCCGGATGGACCGTCCGAAGGAGGACGTCGTCATCGAATCGGTGACGATCGAGCGCCGTTAGTCGTTGGTCCAGGTGAGACCCCGTGACGGGTAAGAGCCGAACCATACCGGCCCCACGGAGCCGCTGATGAGCACAGACCAGAGTCCCGCCCCCGAGACCTCGGTGCCGACCTGCTACCGGCATCCGGGGCGCGAGACGTATGTCCGCTGCACCCGGTGCGACCGCTTCATCTGTCCCGACTGCATGCGGGACGCGGCGGTCGGGCACCAGTGCGTGGAGTGCGTCGCCGAGGGCAACCGGGGGGTCCGCAAGGCGGTTCCCCGGACGGTGCTCGGCGCGCGGGGCTCGGCGTCCGCCGTGCCGGTCGTCACCTACACGCTGATCGGCCTGTGCGTCGCGGCTTACCTCGCCGAGCTGGCGTCCTGGCGCGTGGTCTGGGAGTTCATGATGCTCGGCCAGGCCGTCCTGCCGGACGGCCGGGTCGGCGGGGTCGCCGAGGGCGAGTGGTACCGGCTGTTCACCACGATGTTCCTGCACCAGCGCGGCGGATCGTTCGGCATCACCCACATCCTGTTCAACATGTGGGCGCTGTGGGCCGTCGGTCCCGCGCTGGAGCAGGTGCTCGGACGGTGGCGCTACCTCGCCCTGTACCTGCTGTCGGGGCTCGGCGGTTCGGTGCTGCTGTACCTGGTCGGCTCCCCGCACGACTCGGCGGTCGGCGCGTCCGGGGCCATCTTCGGCCTCTTCGGGGCGTACTTCGTGATCGGCCGCAGGCTCGGCGGGCCGGTCGGCCCCATCGTGGTGCTGCTGGTGATCAACCTGGTGATCACATTCTCGGTGCCGGGGATCTCCTGGCAGGGCCACGTCGGCGGCCTCGCGGTGGGGGCGGCGCTGGCCGCGGCCTACGCCTACACGCCGGACGCGCGGCGCAGGCTGGTCCACCTCGCGGCGCCGCTGGTCGTGCTGGCGCTGCTCGCGGCGCTCGTGATCCTCAGAACGGCCGAGCTGAGCCCCGCGGTGTAGCCGCGGGCGCGGACGCCGCGCACGCGCACGGCCACCAGGCCCGCGCGCGGCGGCGTCCGCGCTCCGGCGCCTGTGGACACTCCCTGTGGAAAACTTGGGGAAAGGCGCGGTGAGCGACCCTCAACCTGTGGATAACTCGCGATCAGCGCCAGCGGGTCGAAAGGATCACACCGAGGATGATCGCGGTGAAGCCGATCCCCAGGTTCCAGTTGTGCAGGTCGGTCATGTACGGCACGTCCGTACCGGTGCTGGCCGTCACATAGAAGACGGCGATCCAGATCAGACCGAAGAGCCACAGCGCGACCATGGTCGGCACGAGCCAGCGCGGGCTGACCTCGGGCGCCTTGGACTTCTGCGGGGGCGTGTAGACGGCCTTCTTGCGCACTTTGGACTTGGCCACGGTGGGATCGATCTCCTCGGGCGTCCGGCGGCCGGAGCGCCGGGCCGCGCATGGGTGGTTTGTCGGTTAGCGTAGTCGCTGGTGAGCAGCGTACGGCGTCCAGCGTGGGGAAGCATCATCCCAGTTCTCACGCTCCTTGCGGGAACCCTGTTCGCGGCGAGCGCGAGCACGGCCCGCGGTACGAGCCTGCGTGAGCAGGGCCGGACCAGGATCACCGAGCTCATCACCGCGGAGCAGCGCCGGGCCCGGCAGGATCGCGCCGAGTACCGGCGGTTGCGCCGCCAAGTCGACGGTATCTCCCGGGAGGCCGGACGTCACGACGCCAGGGTGAAAAACGCTCAGGCGGAGGCCGACCGGCTGGCCGCCGAGGCCGGGTTCACCCCCGCCGCCGGACGGGCCGTCCGGGTCACGCTCGACGACGCGCCGCTGCCGAAGTCGGGCGACCTGCCCCGCGGCGTCAGCCCGGACGACCTCGTCGTGCACCAGAGCGACGTCCAGTCCGTCGTCAACGCGCTGTGGGCGGGCGGCGCCCGCGCCATGCAGATCATGGACCAGCGGGTGATCTCGACCAGCGCGGTGCGCTGCGTGGGCAATACGCTGATCCTCCAGGGCGTCGTGTACTCCCCGCCGTTCCGGATCACCGCCGTCGGCGACCCGGACCGGCTGCGCGCGGCGCTCGGCGCGTCCCGCGAGATCGCGGTCTACCGCAAGTACGTCCGCGCCTACGGGCTCGGCTACGCGGTGCGGACCGTGGGGCGCGCCACGTTGCCGCCCTACACCGGCAACGTGACCATGAAGCACGCTACGGTTCCGGCGGAACCGCCCAAAGGCGACTGAACCCCCCGGCAGAGGAGGACGCGGTGCGCACGGTGATCCGTGGCATGGGCGAGCTGTGCATCACCGCCGGACTGATCGTCATGCTGTTCGTGACGTACGAGCTGTGGGGCACCGGCCAGTACACCAAGGGCGCGCAGGACCGGCTCGGCGACGAGATGCTGAAGAACTGGCGGGCCACCAAGGTCACCACCGAGAAGGTCGAGCTCGGCAGGGGACTCGCCGTGATCCGCATCCCCAGGTTCGGCGAGCACTACCGCTTCGTGGTGATCGAGGGCGTCGACCGCGCCGACCTGCGCAAGGGTCCCGGCCACTACCCGGGCAGCGCGCTGCCCGGCCAGGTCGGCAACTTCGTGGTCTCCGGGCACCGGACGACCTACTCCGCGCCGTTCAACCGGCTCGGCGAGCTCGACCGCGGCGACGAGATCCTCATCGACACCCGGGACGAGCAGTACGTCTACAAGGTCACCGACCGGCGGATCGTGCGGCCGTCGGCGGTGGAGGTGACCGCGCCCGTCCCGTTCCACCCGAAGCGGCGGCCGACCGAGCGGCTCATCACGCTCACCACCTGCCACCCGAAGTACTCCGCCGCGCAACGAATGATCATCTTCGGCGAGCTGACCGAGGCGCTGCCGCGCGCGGCAGCGGCCCGGCAGGCCGCCGGGACGTAGGAGGCCCCGTGTACGCCTGGATCTGGCGCCGGCTGCCCGGCGCCTGGCAGACCAAGACCGCGACCGCCCTCGGCCTGCTCGTCGCGATCGCCGCCATCCTCTGGTACGTGGTGTTCCCCTGGGTCGAGCCCAAGGTCCAGTTCGACCACGGGGTCGTCCAAGACCCGGTGCCGTCCGGCTCCGCCACCCCGGGCTGACCGGCGATGCGCGTCCTCGTCGTCGACAACCACGACAGCTTCGTCTACAACATCGTCCAGTACCTGCTGGAACTCGGCGCCGAGTGCGTCGTCAAGGACCGGTCGGACGTCGCCGTCCAGGACGCCGAACAGGCCGACGGCGTCCTGCTGAGCCCCGGGCCCGGCCACCCGGCGGACGCCGGGGTGTGCCTCGACCTCGTCCGGGACGCCGAACGCCGCGGCGCCCCGCTGCTCGGCGTCTGCCTCGGCCACCAGGTGATCGCCCACGTGCACGGCGCGACGGTCGCCCGGGCGCCCGAGATCGTCCACGGCTCCACGAGCGAGATCCACCATGACGGCGCCGGCGTCTTCCGCGGCCTGCCGGACCCGTTCGCCGCGACCCGCTACCACTCGCTGGCCGTCGTGCCCGGGACCGTCCCGCCGGACGTCCTGGAGGTGACGGCCCGCACCCGCGACGGCGTCGTCATGGGGCTGCGCCATCGGAGCCGCCCCGTGGAGGGCGTCCAGTTCCATCCCGAGTCGATCCTGTCCACCGCCGGACACCGGCTGCTGCGGAACTGGCTGGCCACCTGCGATGACCTGCGCCTTCACCGGACGGGCCGGGACTAGGCGGGATCTTCTCCTCCAACTCAGAAAATTTCGGTTGAAATCCGTAACGTCCCATGGGGTCGCGACGAAGACCATAGCGAAGGGCTTCCGCCATTGCCCCCGAGTGGCGGAGGCCCTTCTCTCATGCCCGGGCATGTCCGAACCCGTTCGGGCCCCGCGGCCCGTCCGCGAACGCCGAGGGCCCCGCCTCCTTCCGGAGGCGGGGCCCTCGTTCCTACCTGGGTCAGCCCTGGCCGTCCCCGTTGCCCGGGAAGCCGGGGAAGCCCGGCGTCGGCGTGCCCTGCCCGGGCGGCGGCGACTGCTGCTGCTTCTCCGCAACGAAGATCGTCACCGTGTCGCCCGGCGCGACCGTCGCGCCCTCACCCGGCTGCTGGTCGTAGACGAAGCCCGGGGCCACCTGCTTGTCGGGCGGCGGCGCGCCCTTCTGCACCTGGCACTTCAGGCCGAGGCCCTCCAGCTTGCCGCACGCGGCGCGCTGGCTGTTGTTGAACAGGCTCGGCACCTTCAGGCTCGACGGGCCGGTCGACACCGTCAGGGTGACGTTCGATCCCTTCTTCGCCTTCGAGCCGCCGGGCGGGTCGGTCGAGATCGCGTTGCCCCGCGGCACGGTGTCGCTCGACTCGACCCTCTTGTCGACCTCGAACCCGCGGCCCTCCAGTATCTTCTTCGCCGTCGCGTACGGCTTGCCGGTGACGTCCGGGACCTCGATCTCCGTGGGCGGCTTCGGGCCCTTGGAGACCAGCAGAGTCACCGTGGCGCCCTTGGCGGCGTTCGTGCCGGGCTCCGGATCGGAGCTGATCACGTAGCCGCTCTTGACGTCGTCGCTGTAGTCGGTCTTCGGCTGGCCGACCGTGAAGCCGAGCTTGGTGAGCTGGGCCGTCGCGTCGCTCTGCTTGACGTTGACGATGCTCTGCGGGATCGCGACCTGGTCGGCCGCCTTGTCCCCGCCGCTCATCAGCCAGCCGATGAGCGCGGCGCCGCCGATGAACAGCACCGCGAGCCCCACCCACAGCGCGGCCTTCCGTCCGGAGCCGTCGCGTTCGGCGCCGTCGTCGTAGTGGACGGGCGGCAGGCCGTAGCCGTCGTCCTGCGGCCGCCGCACCTGCGTGCGCGCCGGGCCGCCGCCGTACGCGCCCATCATCTGGGTGCCCTGCGGCTGGCCGCTCATCAGCATCGTGGACGCCGCCGTCGACGAGACGGGCTGGCCCTGCAGGACGCGCTGGATCTCCTGCCGGAACTCCGTCGCGTTCTGGTAGCGGTGGTCGGCGTCCTTCGCCATCGCCTTCAGCACGATCGCGTCCGCCCACTGCGGGATCTGCGGGTCCACCTGCGACGGCGGGACCGGCTCCTCCCGGACGTGCTGGTAGGCGATCGCGACCGGGGAGTCGCCGGTGAACGGCGGCTTGCCGGTGAGCAGCTCGTACAGCACGCAGCCGGTCGAGTAGATGTCGCTGCGGGCGTCCACCCGCTCGCCGCGCGCCTGCTCGGGCGACAGGTACTGCGCGGTGCCGATCACCTGGGCGGTCTGCGTCATCGTGGACGCCGTGTCGGCCATGGCCCGGGCGATGCCGAAGTCCATGACCTTGACCTCGTGCTGCCGGGTGAGCATCACGTTGGCCGGCTTGATGTCGCGGTGCACGATGCCGCCGCGGTGGCTGTAGTCCAGCGCCCGCAGGATCCCGTCGGTGATCTCCAGGGCCTTGTCCGGCAGCAGCGCGCGGTTCTCCCTCAGCAGGTCGCGCAGCGTGCTCCCGTCCACGTACTCCATCACGATGTACGGGATGGGGGTGTCGCCGATCATGTCCTCGCCGGTGTCGTACACGGCGATGACCGAGGGGTGGTTCAGCGACGCGGCCGACTGGGCCTCGCGCCGGAACCGGGCCTGGAACGTGGGGTCACGGGCCAGGTCGGACCGCAGCGTCTTGACCGCGACGACGCGATCGAGGCGGCGGTCCCGGGCACGGTAGACCTCGGCCATGCCGCCGCGCCCGATGACCGTTTCGAGCTCGTAGCGGCCGCCGAGCAGCCGAGGTTGACTCATATGTGCACTTTCCCTCGTACGTCTACACCTTGTCTCCAGAACCTAGCTTCCCCTCCTGGGTCGGCGGGGGATCCGGGCTCGGAGTTGACGGAGTCGTGGTGCTCCCCGTCGGTGCGGGTGTGGGCTCAGGGGCGGTGGGAGTCGCCCGGGGCGGATTCCTTGATGGCTTATGTGAAAGGGACGCCTTGGGGGTCGCCTGCGTTGACGGACGGATCCTATGCGTCCGGTGCCGCGGCGGAACAGCCGGCATGGGGGTGGTCCTGGCGGTGTGCCGCGGCGGAGTGGCGGGGGCGGTGGACGCCGGGTCGCCGACGCTGCCGTCCCCGACCGGCCGGGTGGCGGGGGGCGCGGGTGGATCCCGCTCGTCCTCGCCCGGCCCGGCGAACGCCAGCCCCTTCCACAGGGAGCCGACGACGATGACGCAGACCAGTACCACGGCGGCCGCGACGGACGCGTACGCCAGTGCCGGGCGCCGTTGCCCGGGCACCGGCCCGCTGGTGAGGTTATCCGCCCTCTCGCCAGCGTCAAATCCCGACAAAGTTGATGATTTTACGACAAGGCGATCGTTGCTGGTGGCGCCGGGGGCTCGCCGAGCGCCGTCCCGGCCCGCGTCCGGCCGGACGCTCCGACGGGCCGCGCCGCCCGCGGCCGTGCTGAGCGACGCGCGGATGCCGAGCGCCCGGGCGGCCACCGTGTCGGCGTCCGGGGGACGCTCCCGCGGCTCCTTCGCCAGCATCTCCATGATCAGCTCGCGGGCCGCCTCGGGCACCCGCGCCGGCAGCTCCGCGGGCGCGTCCCGGACGTGCTTGAGCGCCACCTCCACCGGCGTCCGCCCGTCGAACGGCGGCGCGCCCGTCAGGCACTCGTAGGCGACCACGCCCAGGGAGTACAGGTCCGCCGAGGGGGAGAGCTTCAGGCCCTGCGCCTGCTCCGGCGAGATGTAGTGCGCCGTCCCCATGACCATCCCGGTCTGGGTCTGCGACGCCGCGGCCAGCCGGCGGGCGATCCCGAAGTCGGTGATCTTCAGGGTGCCGTCCGGGGCCACCATCAGGTTGGCCGGCTTGACGTCGCGGTGCACGATCCCCGCCGCGTGCGCGACCGAGAGCGCCCGCGCCGCCTGCACGATCAGGTCGAGCACGGCCTCCAGCGGCAGTCCGCCGTCGCGCGCGAGGATCTCGTCCAGCGGCTCGCCGGGCACCAGCTCCATCACCAGGAACGTCCGGCCGGCCTGCTCGCCGTAGTCGAACGCCCGCGCGATCCCCGGGTGCCGCAGCTCCGCGGCGAACCGCGCCTCCGACTCGAACCGGCCCCGCGCCCGCACGTCCGAACCGAGCTCCAGGCGCAGCAGCTTCACCGCCACCGGCCGCCCGGACAGCGCGTCGGACGCGCGCCAGACCTCGCCCATCCCGCCGATCGCCAGCCGCTCCAGCAGCCGGTACCGGTCGTTCAGGACGAGGCCCGTACTCACTTCTGCAGCACCTTCGCCATGATCGCCGCCGCGACGGGGCCCGCGTTGGCGGCGCCCGAGCCCGGGGTCTCGACCATCACGGCGAACGCGTAGCGCGGGTTCTCGGTCGGGCTGAACCCGACGAACCAGTTGGCGTTCGGGTTGCCGGGGCCCTGCTCGGCGGTACCGGTCTTGCCGGCGATCCGCTTGCCCGCCAGGTTCTTCGCGGTGCCCTCGGAGACCACCGCGCGCATCATGTCCTCCAGCTGGCCGGCCTGGTCGCCGGACATCGCCTTCCCGAACTCCTTCGGCGAGGCGTTGTAGAGCTCGCTCTGGTCCTTGGCGCGGACCCGCTGCACCACGTACGGGTTCATGATCTTGCCGCCGTTGGCGACCGCGCAGGCGACCATCGCCATCTGCAGCGGGGTGGCCCGCACGTTCTCCTGGCCGATGCCGGAACGGGCCGTGCCGTCCTTGCCGGTCTGGATCGTGTTGCCCTTGGCGTCCTTGATCGAGACCGGGATGTCGCTCTCCGCGGCGTACATGTCGGGCTCCAGCTGCACGTGCTTGCCGAACCCGAAGGACTCGGCGCCGTCGTGCAGCTCCTGGATGCCCATGTCGAGCGCCATCTTCGCGAACGAGGTGTTGCAGGACTCGGCGAACGCGCCGCGCAGCGGGGCGGACCCGGCGCAGCTGCCGCTGTCGTGCGAGTTCGGCAGCGGGCGGCCCGACTCAGGCAGGATCAGCTGCCCGGTGTTCACCGTCGACGAGCTGTTCAGGCCGAGCTTCTGCATCCCGACCGCCGACACCACCGTCTTGAACGACGAGCCGGGCGGGAACGTCTGGCTGAGCGCGTTGTCGACCAGGGGCTTGATGACGCCCTCGCCCTTGTCGAGCTGCTCCAGCCGCTTGCCGCCCTTCTCACCCGTCTGCGGCGCGACCTCGTTCGGGTCGAACGACGGCCACGACGCCGCCACCTTGACCGCGCCCGTCTTCACGTCGATCACCACGGCGCCGCCGCGGCGGCCGTTCGACGTCCCGGCCTTCAGCTGCTCGTAGGCGGTGCGCTGCGCCTGCGGGTCGATGGTCAGCTCGACGTTCGCGCCCTCGGCCTTCTTGCCGATGAACGTGTCGAACCAGCGCTGCTGCGTGATCCGCTTGTCCTTGCCGCCGAGCAGCGAGTTGTAGGCCCGCTCGACCTGCGTGGCGTTGCCGTTGAAGTAGCCGGTGATCGGCGCGAAGATCGGCCCGTCCTTGTAGGTCCGGCCGTACTTCGGGTTGTCCTTGCCGGTCTCCTTCGAGACCACCAGCACCTCGCCGCCCGCCGAGATCTGGCCGCGCGGCGAGTTGAACACGTCCGCGTACTGGCGGCTGTTGCGCGCGTCGGTGCGCAGGTCCTCGGCCTGGCTGCCCTGGACGTAGTTGACCTGGGCCATCAGGCCGAAGAACAGCAGCAATGCGAAGATCGCCACCCGCCGAACCGGCTTGTCCATGTTCATAGGGGGGAAGTCACCTCGTGCTCACGATCTGGGTCATGCCCTCGTCCTGGATCGCCTGGGGGGCCGGCTTGCGCGCGTCGTGGCTCATCCGCACCAGGATCGCGATCAGGATCCAGTTGGCCATCAGCGACGAGCCGCCCTGGGACAGGAAGGGCGTCGTCAGACCGGTGAGCGGGATGAGCCGCGTGACGCCCCCGACGATCACGAAGACCTGCAGGGCCAGCACGAACGACACGCCGCCCGCGAACAGCTTCAGGAACGGGTCCCGCGCCGCCACGGCCGTCTTCATCCCGCGTTGCACGATCAACGCGTATATCAGCAGCAGCACCATCAGACCGGTGAGCCCGAGCTCCTCGCCCAGCGAGTCGAAGATGAAGTCGCTGAACGACAGGGGCGTCCGCCACGGCTCGCCCTGGCCGAGCCCGGTGCCGAGGACGCCGCCCTGGCCGAGCGCGAACAGGCCCTTCATGAGCTGCGCGCTGTCGGAGTACTCCCCGCCGAGCTCGGCGCAGGCCGAGAAGCCCGGCGAGCCGTCGCCCTGCGCCTTGAACCTCTTGTAGATCTCGGTGTCGGGGTTGACCGGGACGACCCTGCCGCTCTCCAGCAGGCAGCCGCCGTCGAAGTAGGGCTTCGGGTTCTGCCAGATGTCGATGCGCTGGTTCACGTGGCCCATGAACGGCAGCAGCGTCGCGATGAAGACGCCGACCGACAGCAGCCCGATGCCGATCAGCACCCACGACACCCGCTGGGTCGCGATGTACAGCATCGACACGAACAGGCCGAAGAACAGCAGCGCCGTACCGAGGTCCTTCTGCATGAACAGCACGCCCAGGCAGAAGAACCAGATCACCATGATCGGGCCGAGGTCGCGGGCCCGCGGCAGGCTGATCGGGCCGAACTTCTTGCCGATCAGCGACATCGCCTGCCGCTTGTTCACCAGGTAGCCGGCGAAGAACACGACCAGCAGCAGCTTCGCGAACTCGCCCGGCTGCACCGAGAACGGACCCAGATGGATCCACACCCGGGCGCCGTTGATCTCCGCGCCGATGCCGGGGACGATCGGCAGCAGCAGCAGAATGACCGCGCTGAGCCCGATCAGGTACGTGTAGCGCTGGGCGGTCTTCGGCGTGAACGACAGGGGCGCGTCCGGCTTGTCGGTGTCGCGCATGATCAGCACGGCGGCGACGAACAGGCCGATCCCGACGAACGTCCACATCAGCTGGCCGGGCGCGTCGGCGGCGTCGGGGAGCAGCTTCTTGCCAGCGGCCGCCGCGACCTTGCGGTCATGGCTGGTGTCGAGGTCCAGCCGGTAGATCATCGCCAGCCCGATGCCGTTCAGCGCCACGGCGAGCGGCAGCAGCAGCGGGTCGGCGTAGGGGGTGAACTTGGCCTGGATGAGGTAGGCGGCGAGGGCCAGCACGACCAGCCCGCCGCCGTAGATGAACAGGCCGCCGGGGATGTTCCCGTCACGCGCGAGGCCGACCTCCGCGAACGCCGACAGCGTCAGGACCATCGCGAAGACGAGAAGCGCCAGCGACGCCGCGTTGCGCCGCTGGTACGGGAGGTGGGCCCTGATCTGGTCGCCGATCGATTGCATCTACGAGCTCCCCCCGCTCGAGGGGCAGTCCTTGATGGACGGGCTGCGCTTCTTGCACTCTTCCCGGCGCGCGCCGAGCTGGTCGAGCCTGGTCTGCGCCGCCTTCTGCCCGATGAACACGAGGGTGCCCTTCTGGACCGCGGAGACGTCCGAGGCGGGCAGCTCGTCGATCCGGACGCCGCTCTTCTTGACGTCGGTCTGCCGGCAGTTCTGCTGCTCCCGGCCCTTCACCATGACGACCTCGCCGTCCTTCTCGACCAGCGAGTACTTGCAGACGGCGGTCTCCAGCTGCTTCAGCGCGTTCGGGCCGTCGACGGTGTAGGTGTCCTTGACCTGCTGCTGGAGGTCCTGCGGGAGGTCGGCGACCAGGATCGGCTGCTTCGGCTGGTCCTTCTTGGCCGCCTCGCGGGACAGGCTGAGGCCCGGCACCTTCTGCGTCGTCCCGCGGTAGAGGACGACCTCGCCGGCCTTGTTCGCGCCGATGTAGTAGCCGTTCCGGACGTTCTGCAGCAGCACGAACCCGCCCGCGACGACGCCCACGACGACCACGCCCGCGACCACGACCAGCCACGTCCAGCGGCGCGTGCCGCTTCGCCTCGCCTGCATCTGCTGCGCCTGCGGCATCGCGCCCGGCGCCGGTGGGGGGCCCATCGGGTCGCCCATCGGCATCGGGGCCTGCGGCGGCGGCATCTCGTCGACCGCCACCGGCGGCTGCGGCCGGGTGTCGCGCAGCTGCGCGGCCCGCCCGGCCGGGGTGTCGGCGACGGTCGTGTTAGGGCCCGTCCCGCCGCCCGGCGGCTCCGGCGGCGCCGCGTTCGCCGCCGCGCCCACCGCGTGGCCGGGGCCGCCCGTCGGGGGCTGGCGCTCCAGGTCCACGACGTCGGCGACGACGCAGGTGATGTTGTCGGGGCCGCCGCCCCGGTTCGCCAGGTCGATCAGCTGCCGGACGGCCTGCTCGGGGTCGTCCACGTCCGTGAGCACCTGGAAGATCGTCTCCGCCGTGACGACGCCCGACAGGCCGTCCGAGCACAGCAGGTACCGGTCGCCGACCTTCGCCTCGCGCAGCGACAGGTCGGGGTCGACCTCGCCGCGGCCGTCCAGCGCCCGCAGCAGCAGCGACCGCTGCGGATGCGAGGCCGCCTCGTCCGGGCTGATCCGGCCCTCGTCGACCAGCGACTGCACCAGCGTGTGGTCGTGCGTGATCTGGAACAGGCTGCCGTCGCGCAGCAGGTAGGCGCGCGAGTCGCCGATGTGCACCAGCGCGACCTGGTTGCCCGCCCACAGCATCGCCGTCAGCGTCGTCCCCATGCCCTGCAGGGCCGGGTCGGACTCCACAATGCGGTGCAGGTTGTCGTTCGCCGTCTTGACCGTGTGCTCCAGCGCGGCGAGCAGCTCGGTGGCGGGGAGGTCCTTGTCGAGCGCCCGGAGGGCCTCTATCGCGGCGGCGCTCGCGATCTCGCCGCCGACGTGCCCGCCCATCCCGTCGGCCACCGCGAGCAGGTGCGCGCCCGCGTACGCCGAGTCCTCGTTGCCCTCGCGCAGCATGCCCACGTCGGAGCGCGCGGCGTAGCGGATTCCCAGAGTCATTTGCGCAGCTCGATCACGGTCTTGCCGATACGGACCGGGACGCCCGGCGGGACCGGCATCGGCCGGCTCACCTTCGTGCGTCCGAGATACGTCCCGTTGGTCGAGCCGAGATCTTCCACGATCCACTGACCGTCCTGCGCGAAAATTCGGGCATGGCGGCTCGAAGCGTAGTCGTCGGTCACGACGAGCGTGGCGTCATTGGCACGGCCGATGGTGATGGGCACCCCCGTGAGGTCGATGACGGTGCCGGCCCGCTCGCCCTGGACGACCACCAGCTTCGTCGGGGCGCCGTTCTGGGCGCTGCGCTGCGGGCGCGGCGGCTTCGGCTGCCTCGCCGCCTTGGGGGGACGGGGCTGGGACGCGCGTGTGGCCGCCTTCGTCGCGGCCTTGGAGCCGAACAGGTCGGCCCTGATCACGCCGACGGCCGCGATGACGAACAGCCACAGCACCGCCAGGAACGCCAGCTTGATCAGCGTGAGGGTGAATGGGGACATCGGAGTCGGGGTTACTCCCTATCGCGGCGGAACACAAGGGTCGTGCGGCCCATCGTGACCCGGGAGCCGTCGACCAGCGTGACCCGCCGGATCGGCTGCCCGTTCACGAACGAGCCGTTGGTCGACCCTAGATCCACGAGAGCGATTTCGGGACCTTCTACGCGGATCTCGGCATGGTGCCGGGACACGCCAGGGTCGACGAGGCGCAGGTCGCAGTCGGTGCCGCGACCCAGCAGGGTCACTGGGGTGTTGATCTCATAGGTGCGCTGAGTCGTGTCCGATCCCTCCACCGCCGTGGTCACCAGCAGGCGCGGATGCCCCCCGAACACCCCGCCCCGGCCGCCCTGCGGCACGTCGCTCACCGGCCGGCGGATCTCCCCGCCCTCGACCGTCGAGCCCCGGATCACCCCCGACCTGATGCGGAACATGCCCGTGGCGAGATCGCCCGCGTTCTCGAACCGCACGCGCACCGGACCGACGAAGGAGTACCCCTGCTCCTTCGCGTACTCGCGCGCCAGATTCGCCAGCTCCTGGCTCAGGCTGTCGGCGTACACCTGGAGCCGCTGCCCGTCCTGCTGAGAGATCTCGACGACGAAGTCGTTCGGAACGAGCGTGCGGCCCTGTGCCACGATCGCCGCCCGATCGTCCATCTCGCGCTGCACAGCACTGGCCACTTCGACCGGCTGCAGCTCAGACTTGAAGGCACGGGCGAAGGCCCCTTCGACCATGCCCTCGAGCCGTCGCTCGAAGCGCTGAATGACGCCCACGGGCACCTCCCTTCCCCACTGGTAGACGATCGTATCGGTGCGAAGGTTCGCTCGGCGTATCTGGATACCTAACCACTCCCGACCCCGTGCTAGCCTTTTCAGGCACCCGGAAACGGGACGGCGCCCACGGGCGGGTGGCGGAACGGCAGACGCGCACGGTTCAGGTCCGTGTGTCCGAAAGGATGTGAGGGTTCAAATCCCTCCTCGCCCACACAGGGGTACAGACGAAAGTCGTAGCCCCACAGTGACGGAACAGACCCCGGAGCAGCAAGCTCCGGGGTCTTCGTCGTTACGGAGGCCAGTCTTCTGTGACCGCAGCGACCGAAACGGCACGCGCGCAGGAGGACGCCTCGGCCCTTGGGTCCGGTTTGTGGTGGTGTGCCGGCCGCTGGCGCCGCGCATGGCCGGGCGCTTGGTCGATGCGGTCAAGACCGCCCTGGACGCCCAGAGCGTCGTGGTTCCCGGCACCGCCGCGGCCGCGGCCGTCCGGCCCCACCTGGCCCGGTCCCTGCGATCTGTCCACGACCAGCGCGAACAGGTCGCGGCCCAGGTGGAGGAGATCCTTGATGCCCACCCTCTCGCCAAGGTCCTGATCTCGATGCCCGGCATCGGGATCAGGACCCGCGCACGCATCTGCCCGGCCCGCCGCCGCAGCGACGCCATCTACGCCATGCTTGGCGACAAACAGCCCTACCAGCCGACACGCAAACCCGCTGCACGAGCAGCTTGACGAATCCCATAGGGACACCCCCCCGTGAACCACTCCGCCCCGGGCGGACGGGGCGCCGCTCAGCGGGGTGCCAGGACGTCCGCCGGGCGCAGCGCCAGCCACACCCCCACCACCGTGTAGGTGCCCAGCAGCCATGCCGCGCTGACCAGGGTGGCCGCGCTCCCGCCGGCGGCCTGCCCCGCCATCGACACCGGCAGCCACAGGCCGCACAGCGGGAGGTACCAGCGCAGCGGGCCGCGGTAGCGGCCGACCTTCAGCACCGCGATGCCGAGGACCAGCATCCCCAGGTTGGACAGCGGCCAGCACGCGTCGATGATCGCCAGCCAGGGCGGCAGGTCCTCGTACGTGTGGCCCACATACGACATCGAGAGCAGGTTGAACAGGAACGCGCCGGGCGTCAGCGCCAGCACCGCGATCGGGAACGCCCGCCCCTTCCGCGCGCCCGTCCCCCCGGTGCGCAGCACGACCAGCGCCAGGCAGAACAGCCCGGCCACATAGCCGAGCCCGGTCACGCAGTCCACCAGCGTGATCCCCTTCTTGACCTCCTCCCCGACGACGACGAGCCCCACCGCCCACACCGCCGCGCCGGCGGCCAGCATCACCCCCGCCAGGCGCACCGCGGCCGCCGTCCGCGGCGCGGGCAGCCCCGGCCCCCCGGAGGCCGCGGGCGCGCCGGCCTGGCCCATGTTGACGAGCCTGCTGCGTTCCACGCGGACCGGCGGCTCCGGCGGGTGCGGGTGTTCCGTGGGGTCCTGTCCCATCGGCCGTATCGACATGCTCACTCCACGATCTTCCATGCGGCGCCCCCTGCGCCGCGGTACGTCCACCATCGGCGGGGGACGTCCCGGGCGGGCAGGGGCGGCGCGCACTCCGCCGTCCCGGATCTGCCCGGCCGGACCGGGATATCGTCCCCGCTGGTCAGGGGCGCCCGTCCCGGCCCGCGGGACGGCGGGCATGGGATCCTCGGTGCGTGAGAAAACCGCTCCCTGCCTCCCGTTTCCGGTGGTCCGGGCGGTGGCTCACGACCGCGGCGGTGGCCGCGGCCGTCGCCGTCGCCGCGGGTACCGCCGCCGGGTTCTGGCTCGACGCGCTGAACGGCGACGGCCGCCGTCCCGAGCCCCTGGCCTGGTCGGCCTGGGGCTCCACGGTGCCGGGGCTGGCGCTGGCGCTGGCCGGCGCGATCCTGGCCACCCGCCTGCCCCGGCACGTGATGACCTGGCTGCTGGTCGGCGGCGGCGTGCTGGCGTGCGGCAACGGCGTGGCCGCCGCGTACGCGTCGTTCTCGCTGCTGGAACATGGCGGCGCCCTGCCGCTGACCTCGCTCGCCGCCTACATCGGCGGCCGCACCGGCCCCTCGCTCAACCTCATCCCGCCGCTGTTCCTGCTGTTCTTCCCCGACGGGCGGCTGCCCTCGCCGCGCTGGCGGTGGCCGGTGGGCATCTCGCTGGCCTGCACCGGGCTGGCGCTGCTGTTCGGCCTGACCGCCCCGTGGCGGGTCTTCGTCTCCGCCGAAGGCGAGAGCCCGGACGGTCCGAGCATGGCCGGCCTGGCGCTGGACCCGACCACGCCGCCGCTGCCCGACGCCGCATGGCGCACGCTGCTCGGCCTCATCCTGCCGCTCATCGCCGTCAGCCTGTTCGTGCCGGTCGCGGCGTTCGTCCGCCGGTTCTTCGGCGCCGACCCCGAACGGCGGGCGCAGCTGCGGTGGATGCTGCTGGCCGCGCTGCTGAACCTCGCCCTGATGGCCGTCCCGCTGCTCGCGCCGGGGAACTGGGTGAACGACGCCGCGTTCGCCGCCGGGTTGGTGGCGCTGGCCGCCGCCGTGCTGATCGCGGTGTCCCGGTACCGGCTGTACGAGGTGGACCTGCTGCTCGGCCGCACCCTGCTGTACGGGGGGCTGGCGGCCGCGGTGGTCGCCATCGACATGGCCGTGTTCCTGAGCGTGGGCACGCTGCTCGACGAGCCGCTGGCCGCGATCACCGGCGCCGGCGTCGTGGCCGTGCTGTACGCGCCGCTGCGGGCCCGGCTGCAGCGCTCCGTGGCCCGGCTGGTGACCGGCCGCGGCGACCCGTACGACGTGGTGTCGGCGCTGGCGCGCCGCCTGGAGGACTCCAGCGGCTCGGGCGAGCTGCTGGTGGAGGTCGCGCAGGCGGTGGGCGCCGCGTTCCGGTCGCCCTACGTGCGGGTGGAGATGAACCGCACCGACGGGCACACCGTCGTCGCCGAGCACGGCACCGCGAGCGCCGGCGCGGTGGTCCTGCCGGTGGCCTACCGGGGCGTGCCGATCGGCCGGCTCACCCTCGTGCCGCAGACCGGGACGCGCCTGTCGGACGCCGACCAGCGGCTGCTGGCCGACGTGGTCCGGCAGGCCGCCGCCGCCGTCCGCGCCACCGCGCTGACCGAGGAACTGCAGCGCAGCCGGGAACACCTGGTCACCAGCGTGGCCGAGGAACGCCGGCGGCTGCGCCGCGACATGCACGACGGGCTCGGCCCCGCCCTGGCCGCCGCCGCCCTGAAGATCGAGGCCGCCCGCAACCTGGCGGCCCGCGACCCCGCCGCCGCCGACCGGACCCTGGCCGACGTGCGCCGCGACCTGTCGGCCGTGCTCGCCGACGTGCGCCGCCTGGTGCACGACCTGCGCCCGCCCGCCCTCGACCAGTTCGGGCTGGTCGGCGCCGTCCAGCGGCAGATCAGCCGGTTCGACGGCGCCGGCCTGGCCATCACCCTCGACCTCGGCGCACCGGGCGCCGCCGCCGGCTCCGGCGAGGCGCTGGCGGACCTGCCGGCCGCGGTCGAGGTCGCCGGCTACCGCATCGTCTGCGAGGCGCTGGCCAACGTCACCCGGCACGCCGCCGCGAGCCGCTGCACCGTGCGCCTGGCCGCGCCCGCGGACGCCCTGGAGATTGAGATCACCGACAACGGCCGCGGGATGGCGCCGGACGCCGTCGTCGGCGTCGGACTGCTCGGGATGCGCGAGCGGGCCGAGGAACTCGGCGGGCAGTGCACGGTGACCTCTCTGCCGTGCGGCGGGACACGGGTGCACGCCGTCATCCCGTACCGCGCCTCGGCGCGGCGGCACGACCACGAGAAGCGGGACGCCGGGATAGAGTCGCTGCCCGCCGCCGACCTGGGAGGAGCCTGATGACCGCTGCGGAACGGCCGCGGGTGCTGCTGGCCGACGACCATCCGATCTATCGCGATGGCCTGTCGCTGATGCTGACCTCCACCGGTGCCGTGGAGGTGGTCGGCACCGCGGCCGACGGCGTCGACGCCGTCGACATGGCGCGGCGGCTGCAACCGCATGTGGTCGTGATGGACCTGCAGATGCCCAAGCTGGACGGCATCGAGGCGACCCGCCGCATCACCGGCAGGCACCCCGACATCGCGGTGCTGGCGCTGACGATGCACGAGGACGACGAGAGCGTCCTGGCCGCCATGCTCGCCGGCGCCCGCGGCTACCTGGTCAAGGGCGCCGACCAGGCCGAGATCCTGCGCGCCATCACCGCCGTCGCCAACGGCGAGATCATCTTCGGTCCCGCGCTGGCCGCGCGGGTCACCGCGTACTTCGCCAGGCTCGCCGCCCCCCGCGCCGCCGAGCCGGACCCGTTCCCCCACCTCACCGCGCGCGAACGCGAGGTGCTCACGCTCATCGCCGGGGGCCTGACCAACCGCCAGATCGCCGACCGGCTGTCGCTGTCGCCCAAGACGATCCGCAACAACGTCTCCGCCGTGCTCGCCAAACTCCAGGTCGCCGACCGCACCCAGGCCGTCCTGCGCGCCCGCGAGGCCGGCCTCGGCCCCTGACCCCGCCCACCGCACGCGCGTTCGTCAGCGGAGCCTGCTCTCGATCCAGGTGACGGCGTAGTCGACGGCTTGCGACGCCTCGAACAGGTGACTGTCGGCGGCGCCGACCCTGCCCTTCCGGCCGATTCCCTCGGCGAGCATGTCCTCGGCGATGACCGCGAACGGGTCCCGCCCTCGGGCACCCGCCGCCCTCATCCGCCTGGCCCATCCGATCGACGACGAACGGTACGCCCTCATCGCCGACATCTAGTCACCCGGCGACGCCCACCACGAGAGCCGTACGGCGTCGACGCGCGGCGAGCGCCTTCGGCCATGCCCGTAGAGGTACCGACCATGTGGCCGGTGGTGCTGGTGATGTTGCCGAACGGTGCCGGTCAGGCGGCGTCGTCGGGTGTCCCGGGTGCTCGGCCCGCTCAGCGCAGGACGGCCGCCAGCAGGTCGGCCCCCAGTGCGGTCAGATCGGTCAACTTCGCGGTGTACCGAACGTAGCGGCCCTGCCGCTGGGCCGTGAGCAGGCCTGCGCGGCGCAGGACGGCGAGGTGGCGGGAGACCTCCGGGGGCGAGAGCTCCCAGGCGTGGGCCAGCTCACCGGTGGTGTGCGGGCCGCGGGCCAGGGTGCGCAGCAGCCGCAGCCGGACCGGATGCGCGAGCGCCTCCAGCCGTAGCGTGACCGTTTCCAGCGATACCGGTTCCGATGGACTCGCCTCGGCGACGGGGTACTGCACCACCGGCTGCCACCCGGGCGCGTAGACCGCCACCAGATGCGGGCGGCCGAAGACGCTGGGGAGGAAGGTGACCCCGGTGCCGCGGGCGGCGGTCGCGCTGTCCTGCAGCTTGTCCACGATGATGTGGTCGCCGTCCGGTGCCAGGGTCACGGCGCTGGAGACCGACGCGAGTGCCGCCCTGACGCCCTGCTGCTTCAGCAGGTCGTTCTTCAGACGCAGGTCGGTGGCCAGTTGCGCGGCGACGCCCGTCCAGGCGAGGTCGAAGAAGGCCTCGGCGCACTGTTCGAGGGTGTCGCGCACCCGGGCTCGCACGCCGGCCGGGTCCGCGAGCAGCCGTTCCGCGAACGCCTCCTGGAGCGCGCCGCGGGCCTGGGCCAGGTCCAGGGCCCGCTCGCGCGCCGCCGCGTCGGCGAGCGGCGACGGCGCGGCGAAGTGGACCCGGTTGCTGCCGCACGTGGTGATGAGCGCGGCGGTCACATAGGTCTCGTCGTCGATCCGGTCCACCTCGTCCAACTCCTCGGCGAGGGTCGGCCGGGGACGAGCGGGGACCAGGAAGTCCGCTCGTGAGGAACGCCAGAGGAACTCCGCCTCCCTGAGCCGCTCGGCAAGCTCCGGTCGCAGTCCGGCCCAGACGCCCCCGGCCCAGCCGGCGAGCCCCGGGTGATGCCCGGGTTCGGCCAGCACGTGCAGCATCGCGGTCAGCTCGGCCAGCGGGGAGGCGGCGAACCGCAGCCGCCCGGCGGGCAGATCGCCGATGTCGATCCTCAACGTCATCCCTTCATCCTCGCTGGTCGGACGGCCTACCGCCGTCTCGGTTGACGGTCTTCGTCAACCGAGACGGCCGGCCGGGCGGCCGGACGCACCGTTGACGCCATGGCGACCACCACCGAGATCCACCCGCGCGCCCTCCTCCGTGCCTCCGGAGGCCCCCGCTATGCCGTCGCCCTGGCGGTGGACGCGCTCGGCACCGGCTTGCTGCGGCCCTTTCTGCTGCTCTACGGGGTGATGGTGCTGAGGCTGTCCGCGTCGGGCACCGGCATCGCCATGACGGCCGGCGTCGTCGCGGGGCTGGTGTGCATGCCCGCTGTCGGCCGTTGGATCGACCGGGGCGCACGCAGCACGGTCGTGGCGGCATCGATGCTGGTGAGGGTGCTGGGCGTGGCGCTGCTGCTGGCCGCTCCCGCAGGGCACGCCTGGCTGTTCGCGGCGGCGGCGCTCTTCCTCGGTATCGGCAACCAGGCGTGGCCGGCCGCCCACGCCGCCCTCGTGGCCACGGTCGCCCACGGCCGCGAACGCGACGCCGCTCTCGCGGGAGGCCGCGCCCTGCGCAACGCCGGCCTGGGCGCGGGCGCCCTCCTCGCCACCGCATGCCTTGCGGGCGGCGCCACCGCGCTGCAGGCGCTGGCGGCCGTCACCGGGCTCGCCTATCTCGCTGCGGCCGCCTTGGCATGGTCGGTCCGCCTGCGCACGCGTCCGGCTGTTCCGGCCAAGGGCGGGGTCGGCGGCCCCGCACCTCGGATGCGTGCGCTGCTGGCCGCCAACGTGGTCTACGTCTTCTGTCTCAACGTCCCCGAAATCGCGGTGCCTCTGGTCCTGGTGACCCAGTTGCACGCATCCCCGCTGTGGTCGGCGGGCGTCTTCGTGGCGAACACGGTGCTGGTGGTCACCCTGCAAGTGCCGGTCACCGTCCTGATGTCCCGCTTCTCCCGGCGGACCGTGCTGGCTCTCGCCGGCGTGGTACTCGCCGCGTCCTACCTCGGTTTCCTGGCGGCCACGTCGCCGGGACACCGCTGGAGTGCCCCGGCCGTCGCCGCGGTCTCCCTGGTCTGCGCCATCGGCGAGATCATCTATGCCGGCAGCGCCACCGCGCTCGTCACCGCCCTCGCCCCGGCCCCGGTCCTCGGACGCGCCCTCGCCCGCTTCCAGCTCTCCACCGGCTTCGGCCTCGCCGTCTCCCCGGCGGTCATCACCGCTCTCGCCTCCTGCGGCCCGCTCGCCCTCTGGGGCGGCCTCGCCGCTTCGACGCTCCTCTCCGCCTCGGCCGTCGCCACCGAGAAAGATCAAGGACCACGCCCGGCTGGTCGCCGCCGCCCGGCGAGAGCGGATTCGTGAGCTCGGCGGTCGCCCCGGGGCCGGCTTGAAGCAGCTACGGCGGACTTTCACTGGCTTCTTGTGCCGGGACTTCGCCATTAGCGTCAAAGCAAGGCGTCCTGTTCACCGGCGGGTGCCTCGCCCGTGCACCGCTCATTCGAGAGGAGTGGAAGATGATCTTACTGAGCCGGGGGCGGTCCTCTGTGACCGTAGAGGCCGAGGGGCCGGAGCGCTCGTCAGAGTGGCCCGGCTCCTCGGCCCGCTCTTTACTGGGCGCACCCGGGCGCCCTGGGCGGCGTGCGACTGCATGAACGCCCAGCACCTGACCGGGTCGACTGTCGGTGCTCGATGGCACATTGCTTCAATGCCTGAACTCGGATCGATCTCTGCTTTCTGGGACGCGGCCGCCGACTCCTTCGACGAGGAAGCCGATCACGGCTTGCGCGACCCGGGGGTCCGGGCCGCCTGGGCTGACCGCCTGCGTTCATGGATGCCCGCCGCGCCGGCCAGGATCCTGGATCTGGGCTGCGGGACCGGCTCGGTCTCCCTGCTGCTGGCGGAGCACGGGCACCTTCTCGTCGGGGTGGACCTGTCCGCCCGCATGATCGAAGTCGCCCAGGGCAAGATGCGCCGGCACCGGCGGCAGGTCATGCTCCTGGTGGGAGACGCCGGCGATCCGCCGCCCCAGGCCGGAAACTCCTTCGACGTCGTCCTCACCCGGCACCTGATTTGGACACTGCCCGACCCGCAGACGGCATTGCGCCGCTGGACAAGCCTGCTGCGGCCGGGCGGCCGCCTGATCCTCATTGAAGGCCGCTGGGGAGCCGTCGACGACGACATGCCCTACACGCCCGGAGCAACGCCGTTGCCCTGGAGCGGTGGAGTGACCGCGGAACACCTTTCCGAAGCCGTCCGTCCACTGGTTCGAGACCTGCGGACCGAGCCGCTGGACGATCCGGTCCTCTGGGGCCATCCGATCGACGACGAACGGTACGCCCTCATCGCCGACATCTAGTCACCCGGCGACGCCCACTACGAGAGCCGTACGGCGTCGACGCGCGGCGAGCGCCCTTCGGGCATGCCTGTAGAGGTGCTGGTCCTGTGGCCGGTGGTGCTGGTGATGTTGCCGTACGGTGCCGGTCAGCGGCATGGGCTGGGCGGCCGCGATGCCGCTCTACCTGATGCTGGGCCGGGCACATTTCGCGATGGACCACGGTCCCCGCCGCGCACCCCGGGGCTCGGCGGCCGGCTTGGTGGTGTCGGTGGCGATCGTCATCTGGCAAGACCCGACGATCCTCCGACCTGTCGCATTCCGATATGGGCATATGATGACGGCCATGGCACGGGCAGCGACGACGTCGGACGTCTTCAACGCGATCGCCGAGCCGCAGCGCCGGGAGATCCTGGCGCTGCTGCGGGCTGGTGAGCGGTCGGTGACCGAGTTGGCCCGGGAGTTGGGGATGACCCAGCCGGGGGCGTCCAAGCACCTGCGAGTGCTCCGGGAGGTCGGGCTGGTGCGGGACCGCAAGGCAGGCAAGCAGCGCCTCTACGACCTGGACGCCCGCGGGCTGCGGCCGATCCATGAGTGGACGGGCGGGTTCGAGCGGTACTGGAACGAGAGCTTCGACCGGCTGGACGCGTACGTGCAGGACCTGAAGCGGGCAAGGCAGGAAGAGGAGTAGCTGATGAGCGCGACGGGACGAGGAGCGCCGGCGCAGTCCGCGACGGCTGACCGCGAGATCGTCATCTCCCGGGCCATCGACGCCCCACGGGAGTTGGTGTTCGAAGCGTTCACCGAGGTGCGGCACCTGTCGCAATGGTGGGGGCCCGATGGGTTCACCACCACCACGCGGGCGTTCGAGTTCCGCGTCGGCGGGGAGTGGGACTTCGTGATGCACGGGCCGGACGGGACGGACTACCCCGAGTGGATCTCCTGGACCGAGATCGCCCCACCGGAGCGGATCGCGCTGCTGCACGGCGAGTCCCGCGACGACCCCGACGCCTTCGAGTCTGTCCTGACGTTCGCGCCCGACGGTGCGGCGACCCGGATCGAGATGCGCACGGTGTTCCCGACCAAGGAACTGCGTGACGAGGCGGCCGAGAAGTACCACGCGATCGAGGGCGGCCGGCAGACGCTGGGCAACCTCGCCGCCTACGTCACCGAGATCGTTCGGAAGGGGGCGGAGGGCTGAGGCCGGGAAACGCTCAGGGTTGAGGAACATCAGTCACAGACCACTAGATGGAGTTCATGGTGTCGGATACCACCTGCCATATGTCGATCTCACTGGACGGCTTCGTCGCCGGACCTGACCAGAGCCGTGAGGCCCCGCTGGGAAAGCGGGGGCGGGAGTTGCACGGCTGGCACATGGGCGACCCGCGGGCCAACGAAGCGGACAAGATCGCCAACGAGTGGCTGATGCGCCCGCGGGGCGCATACGTCATGGGCCGCAACATGTTCGGCCCGATCCGCGGGGACTGGGACGCGGACTGGTCGGGCTGGTGGGGCCCCGAACCGCCGTATCACGCGCCGGTGTTCGTGCTGACCCACCACCCCCACGATCCGATCACGATGGACGGGGGGACGACGTTCCACTTCGTCACCGAAGGCTTCGACGCGGCGTACTCCGCGGCGTGCCAGGCCGCAGGCGACAAGGGCGTGGACATCGCCGGCGGTGCCTCGACCGTCCGGCAGGCACTGGCGGCCGGGGTGATCGACGAACTCACCCTCGACATCGCGCCCGTTCTGCTCGGTTCGGGCGAGCGGATCTTCGACGGGGTCGACTTCGGCTTCGAGCCCGCCGAGGTGCTTCACTCCCCGCTGGCCACCCACGTCCGCTACCGCCGTATCAGCTGACCCTCGGCCCGCCGCCGCGCTGAGCCCGACGTCCTCTCGGATCACGACGAAGAGCACGGCGATTCCGTGCGGGACGGCGTGCGGCTGATGGCCGCCGGGATGTTCGCTGAGATCGCGGGCTACCAAGGACGGACGGCCCAGGCGCGCGCCTACGAAGACCGGGGTCACAGCGCCCCGTTCGACCACGGCTGGCGCGAACTCGCCGACGACACGCTCGCCTGGTTCGACGGCCCTGCGTGGGCCCAACGGGATCGTCGTTGAGGCGATGCCGCCGGGCGTCGCGGTGACGGGCCGGGTCCCGTCTCAATGATCCGGCGCCGCCTCGGCCGGCCGCCCGTAGAGGGTGGTGGTCCAGGCGTTGGTGAGGACGTCGACGAGGGTGTCCTCGTCGTCGAAGGGCGGGATCCCGGCCGCGGCCAGATAGTAGAGCCGCTCGCCGTGCCAGGTCAGTGACGCGGCGATGGCGCGCACGTTCATCCCGGCGAGTCGTTCCATGGCCTGCGGGTCGGACCGGATACGCGTCACGGCGGCTTCGGTGAAGAGGTCCATCTGTTCGAGCCAGAGAGCTCGCAGGTCCGCGTCGGAGGCCCAGTTCTCCACGATCGCCGTGAGGACGCCCGCGTTGTCGCGCCACAGCCGGGCGCCTTCCCGCGTCCCCGCTCGCAGCGCGGTGATCGGGTCCTGCCGTCCGCCGGTCCAGGGATCGGCGGCCTGCCGGCCCTGCGCCACGGCCCGTCGTACCAGCTCGGCCAGCACGGCCTGCTTGTTGGGGAAGTAGAAGTAGAAGCTGGCGCGGGACACCCCGGCGGCGGTCAGGACGTCGGCGACGCTGAGGCTGTCGAACCGGCGCTCCCGCAGCAGCTCGCGCGTCGCCGACAGGATCTGCTCCCGGGTTCGGCCGGAGGCGGGCGGCGTGTCCGATCGGCGAGCGGGCGGGGTGGAGCGCTTGGCGGCCATTTTAAGATCATACGCCATGTCTATACGCTATGTCCGTACAACGTGTATGGTCCGCTCCATGGCAGATATCGCGATTCATCTGGTCGTCACCGATCCCGACCGGGCGGCCGTCTGGTACGCCGAGGCGTTGGGCGCACGCGAGACGAGCCGCATAACCCTTCCCGGCGGGCCGACGCTGACCGTCGAACTGCGGCTCGGCGACACCGTCCTGGCGGTGGCGGGAGAGATGCCCGAACGCGGCATACGCGCACCGGCCGTCCTCGGTGGCACCCCCGCCGCGCTGCATGTCGACGTCTCCGACGTCGACGCGGCATGGGCGCGGGCGACGGCGGCCGGTGCCACGGTCTTCGAGCCGGTGCACGACGCGTTCTGGGGTGATCGCACCGGCCAGTTCCTTGATCCGTTCGGGCACCGGTGGGCGCTGGACCAGCACGTGCGCGACGTGCCGCACGAGGAGGTCGTCGCGCGGGCCGCGCAGATGTTCTCCGGGTCGGAGGAGGCATGAGGTACCGCACGCTGGGCGCCAGCGGCCTACGGGTCTCCGAGGCGATCCTGGGTGCGATGACCTTCGGCGAACAGGGCGGAGTGGGCGCGCCCCTGCCCGAGTGCCGCCGGATGCTCGACCAGTACGCCGAAGCCGGCGGAAACATGATCGACACCGCGGTGAACTACCGCGACGGGGCCAGCGAGGACTTCCTCGGCGAACTCCTGGAAGGCCGGCGGGACTCGTTCGTGCTCGGCACCAAGTACACCGTCTCCCGCGACCGCAATGATCCGAACGCGGCCGGCAACCAGCGCAAGAATCTGCGCGCATCGCTGGAGACCAGCCTGCGCCGGCTGCGCACCGACTACCTCGACGTGTACTGGGTGCACATGTGGGACCGGCACACGCCGGTCGAGGAGACAATGCGCGCGCTCGACGACGCGGTCCAGGCCGGCAAGGTGCTGTACGTGGGGATCTCCGATGCCCCCGCCTGGGTCGTCGCGCACGCCAACACGCTGGCCCAGTGCCGCAGCTGGAGCCGGTTCATCGCTCTGCAGGTCCCCTACAGCCTGCTGAAGCGCGATATCGAACGAGACCTGCTGCCGATGGCCGAGATGCTCGGACTCGGCGTCACGGCCTGGAGCCCGCTGGCCGGCGGGGTGCTGTCGGGAAAGTACACCCGATCGGGGACCTCCGGCGGCCGGCTCGCCGGCGCACCCCTCTCGGACGGCGACCACGCCGTCGCCCGCGTTGTCGGAGAGGCCGCCGACGAGCTCGGAGCCACGCCGGCGCAGGTGGCGATCGCTTGGACGATGAGCCGTTCGCCCATCGTCCAGCCCATCATCGGGGCGCGCACCAGTGATCAGCTGCGCGAGAACCTCGCCGCCGTCGACCTCGCCCTCCCGCCCGAGATCGTCACTCGCCTGACCGAGGCCACCGAGTTCACGTCCGGTTTCCCGAACGACTTCATCGCCGAGACCTCTCCATGGGTCTTCGGCTCCGCCTTCACCGCCCTTGCCTCGTCCCACGCGTCCTCCCCGTGAGGCGGGCCGAAACATGATCATGCTCGGCGCGCGGTGATGCCGGGCGGCGGCGGGCCGCCCGGCAGTGCACCGGCGTTGCGAATCAGGTCAGCGGGGTGCTGGACAGGACGCGGCGCAGGACGCTCCAGGAGAGGTCGGAGTGGGTCGTGAACTTGTCCCGCTCCTGGTTGTCCTCGCGGATGTAGTCGAAGACGTTGCGGTTGTGGCTCTCGCCGTCGTTGATCTCGATGGCGGTCTCGTCGGGGTTGAGGTACACGTGGAAGCTGGCGCCGAACTCGTCGGTGGAGTTCACGAAGCCCGGGCCGGTGGTGCCGTCGCCGCCGTCCATGGGGCAGAACACCCGGTGCACGGCGTAGGTCTCCTTGGTGAGCCAGGCGCACTGCCCCGGGGTGAGGGTGACCAGGCCGAGCTTGGTGGCGTCCCAGTCCAGGTCGTCGTAGAGCATGACGTCGAGCTGGCCGGCGAGGCAGAAGACGATCCCGGACGTGTGCCCGTGGGAGTGGATGGGCGAGTAGTGCTGCGCCGGCCAGATCTCCAGCACCACCGGTGAGCCGATGTCGCCTTCGGTGTCGTCGAGGCTGTCGAGGTGCCCGTGTTCGGTCGCCAGATGGTCGAAGTCTCCCCGGCCGGTGCAGGCGACGCGGATGTAGGGCGGGTGCGAGTCGTCCTTGTCGTTCTTCTTCAGCAGGATCCGGCGCAGGAGCCCCATGTCCTCGTCGCTCTCGGAGGGGGCAAGGTGCTTGCGCATCGCCTCCACCTCCCACGCGGAGAGCCGCAGGTCCGCGGCCTTCCGCGCCAGGTCCATCACCGCGGGCGGGATCATCAGCTGCCGGTTGTACTCGTCGAACGACGTCGCCTGCCCGATCACCGGCGACGGGACGGCCCGCGCGCCCTGCAGGCGCAGTCGCCGCTCCTCTTCCTTGGTGATGTGGAAGGGGTACGCCCCCTCGACCTCGTCGAGGGTGTCGGCGGAGTGCGTGGCGTTGGTCATGATCATGACGGACTCCTGTCGCGGGGGGCTTGGTCCACCGGGACCACTCGATGCGGCACGAGCCTTCCACCGCCCCAAAAGCCCGAACAATCACCACCACAACCATGTAGATGTCACTAGGAGTAATCATGTGGAAGCGTTAGGGAAAGACCGGGCGACCGGCGTTCCGGAGCGGTCCTCGCCGACTGGCGGCCGGGGCGCAGCGGGCCGGACGACCTCACCGCGGACCCGGCCGCGGCGCGTCAGCGCCGTCCGGTGACGGCGCGCTCCTCCTGTTCGAGGATCTCCACGAGCGGTATGTCGTCGTAGTTGGTCAGGACGACGCCGACCCAGCCGGTGTCGGGGTAGATGTTCCAGTTGGCGCCGCTGCCGGCGGTGCCGCCGCCGCGCCCGAACTGCCACTGGCCGTTGACGATGCGCATCGGCCCCGTGTAGCCCTCGAAAGACGCGTCGGCGGAGGCCGCCCGGCGGCCCCCGCCGTTCTCCTGCGGAGCCAGGGGGTACTTGGCCCCGGTGAGCAGGTCGGCGTAGGGCCGGTCCAGCACTTTGCCTTCCTGCAGGGCCTGCGCGAACCGGACCAGGTCGCGCGCGGTGGCGAAGCCGTCGTCGCTCGCGTAGCCGATGAAGGCGCGGCCCGGGTTCTTGCCTGCTACCTCCGGCTGCACGCTGCCCTTGTCCAGGTTGCGGACGGCGTCCACCCGGCCCCCGTCGGCCTGCCGCATGTACGAGTGCGCGATGTGCTCGTCGGCGAGCCATTGCGGCCTGGTGTAGAACCCCGAGCCGGTCATGCCGCAGCGCGCGAAGATGTGCTCGTGCACGTAGTCCCAGTAGGTCATGCCGGTCACGGCCTCCACGATCTGGGCGGCCATGGAGAGCCCGACGCCCCCGCCCGCGATGTGGCCCTGGTTGGCCGAGCCGGGCGGGACCACCAGCCTCGCCTGCCGGATCCACTGCCGGTTGAACTCGTGCACTTCCTCCTTGCCGTTGAAGACGCGGCGCAGGTCCAGTTCCGGGGCGTCCATCCCGCCGGAGGTGGTGAGCAGATGGTGGATCGTCACCCGCTCCGCGATCTCCTTGTCGATGCCCGTCAGGTGGGCGCCCACCGTGTCCGCCAGATTCACCTTGCCCTGCTGTGCCAGCTGCAGGACGGCCACCGCCAGGAACGGCTGGATCGCCGAGGAGAGGTTGACCGCGATGCCCTCGTGGTTGCGGACCCCTCTCTCCTTGTCGGCCATGCCGTAGCTGCGCGACAGCACCGTCCGTCCCCGGTGCGACAGGAGCACCACGCCGGAGAACTTGTCCTCGGCGGCCAGGTTCGCGACGAACCGGTCGTAGGCCCCGCCGGGCCGAGTGGCCGGCGGGATGTCGGAGGCGGCCGGGGCCTCGTCGGCGTGGCCGCTTCGGGCGTCTGCCAGCGGCGCGCCGGCCGCCACCACGCCGGCGGCCGCCAGCCCGCCCCATCCGAGCAGCCGCCGCCGGTCCATCCCGGGTGCGGAATCCGAGCCCATGATCACGCCTTTCCCCTGCTCGACGAACCGGCCTTGGATGCGCTGTGTTTCATGCCTCCACTGAAGTCGGGGGCCTGTTGCGGTGGCGTATGCGGTTCTCGATACGCCCGCGATATGCGGCATCAAGGCATCGAGGAATCGGCGCAAGCCGACGGCGGGACCGCTGCCGATCGTCGGGACGGCCCGGCGGGCGGCTTCCAGGGCCGGCGTGCCGGTCACCGGGGGCGGCAGTGGCGGCCTGTTCGCAGGTTCGTCGTGGCGTTGGCGATGACGGTGTCGAGGCGGTCCCGTGTGCCCGCCAGATCGGTGATCTGCCGGTCGATGCGGTCCCGTTCGACCGAGAGGCGGTCGAGCAGTTCCGGTGTGGCCTCGCCGTCCACGACGCACGGCAGCAGGTCCCGGATCGACCTGCTCGCCAGCCCGGCGGCGTACAGACGCTGTGAGGGTCTCCGCGCCGGTGACCGGAAGCGAACTGCCCCTCGTCGTCTTCTCGCACGGCTTCGGCTCGTCGCTGGACGGCTACGGGCCCCTGGCCGACTTCTGGGCCGCGCATGGCTTCGTGGTCGTGCAGCCCACCCACCTCGACTCCAGGACGGTGGGCCTTCCCCAGGACGATCCCCGCACTCCGCGGCTCTGGCGGTTTCGCGCCGAGGACATGAAGCGTGTCCTCGACCGGCTCGATCTGCTGGAAGCCGCCGTGCCCGGTCTCAGCGGCCGTCTCGACCGCGGCCGCATCGCCGCCGCCGGGCACTCCTTCGGCGGCCAGACGGCGGGCAACCTGCTGGGCCTGCGCGTCCTCGATCGGGGAGGCGGACAGGGCGAGGACCTCTCCGATCCGCGGATCACGGCGGGGGTGCTGCTCGCCACGGCCGGAAGGGGCGGAGCGGGCCTGACGCCGTTCGCGGCCGAGCACTTCCCGTTCATGAACCCCGACTTCGCGGACATGACCACGCCGGCCCTCGTGGTCGCCGGTGAGAACGACGACTCCCCGCTGTCGGTCCGGGGACCGGAGTGGCTCGCCGACCCGTACTTCCTGAGCCCGGGGCCCAAGAGCCTGCTCACCCTGTCCGGGGCCGAACACTCGCTCGGCGGGATCGCCGGCTACGAGGTCCGGGAGACGACGGACGAGAACCCCGAGCGGGTCGCCCTGATCCAGCGGGTCACCTGGGCCTACCTTCACCATGCGCTCGGCGTCGACGACGCGGGTTGGACCGCGGCGCAGAAGGCCTTGGCGGACGGCGCGAACCCCATGGGCCGCCTCGAATCCAAGTGAAGCGCTGAGGACCCGGTCACCGCCGTTCGCGTCATCGGACGGCCAGGTCGAAGCGGTCCTTGAGGCCGGTGAGGCGTTCGAGGGGTTCGTTGGCGAACACGAGCCGCAGGTAGTGCGTTCCGCTGGGGCCCCAGCCGTCCATGGGGGTGGCCGCGGTCTTCGCCCGGTGGAAGAGGCGCCGGGACAGCTCGGCGGCGGTCAGATCCAGGGGCCTCGTGTCGATGAGGAGTGACCAGCCGCCGTGCGGCCGGATGACCGGGTGGCCGGCGAGCTGGTCCAGGACCCGCTCGCAGCGCCGCTGCCATTCGGCGGTGGCGGCGGCGACGTCGGCCTCGGCGTCGGGCGCGTCCAGCGCGGCGGCCACGGCGTTCTGGGCGAGGCCGACCTGGCAGACGACGTTGGTCAGGCCGACCATGCGGATGTCGGCGACGATCGGGGCCGGGCCCACGACCCAGCCGACGCGCCAGCCGATGAGCCGCAGCTCCTTCGAGGCCGAGCCGACGGTGATGGTGCGCGCCGCCAGGCCGTCGTGGGCCGCGGGGTGGCTGGGAGGACGGCCGTCGAAGCGGATGCGCTCCATGGCCGCGTCATAGATCAGCCAGGCGTCGTGGCGCTCGCAGGCGCCGGCGAGGGCGGACCAGTGGCGGTCGTCCAGGACGAGGCCCGTCGGCATCGCCGGGCCCATCATCAGGACCGCCGCCGTCTCGGGGCCGACGGCACCGGCGAGCCGTTCGGCGTCGATGGTCCAGCCGTCCGCGGTGGGCTCCGCGGGGACGAACCGCGGAACGCCGCCCGCCAGCCGCACCCTGTTGACCAGACCGGCGTAGATGGGGTCGCACAACACGACCTCCTGCCCTGGTTCCACCGTCGCCAGCAGCGTGTTGAGGATGCCGTTGAGCCCGCCGGCCACGCTGACGCACTCGGTGGCGGGGTCGTAGTGACGTCCCGCGATTCGTCCCACGTGCGCCGCGGCGGCCTCGCGAAGGGAGCGGTGCCCCTGGAACGGCAGATAGCTGTTGGCCGCGTCGTCGTCGACGGCCGCATGCGTGGCGGCGAGGGCGACGGCGGGCGGCCGGAGGTCGGTGTCGAGGTTCTCCAGCCGCAGGAACTCCGGGTCGTTCACGGCGTCGGCCGCGTCACCGACGGCGTCCACGCCGATGCCCGGGATGTCGCGCAACCGCGTCACCGTCATGACCGCCTCCACCGTCGTTCAGTTTCACTGGTACAGGCATACCACTATGCTGATACGCATGGATTCTGCGCAAGTGGTGGGGCGGAACGTGCACCGGCTGCGGACGGCGGCGGGGATATCGCTGGCCGACCTGGCGTCCGCCAGCGGCATCAGCAAGACCACGCTGCACGGCATCGAACAGGGCCAGGGCAACCCGACCCTGAGCACCCTGTGGGCCATGGCCACCGCGCTGAAGGCGTCCCTCGGCGAACTGCTGGAAGCACCCCCCTCGACGCTGGAGGTGGTCCGCGCCGGTGACCGGCGGCCGCGGGTCGAGGGCGACGCGGTCAGCGCGCGCCTCCTCCACCGCATCAGGCTGCGCGGCACCGTGGAGGTCTACGACATCGCCATCGCCGAGAGCACCCAGCACTCCGACGCCCACCTGCCCGGTGTGGAGGAATGCCTCGTGCTCACCCGGGGACGCGTCACCACGGGCCCGGCCGCGTCCCCCACCGACCTCTCCGAAGGCGATTCCATCCGGTTCGACGCCGCCCACCCGCACCTGTACCGAGGGCGCACCGCGGACGCCCGAGCCGTCCTCCTGATGATCCACCCCGAGAACTGACGCACGACCCCGGCGCCAAGACCACCGCACGAGTGGTCCGCGCCGAGGTGGGGTGGCCACCACGTCCTCTGGTCGGCGGCACACGCGCAGCGCAACGGCAACCCGCGCGAAGCTTGATGGGCGCTCCGGGGGACGGGGTACGGAGATGGCATGACGTCGGTAGAGCGGCTTTCACCTCCCCTGTTCGACGGCGACCTGGTGTTCGGGGGCCCGGCCCTTGAGGCCGCGGCGGACGACTTCGGGCATCTCGTCCGGCGGGAGCCGCTGGCAGTGGTCAGGCCGCGCACGGCGGCGGACGTCGTCCGCGCGACCCGATGGGCCGCCGAGCGGGGATGGAAGATCGCGCCCTGCGGGGAAGGGCACTCCCTCTACGGCCGGGCGCAGGTGGACGGCGGCATCGTCGTCGACATGAGCGGGCTGAACGGCGTCCACGACCTCGGCGAGGACCAGGTGGCCGTGGACGCCGGCGCGACATGGCGCTCGGTCCTGGCCGAGACGCTGCCGCGCGGGCTCACGCCGCCGGTGCTGACCAACTTCCTCGACCTGTCGGTGGGCGGCACCCTGTCGGTCGGCGGGCTCGGCGGCACGACCCACCGGTACGGGCTCCAGACCGACCAGGTGCTCGAACTGGAGGTGGTCACCGGCGACGGGCGGCTCCTGACGTGCTCGGCGCACGAACGGACCGACCTGTTCGACGCGGTGCGCGCCGGGCTGGGCCAGTTCGGGACCATCACCCGTGCGCGCCTCGCCCTCATGCCCGCACCCGAACGGGTCCGCCGCTACACCCTCGCCTATCCGGACCTCGCGGGCCTGGTGCGCGACCAGCGGCTGGTCGTCGAGGACGGCCGGGCGGAGCACCTGCAAGGAGCGATCATCGCCGGAGGCGCGGGCCGGCAGTACCAGCTGGAGATGGTCGTCTTCGCCCGGGACGGCGAGCTGCCGCCCGACGCCGAGGTGCTCGCCGGTCTCACCGACGACCGGGCAGGGGGACGCGTGGAAGAGCAGTCCTACTGGGAGTACGCGCTGTCCTTCGACGCCCTGGAGTCGGCCCTGCGTTCGACCGGTCAATGGTCGAACCCCCATCCCTGGCTGCTCACCGTCCTGCCGGGCTCCACCGCGGAACGGATCGCGGGCGACATCCTGGGCACCCTCACCGCGGACGACCTGGGCGAGTACGGCCGGGTGACGTTCTATCCGATCCCGACCGGCCGGATCACGACGCCGCTCCTCCGCCTCCCTGCAGAGGAGACGGTGTTCCCGTTCAACCTCGTCCGGTTCCCCGTGGATGGTGATCCGGCGCAGGCCGAGCGGATGGTGACGCAGAACCGCGTGCTCTACGACCGGGTGCGCGCGGCGGGCGGCGTGCTCTACCCGGTCAGCGGGTTCCCCTTCACGCCCGACGACTGGCGCGACCACTTCGGCGAGCGGTGGCCTGCCTTCCGTTCCGCCAAGGAGCGGTTCGACCCCGGTCGCGTTCTGACGCCAGGCCAGGGCGTCTTCGCGGCCGCCGCGTCGCCGTGACCGGGTGGCGCCGGCTCTCGTAAGGACCGGCGCCCCGGAGACCGCGGGCAGGGGTCAGTCCTTGCCGGCGGAGGGCTTGAGCCGGTACGACAGCAGCACGATGCCGGAGTCGAACGTCCGGGTCTCGACGACGTCGAACATGGCGTGGGTGTCCTGCCGGAAGAGCAGCCCCTCCTCGTCGGCCTTCCCGACGAAGAACGGGTGGACCCAGAGCCGGAGCTCGTCGAGCAGTCCGTGCCGCATCAGGGTGTGGGAGAGGCGGCCGAACCCGTACAGGAGGATGTCCCCGCCGGGCTGCTCCTTCAGGCGGGAGATCTCGCCGACCACGTCGCCGCCGATGACGACGGAGTCGTCCCAGTCGGCCTTCTCGAGGGTGGACGAGACGACGTACTTCGTCACCGCGTTCATCTTGTCCGTGTAGGGGTCGCCGGACCGCCCCTTCCACACCGAGGCGAAGCTGTCGTAGGTATGCCGGCCCAGGAGGACGCCGTCGCAGCCGAGCAGCAGCTCCGTCTGCGCGCCGGAGTCGCCGCCCCCGAGGGACGGCCAGTCCTGCGGGTCCTGGATGACACCGTCGATCGAGACGAACGCGGAGTTGATGATGCGTCGCACGTGATTCTCCGATCCGGGACGTGTGGGTGATCGCCGTATGCCGCAAGTCTCCGGGGCGGGCGGGCGCCGGGACATCCGTGCCGCCACGGAGACGGCACGGAAGCCGCCACCGGAGTTCTCCGGATTGGTAAGACTGGCGTGATGACCCCCCAGCGTCCGGTCCAGGTGTCCAAACGTGAGGCGGAGGTCCTCGCGGCGCTCGGCGAGCGGCTGTCGAACGTCCAGATCGCCGGCAGGCTCCACATCTCCGTGCGGACCGTCGAGAGCCACATCTCCTCGCTCCTGCGCAAGTACGGCGCGGCCGACCGGTGGGAGCTGGCGGAGGAGTCGCGGCGGGGGACGCCCCCGCCGGGGCACATCGCCGGCCTGCCGGCCGCGCGGACCACGTTCCTCGGGCGCGCCGAGGAGATCGCGACGGTGCTCGGCCTGCTGGAGGGCGAGCGGCTGGTCACCCTCCTCGGCGCCGGCGGGATCGGCAAGACGCGGCTGGCGGCGGCGGCCGCGGAGGCGGCCGCGCCCGCGTTCCCGCTCGGCGGCGCGTTCGTCGACCTGGTGCCGGTCGCCGAGGGGTTCGTCGCGCAGGCGGCGGCGTCCGCGCTCGGCGTGACCCAGCGGCCCGGCCAGGCGCTGGAGGACGCCATCGCCCGCCGCCTCGCGCGGGGCCGGACACTGCTGGTCCTGGACAACTGCGAGCATCTCCTCGACGCCGCCGCCGAGTTCGCCGACCGGCTGCTGACGGCCTGCCCCACCCTGACCGTCCTGGCCACGAGCCGCGAGCGCGTCGGCGTGCAGGGCGAGCGGACCGTTCCCGTCCCGCCGCTACCCACGGGCTCCGACGCCGAACGGCTCTTCCTGGACCGCGCCGCCGCGGCCGATCCGGGGTTCACGGCCGCCCGCGCGGACGTCGCCGAGATCTGCCGCCGGCTGGACGGGATGCCGCTGGCGATCGAGCTCGCGGCGGCGCGCGGCGCGTCCCTCGGGGCGGGCGGGCTGCTGTCGGCGCTGGACGACGTGCTGCGGCTGCTGGCCGGAGGGCGCGGGCCGGTGGAGCGGCACCGGTCCCTGCGCGCGGTCATCCGCTGGAGCCACGACCTGCTGACCGAGGACGAGAAGGACCTGTTCGAGTGCCTTTCGGTATTCGTCGGCGGGTTCGACCTGGCGGTCGCGGGCGCCGTCTTCCCCGGCCTCGGCGCTGGGGCGGTCGCCGACCTGCTCGGGCGGCTGGTCGACAAGAGCCTCGTCGTCCGGACCGCGGAGGGCCGGTGGCGCATGCTGGAGACCGTCCGCGCGTTCGCCGCGGAGCGGCTGGTCGCCGGGGCCGCGCGGGGGGTCGTCCGCCGGCGGTACCTGGGATGGGCCGCGGACACCGCCGCCGAACTCGAAGGCCTGCTGGACGGCGATTGGCGCGCCCGCTTCGACGCCGTCGCCGACGACCTGCGCGCGGCGCTCGCGGGTGCGCCGCCGGGCCGGGCGGAGGTGCCGCACCGCCTCGCCCGGTCGCTGGGGCATCTCACCTATGCCCGCCGGTTCCTCGACGAGGCGCCCGGCCATTACCGGGAGGCGGCCCGGCGGGCACCGACCCCGAACGAGGCGGCGCTCGATCTGCGGGACGCCGCGGACGCCGCGCACGCCCTGATCGAGACCGGACGGGCCTTCGACCTCCTGCTGGAGTCGGCGGAGCAGTCCCGCAGTGCGGGTGACGGCGACGGCGAGGCGGTGACCCTCGCCTTCGCCGTCGTGACCGCCGAGCGGCACCCTTCCGGATTCGACACCGAGATCCCCCACGAGCGCCTGCGGGGACTGCTGGCACGGGCCCGCGCCGCCGGGGACGCCCGCGACCGGGTCGTGGCGGCGCATGTCGCCGCCGCCAGGGCGTGGAACCACGGCGCCGAGAAGGTGACCCCGGACCCGTCCCTGGCCGAGGACGCGTTGGCCGCCGCCAGGGCCACCGGCGACCCGGTCCTGCTGTCGGCCGCGCTGGACGCGTCCGGCATCGCCGCCCTGACCGAGGGCCGGTTCCGGGCGGCGCACCGGATCGCCGCCGAACGCGTCGGCCTGCTCCCGGCGATGCCGCGCGACGTCCCGTACACCGCCCCGGAGATCACCGACACGTACCACATGGCCACGGCCTGCGCCGTCGCGGCCGGCGACCTGCCCGCGGCCCTGTCGGCGGCCCGGCTCGCCGCGTCCGACGACCTCATCGGCGACCGGTCGCCCGTCGCGATGAGCACCCTCGTCCAGGCGCTGGTCCTCATGGGCGACCTCGACGGGGCGCTGTCGCAAGCCGGCACGCTGTGGGACGCCTGCGAGGACGCCGGAAGCCCGCTCGCGTGGACGGCGCCCTCGGTCGCCGCCGTCGCCCTGGCCCACGGACTCCTCGGCGACGAGGACGGCCTCCGGCTGTGGCGCGCCCGCGCGGAACGGATCGCCGGGGACGCCCGGTCCCGCTACCTGGCCTCCTACGCGGCGTTCGTCGACGCCCGGACCGCTTTGCGGGCCGTTCGGACCGAAGAGGCTCCGGCCCTGGTGGAGCGGGCTCTCGCCGCGTTCCCGCCCCAGGACTGGTACCGGGGGTACGCGCGCGCGGCCGGGGCCGAACTCGCCGTCGCCGCCGGCCTGCCCGACGCCCCGGAGCGCCTGGCCGCCGCGTCGGACGCCGCCGCGGAGAACGAGTGGGCCGCCGCCTGCCTCGCCCGCGCCTCCGGGCGCCTCCACCGCGACACCGGTGAACTCACCGGCTCGGCCCGCGCATGGGAGCGCGTCGGCGCCCGCCACGAACACGCCTGCACCCTCGCCCTGATCGAGGACCTGCGCGCCGACCCCTGAGCCTCGCGGGCGCGGCCGGGATCTCAGGTGGGAGCGCGCGGATGCTGGGTAGCGCGACTGCATGGACAGGATGACGCGCGGGCTGGTCGCCGGAGCGGCCGGGACCACCGCACTCAACATGGTGACCTATCTCGATATGGCCCTCCGGGGGCGGCCGGCCAGCAGCACGCCCGAGCAGAGCGTGGAGAAGCTGGCCGACGCCGCCGGGGTCGACCTGGGCGAAGGGGAGAAGGCCGAGAACCGCAAGGCCGGGCTCGGCCCGATGCTCGGCTTCGGCACGGGCCTCGGCGCCGGGCTGGTCTACGGCCTGCTGGCGGGACGCCGGCGCCTCCCGCGGCCGGTCGGGACGGCCGTCCTGACCGGGCTGGCCATGGCCGGATCGAGCGTCCCGATGACCGCCCTCGGCCTGACCGACCCCCGCGAGTGGTCGGCGTCGGACTGGGCGTCCGACGCCGTCCCCCACCTGGCGTACGGCGCGGTGGCCGCCCTCGTCTACGACGCGCTCAACTAGTCAGGAGAGCGTTCGCAGGGTGGCTCACGGGCTTGGGGCGGTGAACGGGGGCTCGTCCTGCGCGCAGGTGGTGCCGGGTGCGGGAAGCTTCCCGGTCACCAGGTAGGCCGCCTGGTGGTCGTCGGCGCAGGTGCTCCTGTTCTGGATGGCGCCGTGTCCGTATCCCTCGACGGTGAGGAGCCGGGCTCGGGACAGTTCTCTCGTCAGGGCCACCGAGTTGGCGTAGGGCGTCTGCGGGTCGTGGGTCACGCCGATCACCAGGACCGGGGCGGACGTGCGCCGGTTCCAGGGGCCGGCGTAGCGGTCGCGGTCGGTGAACGCCCAGTCCGCGCACACGGCCAGTTTCCAGGCGGACATGCGTCCCGCGTCGCCGGAGCGGCCCTGGGCCCAGGCGGCCTGCGCGGGGTAGGACGAAGGGTCGCGCGGGTTCGGGCTCTCCGAGCAGGCGATCGCGGCGAACTGCTCGGGACCGTCGTACCTGTCTCCGGTGTCCTGGACGCGGGTGTGGTGCGGGGCGCGAGGAGCGGTGCCGTGGGCGCCCTGCCAGAGCGTCTGCAGGAGCTCTGCGCCCTGGGGCCACCCGGCGTCCACCGCGCCGGGGATCGCCGTCGTGGCCTCCAGCGTCCACGAGACGGCGGCCACGGTCGAGGCGTACGTGTAGGTCTCGTCTCCGACCTGGACCGGTCGGTGGCGCAGTGCTTCGAGGAGAGCGTCGTACTTGGCGTGGGTCCCTTCGGCGGTGCCGGTGGAGAACGGGCAGCGGGCGGACCCGGCCCGGCCGCACAGGTCGAGGAAGGCGTTCAGCGTCCGCATCCGGTCCACGTCCTCCCGCAGGCGCAGGGCCGTGCCCAGCCGCCTGGCCTCCCCGTGCCGTCCCTTGGTGTACGCCACCGGTTCCAGGACGCTGTCGAGGACCATCGCGCGGACCCGCCCCGGGAACAGGTTCGCGTAGGTCGCGCCGATCAGCGTGCCGTACGAAAGGCCGTAGTAGCTGAGCTTGGGATCGCCGACGGCCCGGCGGAGCAGATCCATGTCCCTGGCCGTGTTCGCCGTGGAGACATGGGACAGCAGGGCCGGATCGCGCGTCGCGCACGCCTTCGCGAAGCGGGCGAAGACGTCGAGGGTCCGACTTTCCTCGGCCTTCCCGACCGGGAAGCCAGCGGGAAGCCGGGAGAACAGCTCCTGCTCGTCGGCGGCGGTCGGGAAGCACTGCGCGGCGGTGCTCTCGCCGACCCCGCGCGGGTCGAACCCGACGACGTCGAAACGCTCCTTCACCTGCTGGGGGAACCGGTCGTAGAGCGCGGGGAGATAGGACGTGAGGGCGTTGCCGGGCCCGCCGGAGTTGAAGAAGAGGGTGCCGATGCGGCGCCGCCGGTCGGCCGCCGGGCGTTTGATCACCCTGAGGTTGATCTGGGGGCCGTCGGGACGGTCGTAGTCGAGCGGGACGCGCGCGGTGTCGCAGACGTACGCGCCGCCGCCCTGGGCGCAGCGTTCGTCCCAGCGCAGCGTCGGGACCGGTGGCCGGTGCCCTGTGCCGTCCGAGGCTCCGGTCCGCACCGTCGCGGCCGAGGCGGTGCAGGCCGCGAGGGCGGAGGCGGCGAGCGCCAGCGCCACGGCCGACCAGGGGGTGCGGCGTGAGCGGGGCCGCTCTGGGGAACGCCGAAGAATGCCGTACATGATGATCTCCTTGCGGTGCCGGCGGGTGGTGCCCGCGAGGCCGGGGAACGGTGGGGTCACGCGGGGCTCGCCATCACCTCCGCCGGATGCGGGCGCATGGCGGCACGGCCCGACAGCAGCGTGACGACGAGCGTCAGCGCGCTGGCCGAGCCGACCACGGTGAGGAAGATCCAGGGCGGCCCGCCTGGTACCGGGGAGCCGTTCAGCGCGATGCCGAACGGCACCAGCGTCAGGGCCGCGACGGCGCAGCCGAGGAGAACGCCGGAGAAGGCGACGATCAGCCCCTCGACAGTGATCATCCGCAGCAGCCGGTCCCGGTCGGCTCCGACGATCCGCTGCAGCGCGAACTCGCGCCGCCGTTCCGCCGCGGCGATGATCAGCGTGTTCACCAGGGTGATCACCGTGTAGCCGATGATCACGGCGACGAACAGGTAGTTCACCGAGGCGCCCGTCCGCTCCTGCTCGGCCTGTGCCGCGACGGCCTCGTCCCGCCCCGCGACCCGTACGCCGGGCCGGTCCGAGACCCGCGCGGAGAGCGCGGCGGCCAGCCGGCCGCGGCCGGCGCCGGGGGCGGCGCGCACGAGGATCTCCGCGGGCATGCCGGCCGTGGTGTGCCGGGCCAGCAGGGGTGCGGGCATCAGCACGGTCGCGGGCCCGGTCCGCGTGGTGAACAGCGCGACGACCCGGAGGCCGGCCTTCGCGCCGTCGCCGAGCCGGAACGTCACGGTGTCGCCCACGCCCACCCCGCCGCCGATCCGCCGCGCGTGCCGGACGTCGAGGGCGACAGTGTCGTCGCGCAGGTCGGTGAGCGCGCCGGCGGTGACGGTGACCGCCGTGGTGGCGCCGGCGCCCTCCGGGCTGACCCCGCGCAGCTCCAGCCCGTCCTCGCTCTGCCCGGCGAGGCGCGGCGTCTCGACGAACCCGGTGCTGGTGACCAGCGCCGACGCCGCCGCGACGCCCGGGGTCGCCCGGACGGTGTCCACCAGGCCGAGGGGAACGCCTCCGGTGGACGAGGTGACCACCGCGTCCGCGCGCAGGCTGCCGGCGAACACGTGCCGCGCGTCGGCCGCCTGCGAGGTCTGGAGGTAGATCAGGCCGGTGGCCAGCCCCGTCGCGAGCATCACCGGGGTGAGGGCCGCGGCCGTCCTGTCCCTTCGTGCCCGCACGTTCAGCAGCGCCAGGTACCCGGCGTTCCCCGGCAGGGCGCGCAGCGCGGGCCGCAGCGCCGCCGCGACGACCGGAACGATCAGCGGGGCCAGCAGCGCCAGTCCGGCCGCCCAGAGCATCGCCGACGGTCCGGCGGTGCTCGCCGCCACCGGCCCGGACAGCACGATCGCCGTGACGAGCATCAGCGCGAAGGCGCCGCAGAGGCAGACCAGCGCGGCGCCGATCCGGAGCGGGCCGAGCCGGCGGTCCAGCAGGGATGCCTGGACGAGCGTGCGGGCGGGACGGGCCGTCGCCGCGCCATGGACCGCGACCAGCGCCGCCACCACGGCGGTCAGCAGCGCGACCCCGGCCGCGGCGGCCGGCGGGATCCAGCCCTGCCGGAAGGCGATCTCGGCGGGGACCACGTCGTGCCCGGTGATCTGGCCGAACAGCGCCCGTCCGGCCCGGGGCCCGAGCGGCCGGGCCAGCGCGGCGGCCGCGGCGGCCGCCACGACCGCCTCGCCGAGGACCATCCGGCGCAGCTGCCCCGGCGTGGCGCCGATGATCCGCAGCAGCGCCGTCTCGCGCTGCCGCTGCTGGACCGACAGCCCCAGCGTGCTCGCCGCGACGAAGACCACCACCATGATCGCCAACCCGCCGAAGACGGCCGCCAGCACGATGAGGACCTCCCCCGCGGGCCGGACGTCGGTGAACTCGGCGTGCCCGCGGTCGCCTCCGGTGGCGACGGTCGCGTCGTGTCCCGCGAGCGCGGCGGAGATCCGTCCGGCGAGTTCGCCGGTGCCCGTGCCCGGGACCGGGAAGACCGCGAGCGCGTCGATCTGCCGTGGGGCGATCCGCCGCACGTCCGGATCGGAGAAGAACACCCCGGCCGGCAGCTCCGGGCGGCCCGCGGCCAGGCCGGCGACGCTGAAGCGCTCGACCGTGCCGCGTACCGCCAGATCGACGGTGCCGCCTGGCCGCGCTCCCACAGCGGCGGCCGTCCTGACGTCCAGCACCACTTCGCCGTGACTTCCGGGCTCCCGCCCGGCGGTCAGGGTGTAGGGCGCGAGCGAGGCCGATGACCAGCCGTGACCGGCCGGCCGTTCGGGCATGGGCAGGGGACCGCGGCCGTCCGGGCCGAGCACGGCGACGGGGAAGGAGACATCGGGCACCGCCCTCCCGACACCGGGCACGGCCCGAACGGCGTCCACCAGTTCGGGTGCGAGCCGGACCCGTTCGGGGAGCGTCACATGCTCGGCGTCGCCGGACTTCGGCACCCGGTAGGACTGGTCGCCGGTCACCACGACTGGCGCGCCCGCCAGCCTGCGCGGCGGCGCGTCGGCGCGGATGCCGGTCTCCATCAGCCCCCCGCACGCCGTGACGATCAGCACGCCGAGGAACAGGGCGGCGAAGGAGGCGGCGAGGCCGCCCTTCCGGAAGCGCAGGGTGCGCAGGGCGAGCCGGAGCATCACGACACCTCCTCGCGCGGGCGCCCGCCGTCGCGGCCCCACGCGCCCAGCCGGGTCATCCGCTCGGCGATCGCTTCGGCGGAGGGCTCGCGCATCTCGTCGGTGATCCGCCCGTCGGCCAGGAACACGACCCGGTCGGCCTGTGCGGCCGCCACCGGGTCATGGGTGACGATCACGACGGTCCGCCCCGCCGCGCGGACCGCGTCGCCGAGCAGGGCGAGGACCTCCCGGGCGCTGCGGGTGTCCAGCGCGCCGGTCGGCTCGTCCCCGAAGACGACCGCCGGGCCGGTGATCAGCGCCCGCGCGATGGCCACCCGCTGCTGCTGGCCGCCGGAGAGCTCGGCGGGACGGCGCCGTCCCATCGAGGCGAGACCGACCCGCTCCAGCGCGTCGTCCACGGCCCGCCGCCGCGGCCTGCCGCCCGCGAGCCGGATGGGGAGCGCGACGTTCTCGGCCACGCTCAGCGCCGGCAGCAGGTTGAACGCCTGGAACACGAACCCGACGCGTTCGCGCCGCAGCCGCGTGAGGGCCCGCTCGCGCATCCTCGTCAGGTCGTGGCCGTCCAGTACGGCCGAACCGGAGGTCGGCCTTTCGAGGCCCGCCGCGCAGTGCAGGAGCGTGGTCTTGCCCGAGCCCGAGGGGCCCATGATCGCGGTGAAGCCGCCCCGCCTGATCCCGATGGTGACGTCGTCGAGGGCGACGACGCCGTTCCGCTTGTTCCCGAACGTCTTGCGTACCGCCTGGAGGCGGACGACATCATCCGCGTCCGGCTCTTCCGGACCCATGGCCGGACCGGCGAACCTGGTCATCTCGCTCCCTCTGCCGTCTCCGGTGCCCCTGCGTGGACCGGGTGGTGCGCGCCGCTTTCGGAGGGCGCTCGTCCTGATGCGTCGAGCCTCGCTCGACCCGGGGGGAACGCGGCAGATGCCGATGTCGTCAGTCGGCAGTGATGAACGTCATCGGTCAGACGGGGACATCGGCATCTGCCCCCGGGCCCGGCCGGGTGGCGACAATGGTTCGCGATCGTCCAGGGGCGGCGGTCGTCGCCAGCGGGATCGTCGTCGCGAGAACGATCGGGGCGGACAGCCATGCGGAGAGTCCGGGGAGGTCACGTGCTGGACGCCGTCGCCTTCCCGGCCGCGTCCCGGGGCGAGCGCATATCCTGGTGGATCCCGGGTTCACGGGTGGAGGGCCACCTGAAACCGCGTTCGAGAACCGATCTGCTCGCCTCACCCGCGGCGGGCTTGGTTCCGCTCGCCACGATGGGCGCGGTCGCCTACAGCGTGCTGATCCCCGCGGTGGAGCTGTGGCGGTTCGCCCTCATCTCCACCGACACGGCGCGTACCGCGGGGGCGGTGCTGGCCACGGCGGGCTATCTGCCCCTGCACGTCAGGCACGTGCGCCACGCCGCCCGGGGGACCCGTCCCCCGAGAGCCGGCTGGACGGTCGCGGCGATGGCGCTGATCATCGTCGGGGTGCTGCCGTACCTGGGCGCGCTGTGGCTGGGGCAGTTCCACGCGCTGGCGGTCTCGGTGCTCATCGTGCTGCGCCGCCCCTGGTCGGTGGCGCTGTTCGGGGTGATCGTGGTGGCTCAGCCGCCGCTGGCGGTCCTGCTCGGCCGCCCCGACATGGCCGCGTTCTTCACGATCGCCGGGGCCCTCAAGGGCCTGCCGGTGTTCCTGCTGATCTGGCTGGTCGGCGCGGTGCGCCGGCTGCACGCGGCGCGGCGCGCGCTGGCGGACAGGGCGGTCGCGCGCGAGCGGCTGCGGATCGACCGGGAGCTGCGGGAGACGGTGGGCGCGGCCCTGGAGTCGATCACCGTACGGGGTGAGCGGGCGGGCGCGCTGGCCGGGTCCGACAGGGCCGCGGCGGAGGCCGAGCTGCGCGCGCTCGCCGGGGGCTCGCGGCAGGCGCTGGCCGAGGCCCGGCGGCTGGTCCGCGGCTACCAGCGGACCTCGCTGCACGCCGCGCTGGACACCGCGACGACCCTGCTGTCGGCGGCGGGCATCGAGAGCCGCGTCGCCCTGCCGGACGGAGACGTCCCGGACACCGTCGACGAGGCCCTCCATGCCGCGCTGCGCGCCGACGTCGCGCGCCTGCTGCAGGACGACCTGGTCCGGCGCTGCGTCATCGTGGTCGCCCGCCACGACGGACGGCTGCGTCTGGAGGCCAGGGCCGAACCCGGCGACCCCGGCGAACCCGGTGGACCCGGCGACATCGCGGCCGGTGCCCGGTGAGCGCCGCGTCCGCCGAGTGGCTGGAGGGGCCCGCCTGGTCGCCGCGCCGGGCCCGCTGGTTCCTGGTCGCCGCGCACCTGCCGTTCATCCTGGCGTCCCCGATCTACGCGATCAGCGGCCCGGACGGCCCCGTCGCCCGGCATCCCGCGGTGCCGCTCCTCGTCGGGTCGGTCATCGGCGCCCTGCAACTGCGGCACAGCTTCGCCGCGGTGCGCGGAGAACGCCCGCGCGGCTGGCACTGGACGTTCCTGGCGCTGGTCGTCCTGGTCTACCTGCCGATGCCCTGGTTCACCGGCAACTGGATCGACATGCAGCTGTTCGTGGTCGTCTCGGCGATCATGCTGCTGCGCGGGGCCGCCGCGGCCGTGGTGGCCCTCCTGCCCGTGGTGGGGACCCTGGTCGCGCTGATCATGTCGCCGCCCGGCGACTACGCGGACGTGGGCGTCGTCGAGCGGGTGGCGTGGGCCGCCTTCTGGCTGTCGGCCGGCTTCACGATCGGCGTGGTGGCCACCTGCGGGTCGGTCTGGCTGGTGCGGATCGCCGACGAGCTCCAGGCCACCCGCACCGAGCTGGCCGAGGTCGCCATCGGGCGGGAGCGGCTGCGCGTCTCCCGCGACCTGCACGACCTGCTCGGCCAGAGCCTGGCGGCGGTGTCCCTCAAGGGCGACCTCGCGCTGCGGCTGCTGTCGAAGGACCCGGCCGCGGCCCGCGCGCAGATCGAGAACCTCACCCTGGTCGCCCGCGAGGCGCTGGTCGGGATGCGGGCCGTGGCCAGGAACGAGCATTCGGTGTCGCTGGAGGAGGAGACCAGGGGCGTGGCCGCACTGCTCGACGCCGCCGGCATCGAGGCCCGGGTGGAGGTGCGCCTGCCCGACCTCGACCCGGCCGTCCAGGACGTCCTCGCCTGGGCGGTGCGGGAAGGGGTGACCAACGTGCTGCGCCACAGCGACGCCCGCACCTGCTCCATCACCGCGCGGCGCCGCGGCGGCGCCGTCCGGCTGGAGATCGTCAACGACGGGATGCGCGAGCCGAAGGGCGAGGGCAGCGGCCTGGCCGGGCTGGCCGAACGCGCGCGGGCCCTGTCCGGCACCGTGTCCGCCGACGGGGCGAGGGGCCGGTTCCGGCTGCTCGTCGACGTTCCCGAGGAGACTCTCTGATGATCAAAGTGCTGATCGCCGAGGACGTGCACATGATCCGCGGCGCGCTGGTCGCGTTGATCCTGCTGGAGGACGACATGGAGGTCGTCGCGGAGCTCGACCGCGGGGACCGGATCGTCGCCACCGCCCTGGAGACCCGGCCGGACGTGGCCGTCGTCGACATCGACCTGCCGGGCATGGACGGCCTCACCGCCGCGGGCGAGCTGTACGAGCGGATGCCCGAGTGCCGGGCGCTCGTCCTCACCGGGCTCAGCCAGCCGGGCAACCTGCTGCGCGCGCTCAAGCTCCACGTCCGAGGCTTCATCGTCAAGGACGCGCCCGCCGAGACCCTCGCCGACGGCATCCGGCGCGTCGCCGCGGGGGAGCGCGTCATCGACCCCGACCTGGTCGCCGCCGCCCTGGAGACCGGCAGCAGCCCGCTCACGCCGCGCGAGGCCGACGTGCTCCGCGCCGCCGACGGCGGCCTGTCCACCGAGGAGATCGCCGTCTCCCTCTCCCTGACGCGGGCGACGGTCCGCAACTACCTCTCCAACGCCATCACGAAGGTCAACGCCCGGAACCGCATCGACGCCATCCGGATCTCCCGCAACGCCGGCTGGCTCTGATCCGCCCGCGTGCCGGACGGTGCGCGCGCTCGCGGTGCAACCGGGGGCGGCGGGGCGGGGTTCAGAGGGCGAGGCGCGTCCGAGGCGGGCGCGCTCGCCTATGAGAGGGGTACCCATGGACCTGCGGCTCGCCGGACGCGTCGCGATCGTCACCGGAGCGTCGAAGGGGATCGGGGCGGCCGTCACGCGGACGCTGCTGGACGAGGGCGCCCGCGTCGTGGCCGTGTCCCGCAAGCCCGGCGGGGAACTGGACGCGCTCGCCGGGCCGAACCTGCTCCACGTGTCCGCCGACCTGATGGACGCCGCCGCCCCGGCGCACGTCGTGGAGCGGGCGGTGGAGGAGTTCGGCCGGCTCGACGTCCTGGTCAACAACGCGGGCGGGCCGCCGCCCGGGGCGATGCTGCCCCGGTTCGGGTTCCTGACCCCGTCGGACGACGACTGGCGTGCGATGTTCGAGTTCAACCTGTTCGCAGTGGTCCGCGCGGTCCGGGCGGCGATGCCGCACCTGCTGGAGAGCGACGCGGCGTCGATCGTCAACGTGTCGTCGGGGAACGGGCGGCGCCCCGGGCCGATGAACTACGACTACAACGCGGCGAAGGCGGCGCTGAACAACCTGACGAAGGGGCTGTCGGAGGAGTTCGCCCCGCAGGGCGTGCGGGTCAACTCGGTGTCGCCGGGCCCGGTCCGGACGCCGTGGTGGACCGACGAGGGCGGCGCCGCCGACATCATCGCCGGGGCCACCGGCTCCGACCGCGACGCCGTGCTGGACGGCGGCGCGGCCGAGATGATGAGCCTCACGACCGGCCGCCTCGCGACGCCGCAGGAGGTCGCGGACGTGGTCGTGCTGCTTGCGTCGCCGCGGTCGGCGAGCACCACCGGGGCCGACTTCGCGGTCGACTCCGGCTTCCTCAAGGAGGTCTGAGCCTCCCGGTGCGGCCCCCGGCTCCCGTGGCCGGGGGCCCGCACGGTCATTCGGCCTTCTTGCGCGGCAGCAGCAGCGCCGGGATCAGGGCCAGGGCCAGCATGGCCACCGCGAAGAGGTAGGTGTGCTGGAACGCGTCCGCCAGCGGCCCGGCGAGCGCCCGGTGCCCGCCCGGTCCCAGCCTGTGGACGGCCTGGAGCGGGCCGCCCTCCCCGTCCGGCACCAGGCCGCTCATCAGCGCGGACAGCACGACCGACGCCGCCGCCATGCCGACGGCGCCCGACATCGTGTTGAGCAGGTTGACCGTCGCGCTCGCCGCCGGGGCCCGGTCGTGCGGCAGGCCGCGGGTCGCCGCCGCCATCGCGGGCATCATCGTCGCGCCGCCGCCCGCGCCCATCAGCAGCATCGTCGCGCACAGCCCCCAGTAGGACGCGTCCGCGTCGAGCTGGGCGGTGAACAGCGCGAACCCGGTGAGGGCGGTCGCGACCGACACGGGCACGAGCCGCCCCGGCGGCACCCGGTCGGCGATGCGGCCCGCGACCTGCATCGCCGTCCCGGAGCCGAGCGCGAACGGGATGCCGATCACCCCGGCCATCGTCGCGCTCTCGCCCCGGACGACCTGCAGGTACAGGGGGAGCAGCAGCATCGAGCCGAAGTAGCCGAACGAGAACAGCGTCAGCGTGCCGGTCGCGGCGGCGAACGTCCGGTCCCGGAACCCGCGCAGGTCGATCAGCGGATGCCGGGCCGTCAGCGCCCGGACGGCGAACGCGATGACCAGCGCCGCGCCCGCGGCCATCGGCGCCAGGACGCCCGGCGAGCCGAACCCGCCGCGGTCGCCGCCCGTCGTCACGCCGTACAGCACGAGGGCGATGCCGGGCGAGAGCGTCAGCAGGCCCGGAAGGTCCAGCGGCCGACCCTCCGCCGGGACGTCGCGCGGGAAGACCCGCAGGACGAGGACCACGACGGCCGCCGCCACGGGCAGGTTCACGAAGAACATCCACCGCCACGAAACCTCGTCGATCAGCCAGCCGCCGAGGACCGGCCCGGCCAGCGGCCCGACGAGGATCGACAGGCCGAGCGTGCTCATCAGCCGGCCGAGCCGCTCCGGCCCGGCGGCGCGCAGCAGGATCGTCATGCCGACCGGCATCACCAGCCCGCCGCTGAACCCCTGCACGACCCGGAACGCGATCAGCGACTCGATGTTCCACGCCAGCCCGGCCAGCAGCGACCCGGCCCCGAACGCCGCGATCGCGCCCAGGTAGAGGCGGCGGGCGCCGAACCGCCCGACCGCCCACGCGCTGGACGGGATCACCGCGCCGAGCGCCAGCGAGTACCCGGTCGCCACCCACTGGATCGTGCCGAGCGGCGCGCGGAACTCCTGGGACAGCCGATTGATCGCGACGTTCACCACCGTGGTGTCCAGCGTGATCATGATCGAGCCGAGGACGAGGACGAGCGCGACCGCCATCGGGTCCGGCCCCGTCCGCTCCCGCGGCGGGGCCTCCGCCGTCGCGGTCATCTCAGCTCCCGTACGGGCGGACGGCCCGGGCGTCGCGCAGCGCGTGCCCCCACCAGGCGAGCTGGTCGAGCATCCCCTTGGCCGCCGCGGACGCGCCCTCGGGGTCGTTCGGCCGGCCGTCGCCGCCGAACCAGTTCCACGGGCTGTGGAAGCTGACGGTGTCGCGCACGGTGACGGCGTGCAGTTCGGCGAAGACGGCCCGCAGGTGCTCGACCGCGCGCAGCCCGCCCGCGAGCCCCCCGTACGAGACGAACGCGACCGGCTTGGCCCGCCACTCGTGGAAGTGGGTGTCGATCAGGTTCTTCAGCGTGCCGGGGAAGCTGTGGTTGTACTCGCAGGTCACCACGACGAAGGCGTCGGCCTCGCGCAGCGTCGCGGTCACCCGCGCGAACCGCTCGGACGCCTTCGCCCCGAGCGCGGACGGCGGCGGCTCGTCCGCCACGTCGACGACGTCGACGATCAGGTCCTCGCGCTGCCGGGCCTGCTCGGCGAACCAGTCCCCCACGGTCGGCCCGAACCGTCCCTCGCGCGTGCTCGCGATGATGATCGCGACGCGCAGCGGTGCCTTGGTCATCGGTATCTCCCTTCAAGGGCGCGGTCTGATGATGCGTCCGAAGCTATGGAGACCTCTGCGGGCGGCTCATCTGTCAGATGACTGGGCGCCCTACCTGTTCACCACCAGGGGATCTCGTCGACCGCTCCGCCTCCCGAGCCGCACCGGGCCGCCGGGCGGGTGCCCCTGCCGGCGGAGGCCCGGCTGGTCACCGCGGCGGCACGAGGGTGGCTTACGATCATGTGATCTGGTCCTCTGCATCGGAGCGCCAGGGGTGCCGGGAGGGCCGCCGTGGATCTCGTACTCGGCTATGCACTGGGGCTTGCCAGCGCCCTGCCCTTCCTCTTCGTCTTCCGGATGCGGCGCTCGGCGGCGCCGCCGAATCCCACCGCCGCCGCGGCCGACGCCGTCCGGGACGGGGGTGTACGAACACCGGACCGGCGGATCGCCGAACTCACCGAAACAGTCACGGAGCTGGGCGAAGAGATCGGTGGGCTCACCTTCGACCCGGCCGCGCCCGGCGTGCCGCCGGAGTCCATGAAGGACTACCGGCGTGTGCTCGACGGCTACGCCAACGCCAGGGACGCCCTCGACTCCCGTGACTTCGAGCAGGTCCGTCAGGAACTCGCCAACGCCAGGAACGCCCTGGTCCGTATGGATGCCCGCGCCCACGGGCTGCCGGTGCCCGTAGACGTCTCCCGCGCCGCACGCGAACGCGGCGAGCCGCCAGGGCCCCAGCCGCTGTCGAACCGGCGGTTCTCCTACTCGGGGAGCAACGAGCGGGCGTACACGGTCCCGATCGACTGGCCCGAGCCCGGCCGGTCGGCCATCATGGAGGTGACCAGGAACGGTACGGGATCCACCGAGTTCAACTCCGTACTGGTCAGGGCCGAGCAGAGCAGGCCGAAGACCCTCAGGACTCGCTTCCTCGGGGGCAGCGCGCGGGCTCGCTTCTATCTTGAGACGACCCCGGACGTCTTCGAGGCCCCGACGCACCTGCGGATCGCTCCCGATGAAGTGCACCGGGGTACCGGGGCATGGACGGTCCGGCTGCATCCGCTCAGCGAGGCCGTGGAACTGGTCCGCGAATACCAGGGGAGCGGCGCCGAGGTACTCGTTTACCGTGCGAAGGCACCGGCCGTCCTCGGCATCCATGTCGCCGGCCCGTCCGGTTGGGAGGTCGAGTACCGCTGTATGAGGGAGCACCGTCGCTGGGAGCAGTGCCGGTTCGGCAGGCTGAGGACCTTGATGTACGACCTCCGGGACGAAGACCGCCGAAGTGCCCGGATCTGTGGGCGCGGGTTGATCGTCGTCCACGCCGCGGGGTCTGCCCGGTGGTCGTTGTCCGCCGCGCCGGAGCAGCCTGCGTCCCCCTCCGGTCCGCTGTCCGGGATCCGTCGGTTGTTCGAGGTCTGAGGGCGCGCCGGGAGACCTGGAAGTAGCGGTTGCGGACCAGCACCTCCCCCTCCGCCGGCACAGGCACGTCCACCTCCACCATGCTGAAGTGCTCCAGTGACCCGCGCGTCAGGGTCAAGCGTCCGCCGGCGCCTGGTCCGGTGCGGCGGCGGGACGGCCCGGGGTGAGGACGGCGGACGCCAGGGTCGCGACGGCCGCGGTGGCGGCGGCGAGGACGAAGCCGTTCGTGAAGCCGTCGAGGGTGTCGCCGGTGAGGCTGGCGGCCGCGACGCTGGATATGACGGCGGCCCCGATCGACGCGCCGAACTCGTGGAAGGTGCTGACGATGCCGGACGCGATGCCGGACTCGTGCGGCGCCACCTGGCCGAGGGCCGTGGCGGAGGCGACGACGAACATCGCGCCCGCTCCGGCGCCCGCGATCGCCGTGCCGGCCACGACCGTCACGGGGTGCAGCGAGACGGCCGGGATCGCCATGCCGGCGGCGGCGGCGACGAGCCCGGCGACGGCGAGGCGGCGCGGTCCCGCGGCGGCGATGGTCCGCCCGGTGAGGTTGGCGCCGGCCATCGTCGCGACCGCGATCGGCAGGAACAGCAGGCCGGTGCGCAGCGCGCCGTAGTCCCGGGCGTGCTGGAAGTAGAACGTGCCGAGGAAGAACATCGCGATCATCAGGGCCGTCGCGGTCACGATCAGGAACGTGCCGGTGGCCACAGGGCGGCGGGCCAGCAGCGAGAGGTCCATCATGGGGGAGGCGGCGGTCTTCTGCCTGGCCGCGAACGCCAGGTAGCCGACCGCGGCGAGCAGCACCGGCCAGCCGGTGCCGAGGTCCAGCCAGCCGGCGTCGCCGGCGCGGATGAACGCGTAGATCAGGGCGCCGGACGAGGCGGTGACCAGCAGCGCGCCGAGGACGTCGAGCCGGGGGCGGAACGCGGCCGCCTCGTGGCGCGGCAGCATCCGGGCGAGCGCGGCGAAGATCACCAGGCCGATGGGGACGTTGACGAAGAACACCCAGGGCCAGCCGGGACCGGCGGTGAGCGCTCCGCCCAGCAGGACGCCGAGGGCGGCCCCGCCGCCGCCCAGCGCGGACCAGACGCCGAGCGCCTTGTTCCGCTCGTCCCCCTGGAACAGCGTGACCACGAGGGACAGGGCCGACGGGGACAGCATCGCCGCCCCCACCCCCTGGGCGACGCGGCCGCCCAGCAGGACCGCGGCCGATCCGGCCAGGCCCGTCACCAGCGACGCGGCCGTGAAGACCAGCAGGCCGGCCAGGACGACCCGCTTGGCCCCGAACAGGTCGGCGGTCCGCCCGCCGAGCAGCATCAGGCCGCCGAACGCCAGGGTGTAGGCGCTGACCGTCCAGGTCACGGCCTGGCGGCTCAGCTCCAGGTCGGTCTCCATGTGCGGCAGCGCGATCGCGACGACCGTGACGTCGAGGATCAGCATGAGCTGGGCCACGCCGAGCAGCCCCAGGATGCGCCAGCGCAGCGGATGCGGCCGCGCGGCCGCGTCGTGACCGGTGTCTGTCATGACGACTTCTCCTCAATAACTCGTATAGGACCATACGAGTTAGGAGAGTAACACGTACTTCGATGTACGAGTTAGGATGCGGGCATGTCCTCCGCCGCCCCGGGCCGGCGCCGGCGCGCAGACGCCGAGCGCAACATCGCCCGCATCGTGTCCGCCGCACGCGAGTGCCTGGGCCGGGACCCCGGCGCGAGCATCGACGACATCGCCAAGGCGGCCGGTGTCGGACGGATGACGCTCTACGGCCACTTCCGCAACCGGGCCGACCTGGTCGAGGCCGCCCTCGCCGACGCGCTGCGCGTCGGCGAGGAGAAGCTGTCGGGCCTCGACCTGTCCGGGAGCCCCGAAGAGGCGCTCACCCGGCTGGTGGAGTCCAGTTGGGCCCTCGTGGCCGAATCCAGGGCGCTGCTCATGGCGGCGCAGGAGGCCCTTCCGGCGGGGCGCGTCCGCGAGTTGCACGCCGATCCGGCGAAGCGCGTGGAGGACATCGTCCGCCGCGGCCAGGACGAGGGCGTGTTCCGCACCGACCTGCCGATCACATGGCTGGTCAACGTGGTCCAGTACGTCCTGCACGGCGCCGCCGAGGAGACCCGCGCCGAGCGGCTGGACGAGGAGGAGACCGGCCGCGTCGTGTCCGCGACGGTGCGCTCCATCCTCACCACCTGACCGACCGCGGTCTCATGTCCCAGGCGATCGGCCCTTGCCGGAGCGCGCCGGAGCCGAGGCTTCGCCGGATCGCCCGTGCCGGCGCAGGGCGGCCGGCGGGCTGTGCCGGATCGCGGCCTTACCTCCGAGGTAATCGGTTCGTGGCGGGGCGTGATGGGAGGGTCGCGGCATGGAGCGAACACTGGAGATGCTTGCGGGCGGCCGGGTGGCGTGGGGTGCGCTGGCGCTGGCCGCGCCCGGCCTCAACGTGCGGCTGGCGGGCATGGGCGACCGCGACGGCCCCGAGCTCAGGTACCTGATCCGGGTCTTCGGCAGCCGGGCCGTCGCGCTCGGCCTCGGCTACCTGCTGAGCGATCCGCGGGCGCGGCGGCGCTGGCGGAGGCTCTGCCTGATGGTGGACGCCTGCGACACCGCCGCCGGGCTCGCGCACGTGGTCCGCGGGGACGTGCCGCGCGGACCGGCGGCCGGCCTGACGGCGATCACCGGCGGCTACGCCGTCCTCGGCGCCCTCGCCCTGCGCGCGGAAGGGGCGCCGACCTGACCGCCGTCCGCCCGCGGCCGCGCGGTCAGACCGGGATGAACAGCGCCTCGAACGGCGCGTCGCCCACCCCGGTCGTCACATGCCCGGTGCCCGTGGTGTCGGTGGCGAGCACCAGGTCACCGGGGCCGAAGCGACGCCGGTCGCCGTCGCCGACGGTCACCTCGATGGTGCCGCGCAGCATCACGACCCACTGCTCGCGGGGCGCCGGGTGCGGTGCGCTGTCGAACGCGGCACTGCTCAGGAACTGGACGCCGCCGCTCGACCCCAGTTCGCCGATCGCCATGGCCGGCACTCCCTCGGCGACGATCCGGCGGTCGAGGGCCAGCTCGCCGTTCTCGAACGCCGATCGGCCGTCCCGGGTGCGGACGATCTTCGTGAAGCGCGTCACGGGGCGATGAACTGGTGGTCGGTCCGGATGCGGCCGGCGGGGTCCAGGGAGAGGACGTCCAGCCCGCCGCCGACGGCCTCGCGTCCCCCGGTCGTCACCATCGACCAGCGGATGGCGACCACGTTGGGGAGCAGCTCGGCCGGCTCCTCGGCGGCGAAGACGTGCTCGCCGGACGCGACGAACATCTCGTAGGCGCGGCCCACCCGGGCGTCCAGCGCGTCGTGGCCGTGGACCTCCAGGAACGGCGCGGGGACGGCGAGCGCCGCGGCCGCTTCCCGGACCTCCTGCGGCGGGTCGACCAGCACGTGGACCGCGTCGGACGTCCACAGTTCGCGGACGAGCGCGCTGCGCGCCGCCGGGTCGGGTTCGTTCCACTGGGCGACATAGCGGTCGGCCAATCGCTTCACATCGAGTTGAGTGCTCATGTGCGGCAGTCTGCGGGCCGCCCTGCGGCTCCGCGATTCCCTGCAGGGAATGGAGCCGGCGCGGGCGCCCGGTGTGGAATGGGGGCATGACAGTGGTGGCGGAGCCCGGGACGTTCGCGCGCGACCTGCGGCGATGGCGGACGCGCCGGCGCTTCAGCCAGCTCGAACTGGCGATCAGGGCCGACACGACCCAGCGCCATCTGAGCTTCCTCGAACAGGGCCGCTCCCAGCCGGGCCGCGCCATGGTGGTGCGGCTCGCCGAATCCCTGGAGCTGCCGTTGCGGGAGCGCAACGGGCTCCTGCTCGCCGCCGGCTACGCGCCGGTCTACACCGAGTCGGGCCTGGACGCCCCCGAGCTCGGCCCGGTGCGCGAGGCCCTGGAACGCATCCTCGACGGGCACATGCCGTACCCGGCGGTCGTCGTCCGGCCGTACGGCGAGCTCGTCGCCGCCAACCCGGCGTTCGGCGTCCTCACCGAGGGCGCCGCGCCCGCGCTGCTGGAACCGCCGGTCAACGTGCTGCGCCTCGCCCTGCACCCGGACGGGACGGCCCGCCGCGTCGAGAACCTCGCCGAATGGGGCCGGCACATCACCGGCAGCCTCCGCGACCAGGCGCGGCGCGTCCCCGACCCGGCCCTGACGGAGTTCGTCGACGAGCTGGACGGCTACCTGCCCCGGGTGGAGCCGGCGGGCGACCACCTCGGCTTCGCCGTCCCGCTCCGGCTGCGGGTACCGGACGGCGAGCTGCGCCTGATCACGACGCTGACCTCGTTCGCGACCGCCGTGGACGTCACGCTCTCCGAGCTGCGTCTCGAAGCGTTCCTGCCCGCCGACGACACCACGGCGACGCTCCTGCGGCGGCGGTCGTGACGTGCCGGGGCACGCCGCTGCGGGCGGCCGCTATATGCCGGTGATGTGGCCGCTGTCCCATGCCCAGGCCGCGATCCCGACCCGGTTGCGGGCCCCGACCTTGCGCTGGATCGCGGCGACATGGTTCTTGACGGTGCCCGGCGAGATGAACAGCGCCTCGGCGATCTCGCCGTTGGTGTGCCCGCGCGCGACGAGCCGCGCGACCTCGGCCTCCCGCTCGGACAGCCGCCCGCCCGCGGGGGGCCGGTCCGCCCGCTCGGCCAGCCGGCGCAGCAGCCGGACGGTGATCTGCGGGCTGATCAGCGTGTCGCCGGACACCGCCGCGCGCACCGCCTCCACCAGCAGCGCGGGGCTCGACCGCTTGAGCAGGAACCCGCACGCGCCGTTGCGCAGCGCGGTGTGCACGTACTCGTCGAGGTCGAACGTGGTGACGACCACGACGCGGATCGGGTCGGCGGCGTCCGGTCCGGCGAGGATCCGGGTGACCTCCAGCCCGTCCATCCCGGGCATGCGGACGTCGGCGAGCACGACGTCGGGGCGCAGCAGGCGGGCCTGCTCGACGGCCGAGGCGCCGTCCGCCGCCTCCGCGATCACGGTCAGGTCGGGCTGCGCGTCCAGGATGATCCGGAACGCGCCCCGGACGTGCTCCTGATCGTCGGCGATCAGGATGCGCGTCGTCATGTCCGCCATCATTTCACCCGGGCCGGTCAGCGCCGCCTCGCGCGCCGGGTCCGGTCGCCCAGCGGCAGGACGGCCGCGACCTGCCATCCGTACGGGTCGCGCGGGCCGGCGGTCAGCGTGCCGCCCAGCATCTCGACCCGTTCGCGCAGGCCCGGCAGACCCGCCCCGCCCCGCCTCGCGGGCGGACCCGCCGCACCGCCCCGTGCGTCGTCGGTGACGAGGACCCGCAGTGAGCGGACGTCCCCCGCCGAGCCGCGCACGCTCACGTCCACCCGGCCCGCGCCAGGGGCGTGGCGGCGCACGTTCGTCAGCGCCTCCACCACGATGCGGTAGGCGGTCGTCCCCACCTCGCGCGGCACGTCCAGGTCGGGGTCGAGGTCCAGGTGGACGGGGGCGTTGCCGGACGCGGTGAACCTCGCGGCCAGGTCGGGGAGGTCGGACAGCGACGGGGCCGGCGCCAGGGCCGGCCCGCCCTCTTCGGAACCGGCGTCGGCGCGGAGCATCCCCACGGTGCGGTCCATGGCCGCCATCGCGCGGAGCGCCGCCTCCTCGATGATCGTGAAGGTCCGCGCGGCCGCGGACGGGTCGCGCTCGGCCAGGATCTGGCCGGCCCGGGCCTGCGCGAGCATCTCGCTGACGTCGTGGGCGACGAAGTCGTGCAGGTCGCTCGCCAGTTCAAGGCGCTGCCGCCGCCGCGCGGACGCGACCGACCGGCGCCGGCGGTCGTCCAGCGAGCGCAGGTAGAGCCCGGTCGTCACGGCGAGCACCGGGGGCAGCGCCCACGCGGCGAGGGCGGCGAGCCCGGCCGCTCCAGGGACGCCGAAGCGCAGGATCCAGCACGGCACCGCCAGACCTGCGAGACCGGCTCCGACCAGCGCACCGCGGAACGCCGCCACCCGGACGACCACCGCCACCAGCACCGTCAGGGCGGCGACCTCGACCAGCCCCAGCAGGTTCTCCGGCCCTTCACCCTCCTGGAACCGCGCGCCGGGCGACGACCAGGCCGCCGCCGTCGCGGCGAGCGAGACACCGCCCGCCACCGCGGCGGCGATCCAGGTCGCGTCCCGCCTGGCGGGCCGCATGGCGAGCGCGGCGAGGGCGCCCGCCATCGCGACCGCGCCCGGCACGGCGGCCCAGCCGAAGACCGGCGCGGCGGCGGCGCCGAGCGGCACCAGCGCTCCGGCCGCGGACAGGCCCGTCCTTCGCACGAGTCCGTTTCGCACGGTTCGAGCTTAGGCAGCGATGACGGGGCCGGTCCCCCTGCCGAACGGCACATCGCCCCGCCCTGACCGCCCCGTAACGTGCGGAAAGGCATATGTTCGCGGGACTCGCGGCGCGCCCACGCTGAAGGCATGCGCACTTCGAGATGGATCTTCCGCTGGTGGGGAGCGTGGCCCACCTGGACCGGCTACGCGGCCGCGGCGTGGTCACTGCTCTACGGGGCGCTCGGGCTCTTCTGGGCCATGGGCGGCTCCGGCTACCCCTTCGGCCCGGTGGACGAGGACCACCTCTCCGGGTCGGTCCTGGAAGGGGCCGACGTGGGCGTCACCGCGCCCGCGATGGCCGCCGTCGGGGCCGCCGGCGCCGTCCTCGGCGTGGTGATGGCACGCGGCCGCGGCCGCCCGGCCCTCCGGAACGCGCTGCTCGGCCTCGCCTGGGCGCAGGCCGTCACCTTCGCGCTCGTCATCCCCGACTACTTCCTGATCGCCTTCGTCGCGCTCGCACCGCTGCTCGTGGTGTTCGCGTTCACCGGGGTGCCCGGCGCGCAGGGCGGGGTGGGCGACATCCTCTACTGGCACCGGGTGAACCTCCTCGTCCTCTTCGCCGGCGGCGTGCTCTGGGCCGCGACCGCCCTCGCCTACCAGCGCCGGACGGGCGGCGCCTGCGTCCACTGCGGGCGCGGCGACCGTCCGGCCGCCCACTGGACCTCCCCAGGATCGGCCCTGCGCTGGGGCAGGTGGGCCGTCTGGGCCGCATGCGCCGCGAGCCTCCCGTACGAGGTGACCCGCGTCGCCTGGTACTTCGGCTGGCCGCTCGGCATCACCGAGGACTTCGAGCGGATGATGCAGGACACGCCGGGGATGCTGGAGGCCGGTCTCGGGTTCGCGATCGCCTCGCTCCTCGGCGGCGTCCTCACCCACGGCCTCGTCCACCGCTGGGGCGCGGTGTATCCGCGGTGGATCTGGTTCAAGGCCGGAAAGCGGGTGCCGCCCGCGCTGGCGATCGTCCCGGCGTCCGTCGTCGCGGTCGCGCTCGTCCCCGCGGGCCTGATGAACCTCCGCGTCGACCTGGAACCCGGCCTGTGGGCGGTGAGCCTGCCGGGCGTGATCTTCGTTGCGTGGGGCGCGGCGCTCGGCGCCGCCACGCTCTCCTACCATCTGCGGCGCCGCGGCGCCTGCCGGCGCTGCGGGCGGGGCACCGCCGAACGCGCCGGACGCGACGACCGCGCCGGGGACGAGGCGGGAGCGGGAGTCGCCGTCGGCCCGTGATCCGCCGGAGCGTCTCCGGCGGAGGGACTCGGCCCGTGTCAGGGGAGACGGTCGGCGCCGCGGGCGGGCAGGATGGCGGGGTGAACGAACTCGAAGAAGGCACCCGGCTCACCTTGGACTTCGACAAGCTCGCGGGCGTCGCGGCGACCGGGGCGCGGGTCGTCCCGGTGGTCCTGCAGGACGCGGGCAGCGGAGAGGTCCTGTTCATCGGATACGCGAACGACCAGGCGCTCAAGGCGACCCTGGACGAGCGGATCGCCGTCCTGTGGTCGACGTCCCGCAACGAGCTGTGGCGCAAGGGCGCGACCTCCGGGGACGTCCTCGAACTGGTCGACGTCCGCGTCAACTGCGAGCAGAACTCCCTGCTCTACCTCGTGAACCGCACCACCGGCGGCGCCTGCCACACGAACCTGCCGTCCGGGGAGCCCCGCCCCACCTGCTACTACCGCTCCGTCGCCGGCGACGGGACGCTGCGCCACCTCCTGCAGTGAGCGGCCGGCCGCGGGCCGGTCATGCCGGGCCGGACCGGCTCCGGCGGAGCGGGCGGGGCTGCGCCCGCTCCATCGGCGTGCCGGACGTCACGCGTTCTGCGGCCTGTAGTGCATGACGGCGATGCCGCAGTCGAACACGCGCGACTCCACGAGGTCGAGGCGCTGGTAGGACCCCTCCGGGAACACCGGCATGCCGGTGCCGATCGCGGTCGGGTTGACGAACAGGTACAGGTCGTCGAGCAGTCCCCGGCCGATCAGGTCGCGGACGAGCGTGCCGCCCCCGTAGACGATCATGTCGCCGCCGGGGCGGGACTTCAGCCGGTTCACGGTCTCGGTGAGGTCGCCGCCCGCGACCTCCGCGTTCTTCCACGGCGACTCGCTGAGGCTGTCGGAGATCACGACCTTGGGCGTGTTGTTCATCTGGTCGATGGCCTCCTGGGTCTCGCCCTGGGGCCCGGACTCCCAGGCCGGGATGAACCCCTCGGCGAGCTTGCGGCCCAGCACGATGGTGTCCACCGGCTCCATCAGCCCGTTGATGTACTCGCCGATGTCCTCGGTCCAGGGGAACTTCATCCAGTCCATCTCGCCGTTCGGGCCGGCCATGTAGCCGTCAGCGCTGACCTGCACCTGGAGCTTGAACTTCCGCATCGTCTTCTCCTTCGGTCCCGCGGTTCTCCGCGGTTGTTTCCAGTGCCCACAGCTTCGCGGACACCGTTTACGGAATGTTTACGGCTTCCCGGAAGGCCCGTGGCCGCCGCCGGTGCGGTGCCGTCGCGGACGGCCGCACCAGCGCGGCCCCGCCCCGGCCGGGCGGCGGTCGGGGGCCGGATCCGGCCACCGGGTGGAGGGGCGCCGGGCCGCCCTGCGATCTTGATGGCGGATGCGCCCTGACCAGGGCCGTGCGAGGGGACGGACCATGCGGCGACCGATCGCGGCGGCACTGGCGGGCTGCCTCCTGCTCGGCGGGTGCGCGAGCCGCGACGAGGCGTCCATCCTCGACGGGGACACGCTGACGGCGGGCGTCCGGCCGGACCTGCCGGGCATCGGGTTCAAGGGCCCGGACGGCACGTACGAGGGCCTGGACGTGGACGTGTCCCGCTACCTCGCCGCGCGGATGGGAAAGAAGGTTCGCTTCGTCCCGGCGCTGGCGCGGGACCGGGAACGGCTGCTCCAGGACGGGGACGTCGACATGGTGCTGACGTTCTGGCTGGAGCCCAAGTGGAAGGAGCGGTTCTCCTTCGCGGGCCCTTACCTCACGTCGTACCAGGACATCCTCGTCCGCGCCGACGAGCACGGCGTGCGCGGCGTCCGCGACCTGAAGGGCCGGAGGATCTGCGCCGTCATGGGGGCGGGCGCGGCCGAGGCGGTGACGGTCGAGCGGGAGGTGCCGGCCGTGCCGGTGGCGGCGCGGTCCTGCGAGGAGTGCATGGGCATGCTCGCGGACGGCCGGATCGACGCGATCACCACGAACGACACAATCCTGGCCGGGATGAAGACGCGGCGGGGCGCCGGCTTCCGGCTGCTGAACGCCCGGTTCGGCGAGCGGCGGACGGCGATCGCGATCCGCCGCGGGGATCTGGACGGCTGCGAGGCGCTCAACACGGCGATCACCCAGATGTACCAGGACGGGACGATGGCGAAGTTCATGCGCAAGTGGTTCGGCACGTCCGGGCTGGACCTGTCGGACGTGCAGGTGCCGCAGTTCGAGGGCTGTCTCTGACCTTCGCCCCCGACCGGAGCGTCCGGTGGCGCGTCGCCGGTCCGGAGGACGCGGGCGGGGATCAGCGCCGGGAGTTGCCGCCGCTGAGGAGGGGAGTGCCGGTCGTGGCGCCGTCGCTTGGGACGGTGCCGTCCGACGTACCGCTGTTGGCGGCCCCGTTGCCCTGGGAGCCGCTCTTGCTCTTCTTCGCCGGGATGCTCGGGCGGGTCGTGGCGTTGTTGTTCCCCGGGCCGCGCGGAGTCGTCGGCTTCGCCTTCGGGGTCTCGGTCTTCCTCTGCTGGCCGGGCGCGGTCGTCTTGCCGTGCTCGCCGGACTTGCCTGGCTCCTGGGACGGCTTGGACGAGGGCGCCGTCCCGGGACGCTGCGAGGTGCGGGACCCGGGCGCGCCGCCCTGCTCGCGGCCCTTGTGCTCTCGGGGCGTCGGCGAGGGCGCGGGCGCCGGGCCCTGGCCGGGGAAGTTCCCGGTCGCGTAGGCCACGCCGCCGGACAGCAGGATCGAGCCGCCCACCACCGCGATGACCTTGGCGGTGAGGAACCGGCGCAGGCGCGCCGTCCGGGAGGCGCGGGCCGTCCGGGGCGCCGCCAGGAAGGCGGCAACGGCGGCGTCCTCTCCGGCGAGCTCCTCTGGGCGGCCGGGGGCGGCGGCCGCCGCGAGGAGTTCGCGCAGCTCGGGGTGCCCGCCGGCGCCGTCGAGCAGCCGCTCGGCGGCGCGCGGATCCAGCCGTCCGGGCTCGTGGTCTCTCATGTCACCCCTTCAGCGCCACTGCCGCCGTTTCTGTCACCCCGGACGAGGGGACGGGTGTCCGCGGCGTCGGCGCGGGGCGCCGGCAGCCGCTCGGCGAGGCGCCGCAGGCCGCGGTAGGCGGCGGTCCGCACGGCGCCCGCGCGCTTGCCGAGGACCTTGCCCGCGGACTTGGCGTCGAGGCCCACGACGACGCGCAGCAGCACCGCCTCGGCCTGGTCGCGGGGCAGGTCGGCGATGAGCCGCAGCGCCTCCTCGGTGGCGAGCCCGTCGATGGCGTCGAGTTCGGTGTCGGCGGCCGCGGCCATCGTCACCAGCTCCTCGACCGGCAGGTCGGAGGCGGGGCGGCGGGACCTGCGGCGCAGGTGGTCCAGCGCCCGGTGCCGGGTGATCGTCGCGGTCCAGCCGCGGAAGCCGTCGAGGTCGCCGCGGAACGTCGGGAGGTCACGGGCGATCTGCAGCCACGCCTCCGACGTCACGTCCTCCGCGTCCGCTCCGACGATGGCCCCGGCGAAGCGGATCAGGCGCGGCTGCACGTCGCGGTAGAGCATGCGGAAGGACTCCTCGTCGCCGTTCTGCGCCGCGCGCAGTGCCCGGCCGAGCTCGTCCTCGTCCACCGCGCCATTGTGCAGGCATTTGCACCGTGGTGTGACACGTACGCGCGGGTTCGCGCTGACGCAGTGAACCCCCTCCCGCGGCCGCCCGGCCGATCCCCGCGCACGAGACGGACGAAGATGATCCGCAATGCCTCACATGACCGGGATGAGCTCCTTGTCACCGGCATAGCGCCGGCCGCTCCGCCGCTGACCCGGCCGCTTCCGGGACCCGTTCCGGAGGCGCTGCCGGACGAGGCGCAGCCGGTCTTCGTCGACGCGACCGGGTGGCGTGCCCGGCTCGGACGGCGGCTCGGCCTGCTCGTCGGGGCGCTGCTCCTGGTGTTCCTGGGCGCGCTCGGCCTCGGCATGACCACCGGCGCCGACGTCCCGCTGACGCCGTGGAGCGGGCCGTCCGCCAAGCCGCAGGTGAAGCTGAGCCGTCCGAGCGTCCCGGCCGGAAAGACGAAGGAGCCGCCCGCCGCCGTGCGTCCCCGGCACACCGCGCCGTCCGGGGCGCCCCGGGCATCGGCGGCGCCCGGGACATCCGCCGCCCCCGCGGCGCCCGCCGCCTCGCCGGGCACGCCCGCGCCGGCGGCGACGGGCACCGCGACGGCTCGGCCCGGCAGATCGCAGGCGACGCCTCCCGCGTACGGCAAGAAGCGGAAGAGCGGCTGAGCATGAGACGCGGTGAACCGCGGGGTCACTGGATCCTGCTGTCGCTCGGCGGCCTGGTGCTCGCCATCCTGCTCCTCTTGGACGGCTTCGCGAACGGCGCCGTCGGTGAGGCTGCGCGGGCCGAGGGGGACGCCGCGCCGGCGCCGTCCCAGGTGACCGGGGGCGGACCCGTGGTCAACCTCTCGGGCGGCGCCCCGCAGAGCCGCCGCATGCCCAGGAAGACGATCGCGCTGACGTTCGACGACGGCCCCGACCCGCAGTGGACGCCGCGGCTGCTGGACGTCCTGCGCCGCCGCAACGCCCACGCCACGTTCTTCACCGTCGGCGCGCGCGTGGCCCGCGAGCCGGAGCTGACCCGGCGCATCCTCCGCGAGGGCAACGAGATCGGCTCCCACACCTACACGCACGCCGACCTCGCCGCCGCCCCGCGGTGGCGGGGACGCCTGGAGATGGACCTCACGCAACGCGCGCTGGCGGGCGCGGCCGGCGTCCACACCAGGCTGATGCGGATGCCGTACTCGTCCCGCCCCGACGGCCTGACCGCTCCCGAGTGGCGCGCGGCCGAGCGGGCGGGGAAGGACGGCTACGTCGTCGTGCTCACCGACCGCGACACCGAGGACTGGGCGCGTCCCGGCACGGCGACGATCGTCCAGCGGGCGCTGGCGGCGGAGGCGCGCGGCGAGGGCGCCGTCGTGATGCTGCACGACTCGGGCGGCGACCGGTCCGAGACGGTCGCGGCCGTGGCGCAGATCATCGACAGGCTCCAGCCGCGGGGCTACCGCTTCACCACGCTCACGCAGGCGCTGGGCATGCCGTCCGCGGAGGTCGCGGTGCCCGCGCGCGAGCGGGCCGTCGGCTGGACGCTGGTCGCCGCCCAGCGGGCGGCGTCCGCGCTCACCGGCACCATGGGCGCGGTGTTCGGGGTCGCGGGCGTCCTCTGCGTGCTCAGGCTCGTCGCGCTGCTGGTGTTCGCGCACGTCCACATGCGCCGGGTCCGCAGGCCCCAGCGGCGCCCGCGCCGCGCCCGCGGCCGCCCGGGGCCGCCCCCGGGCGGACTGCCGCCCGACCCGTTCCCGCCCGTCTCGGTGGTCGTCCCCGCCTACAACGAGGAGGCCGGCATCGCGGCGACGGTCAGCTCGCTGCTGGACACCGACTACCCGGGCACCGTCGAGGTGATCGTGGTGGACGACGGGTCCGCCGACGCCACGTCCGCGATCGTGGAGTCCATGCGGCGGCCCGGGCTGCACCTCATCCGCAAGCCGAACGGCGGGAAGCCGAGCGCGCTCAACGCGGGCATCGCCGCGGCTCAGGCCGACATCCTCGTGCTCGTGGACGGCGACACCGTCTTCCAGCGCGACACCCTCCGGCACCTGGTCTCCCCCTTCGCGGACCCGGAGGTGGGGGCGGTGAGCGGCAACACCAAGGTCGCGAACCGCGGCGGCCTGCTCGGCCGCTGGCAGCACATCGAGTACGTCATCGGCTTCAACCTCGACCGGCGGATGTTCGACCTCCTGCAGTGCATGCCGACCATCCCGGGCGCGATCGGGGGGTTCCGGCGGTCCGTCCTCGCCGAGGTGGGCGGCGTCCCGGGCGACACCCTCGCCGAGGACACCGACCTCACCATGGCGATCTCCCGCACCGGGCGGCGCGTCGTCTACGAGGAGAAGGCCCTCGCCTGGACGGAGGCGCCGTCGTCGCTGCGGCAGCTGTGGAGGCAGCGGTACCGCTGGTGCTACGGGACGATGCAGGCGATGTGGAAGCACCGCGGCTCCGTCGTCGACCGCGGCGGCTCGGGCCGGTTCGGCCGCCGCTGCCTGCCCTACCTGACGGTGTTCCAGGTCCTGCTCCCCCTGTTCGCCCCGGTCATCGACCTGTTCGCGGTGTTCGGGCTGATCTTCCTGGACCCGGTGGTGCCGGTCGTCTCCTGGACGCTCTTCGTCGCCGCGCAGGCCGCCGCCGGCGCCTACGCCCTGTGGCTGGACGGCGAGTCCGTCCGGCCCCTGTGGGCGCTGCCGCTCCAGCAGTTCGTCTACCGGCAGCTCATGTACCTGGTCGTCGTCCAGTCCGTGGTGACCGCGCTGCTGGGGGCCCGCCTGGGGTGGCACACCATCCGGCGGACGGGGACCTTCGCCGATTTCGGGACCCGGGAACAATCCCCGGGGCCCATCGGTTACAGATGACAGCCGGTGTGCCTGGTGTCCCCGGGCCTCACCTATCGCCTTCACGGAATACCGTTCGGCTGGAGCCGTGTTGTGCCTTTCGCCGAGAGGCGACCCGCACACCGGTGCAAGACCAAGGCCCCGCCGGGTCGCACGACCCGGCGGGGCTTGGTCGTGTCTGGGGCAGACTGGCGCCATGAGTCTCGCCGCGCACCTGGAGGAACTCGGCCGCCCGCTGGTGGACGAGCAGCTCCAGCACCCCACCGTGAAGGGCATCGCCCAAGGCAGCCTCGACGAGGCCGTGTTCCGCGCCTGGCTGGAACAGGACTACCTCTTCCTGCACGACTACGTGCGCGTCTTCTCCCGCCTCGCCTGGCAGGCTCCCAGCGCCCACCTGGGAGACCTGGTCGATCTGGCCCACGCCACCTTCCACGACGAGCTCGACCTGCACCGCTCCCTCTCCGCGAGCTTCTCCGCCGACCTCGACGGCGCGGTGAAGGGGCCCGCGTGCGCCGCCTACACGTCCTTCCTGCTGGACAGTGCCGCCGTGTACGGCGAAGGCCTCGCGGCCCTGTACCCGTGCATGTGGGGCTACTCCACGCTCGGACGGATCCTCGCCGAGGACCCGCCGTCCGAGCCCCGCTACCGCCGCTGGGTCGACACCTACGCCGACCCGGGCTTCGCCGCCCTCGCCGCCCGCATCGCCCAGATGATCGACGAGGCGGCCCCAGACCCCGCCGCCGCGGAGCGCCTCTTCATGGAGGGCATGCGGCACGAGGTGGCGTTCTGGTCCGTGGAGACCTGAGCCGTCATACGCGGGCGAGCGAGGGGTAGTCGACGTAGCCCTCGGCGTGGCCGCCGTAGACGAGGTGCTCCACATGGGCGGCCAGCGGGGCCGACGTCGCGAAGCGGGCGGGCAGGTCGGGGTTGGCGATGAACAGCCGGCCATAGGAGAAGACGTCGGCCAGGCCGGCCGCGAGGACCTCCTCGCCGGCGCGCCGGGACGTCGGCTCGGGCCCGTTGAAGTTACCGATCAGCGTGCCCGACCAGCGGGGGCGCAGATCGGCCAGGGCCCCGTAGGCGCCGCGCTCGATGACGTGCAGGTAGGCGAGGCCGAGCGGGTCGAGCGCGTCCACCAGGGCGCGGTAGGTGCCCTGCGGGTCCTCCTCGGCGATCTCGTTCTCCGGGTTGTCGGGGGAGATGCGCAGCCCGACCCGCTCCGGGCCGACCGCGTCCGCCACGGCGTGCACGACGTCGAGGGCGAAGCGGAGCCGGCCCTCGCGGGAGCCGCCGAACCGGTCGGTGCGCCGGTTGGTGTTCTCGGCGAGGAACTGCTGGATCAGGTACCCGTTCGCGCCGTGCACCTCGACGCCGTCGAACCCGGCCCGGACGGCGTTGCGGGCCTCGGCGGCGAAGGCGGCCACCGTCGTCTCGGCCTCGGCGGTCGTCATCGCGCGGGGCGTGACGTGGGGGACGCTCCCCTCGCTGGTGTGGATCCGCTCCGACCGGATCCCGACCGCCGAGGGCGCGACGGGCGTGGCGCCGCCGGGCAGGACCAGCGGATGCGTCATCCGGCCCACGTGCCAGAGCTGGGCGAAGATCGTCCCGCCCGCCTCGTGCACGGCGTCCGTCACCTCGCGCCACCCGGCGACCTGCTCGTCCGTCACCAGGCCGGGGATGCCGGGACCGCCCTTGCCGAGCACGTCCGGCCAGATCCCCTCGGTGACGATGAGGCCCGCGCTCGCGCGCTGCGCGTAGTACTCCTTGGTCAGCGGGTGCGGGACGCCGGTCACGTCGTCGGCCCGGCCCCGCGTCATCGGCGCCATCGCGATCCGGTTGCGCAGCCTGAGGTGCGGGCCTTCGTACGGGGCGAGCAGGGGGCTGGTCATCGGGCCTCTCCTCCCGGCAGAGAACCTGCATGTACATGTGTTGTATGTACATGCAGATATTGGCATTGCATGTAAGCTGGCGTCAAGAGGAAGCGGGGTGCGCGATGAGCGCTGACGGAAAGGCCGCGGCGGACGCGGCGCTCTGGGACGGCATCGTCACGCTGCACGGCCGGGTCGAGCACCGGCTCTCCAAGTCCCTGCAGCGCCGCCACGGGATCGGGCTGTCGGAGTACCGCGCCCTGTGCCGGCTCGCCCGCGCCGCGGACGGCGAGCTGCGCATGCAGGAGCTCGCCGACCTCATCGGCCTCAACCAGAGCTCGGTCAGCCGGCTCGTCGCGCGCCTGGAGTCCGCCGGCCTCACCCGCCGCGACATGTGCCCCAAGGACCGCCGCGGCGTCTACACCGTCATCACCGACGAGGGCCGCGCCGTCCAGGCCAAGGCCGCCCCGACCTACGACGAGACCCTCACCCAGGCCCTCGACGAGGCCACCACCGACCCCACCCTCGCCCCCCTGCTCACAACCCTTCGTGCTTAATGGCGATGCCGTGCGGCTCCGGGCCCTGGAGGCCCGTACCCGCACGGCATCGCGTGCGATTGCTGCATCGCTCCGACTCGCCCTGAGGGCTCGCTGCGCGATCGGTTTCTCGCAGGCTCGAAACCGGCTTCGCGCGCAATCGCGACGGCCGGCATCACCGGATGGCCGCGGGTTTGATCACGCCCTAAAACGCCTGAGGCGGAGGCTGTTGGTGACTACGAAGACCGAGGAGAACGCCATGGCGCCTCCGGCGATCATCGGGGTGAGCAGGCCGGACGCCGCGAGCGGCAGGGCGGCCACGTTGTAGGCGAAGGCCCAGAACAGGTTGCCCTTGATCGTGGCGAGCGTGCGGCGCGACAGCCGGATGGCGTCGGCCGCGGCGCGCAGGTCGCCGCGCACCAGCGTCAGGTCGGACGCCTCGATCGCCACGTCCGTGCCGGTGCCCATCGCCAGGCCGAGGTCGGCCTGCGCCAGCGCGGCGGCGTCGTTGACCCCGTCGCCGACCATGGCGACCGTCCGCCCCTCCGACTGGAGGCGCTTGACGACGTCCACCTTGTCCTGCGGCAGGACGTCGGCGATGACCTCCTCGATCCCGACCGCGTCCGCGACCGTGCGGGCCACCGTCTCGTTGTCGCCGGTCAGCAGGACCGGGCGCAGCCCGAGCCCGCGCAGCCGCTCGATCGCCTCCCGCGAGGTCGGCTTGACCTGGTCCGCGACGGTGACGACCGCGCGGGCCTCGCCGTCCCAGCCGACCGCGACGGCGGTGTGGCCGAGCGCCTGGGCCTTCTCCATGGCGCGTTCGAGGTCGGGCGTGAGGTGCTGTGACCACTCGGCCAGCAGCCGGGGGCGGCCCGCGAGGACGCCGTGGCCGTCCACCATCCCCTGGACGCCGAGGCCCTCGACGTTGGCGAAGTCCTCGACCCTGCCCAGCTCGCCGACCCGCTCGACGGCGCCCTTGGCGATGGCCTGGGCGATGGGGTGCTCGGACGCGTTCTCCAGCGCCCCCGCCAGCCGCAGCACGTCCTCCTCGGAGACGCCCTCGGCGGTGACGACGTCGACCAGGGCCATCTTGCCGGTGGTGACGGTGCCGGTCTTGTCCAGGACGACGGTGTCGATCGTCCGGGTGGACTCCAGCACCTCCGGGCCCTTGATCAGGATGCCGAGCTGCGCGCCGCGCCCCGTCCCGACCATCAGCGCGGTCGGGGTGGCCAGGCCGAGGGCGCACGGGCAGGCGATGATCAGCACGGCGACGGCGGCGGTGAAGGCGCCCGCGAGCGGCTCGCCGGTGCCGATCCAGAAGCCGAGCGTGCCGAGCGCCAGCGCGATCACGACCGGGACGAAGACGCCCGAGATCCGGTCGGCGAGCCGCTGCACCTGCGCCTTGCCGGTCTGCGCGTCCTCCACCAGCCGCGCCATCTGCGCGAGCTGGGTGTCGGAGCCGACCCGGGTGGCGCGCACCAGCAGCCGCCCGCCCGCGTTCACGGTCGCGCCGGTCACGGCGTCGCCGGGCCCGACCTCGACCGGGACCGACTCGCCGGTCAGCATGGACGCGTCCACGGCGGACGAGCCCTCCTCGACCGTCCCGTCCGTGGCGATCTTCTCGCCGGGGCGGACGACGAACAGGTCCCCCGCCGCGAGCGCGTCGACCGGGATCCGCTCCTCGCGCCCGTCCCGGACGACCGAGACCTCCTTGGCGCCGAGCTCCAGCAGGGCCCGCAGCGCGGCGCCGGCGCGGCGCTTGGAGCGCGTCTCGAAGTACCGTCCGGCGAGGATGAACATGATGACGCCGGAAGCGGCCTCGAGGTAGATGTTCATCGACCCGTCGGAGCGGGTCATGGAGAACTCGAACCCGTGCTTGATGCCCAGCTCGCCCGCGGTGCCGAAGAACAGCGCCCACAGCGACCACGCGAACGCGGCCAGCGTGCCGAGCGAGATCAGCGTGTCCATGGTCGCGGCGCCGTGCCGCAGGTTGACGGCCGCGGCCTTGTGGAACGGCCAGCCCGCGTACACCACGACCGGGGCGGCGAGCGTCAGCGACAGCCACTGCCACGCCTCGAACTGGATCGCCGGGACCATCGCCATCGCGATCACCGGGATCGACAGCACCACCGCGGTGACCAGCCGCTGCCGCAGCGGGCGCAGCTCGTCGGGCGGCTCCGGGGCCGCGTCGTCCGCGGCCCTGGGCGGGGCGGGGAGGGCGGCGGAGTAGCCCGCCTTCTCCACCGTGGCGATCAGCTCGTCGGGGGAGATCCCCTCCCCGAACTCGACCCTGGCCTTCTCGGTGGCGTAGTTGACCGTGGCGGTCACGCCGTCCATCTTGTTGAGCTTCCGCTCGATCCGGTTGGCGCACGACGCGCACGTCATACCGCCGATCGCCAGCTCGATACGCCCGGACACCGCGTCCGTGCTCATCGCGTCCTCCTCTGCTTGGATCGTGCGGAACGTCAGTGGGTGTGGGGCTGGTCGTCGTGGCCCGGCTCGGGCTCCTGGCCCTGCTCCTGGACGGGGACCTGCCCCGCGTGCACCGTGAACTCGGCCGTGCGGACCTTGCCCCCGTGCTTGAAGTCCAGGTACAGGCGGTACGCGCCGGAGCTGGGAGCCTCGGCGAAGAACGTTATGCCGGGTCCTGGTTTGGTCTCGCCGTCGCCGGGCTCGCCGTCCGGGTGGACGTGGAGGTAGGCGAGGTCGCCCTGCCGCAGCGCGACGAGGTGCCCGTACGCCTCCAGGTACGGCTCCAGGTCGGTGACCGGCCTGCCGTCCTTGCTCACGGTGAGGGTCAGCTCGCTGGACCTGCCGGGAGTGAGGCCGCCGGTGAGGCGCACCTCGTAGCCGTCCACCTTCGCGACCTGCTCGGGCTCCGGCAGCGGCGCCGGCTTCAGGTCGCCGGGGGCGAAGACGTCGGCGCCGAGCGTGAGCTGCCGCTTCGCGCCCTCCGGCTGGATGTCGGTGAAGAACCGGTACGCGCCGGGCTTGGCCAGCGTGATCGGGACGGTCCAGACGCCGCCCCCGGCCTCGGTCGGGTGCAGGTGCTGGAAGCCGGACAGGTCACGCCGCGCCACGATCAGGTGCAGGAGCTTGCCGTGCAGCGGCTTGAACCCGGTGACGGGCTTGCCGTCCGGCCCGTTGATGGTGAACCGGAAGTCCGTCTTCTCGCCGGGGGTGAGGACCGTCCGCTGCGGGACGAGCGTGAAGCCGTCCTCCGACACCTGGAGGCCGCCCGGCACGAGGGACGCCGCGCTCTCGTGGCCTCCGCCCCCGTGCTCGCCTCCGCCCGCACCGCCGTGGCCCCCGCCGGTCTCATGGGACGCCATCTCCGCCGTCCCGCCCACGGGCCCGACGATCTTGCCGACGCCCGCGGCGCCGCCGAAGACGACCGCCAGTCCCACGGCGTAGGCCCCCAGCCTGGTCGCGCTGTTCATGCCGTTTCACTCCACTCGATGTCCGAGGGGCGCACCCCGCCCGGAGGCGAGGTGCGGTCCGCTCATGAGGTCAGCTGGTATCCGGCCTCCTCGACGGCGTCCTTCACCTGGGCGTCGTCGAGGGGCGTCTCGCTGGTCACGGTGACCTTGCCGGTCTGGAGGTCGACGTCCACGCCGGTCACGCCGGCGATCTGCTCGACCTCCTCGGTCACCGAGCTCACGCAGTGGCCGCAGGTCATCCCGCTGACGGTGTAGGTGGCGGTGCTCATCGTCGTCTCCTTCGGGTCAATTACCCCTAGGGGGTATCTCTTCGGCCTCATGCTGCCATAACCGGATACCTGTGACAACCCCAGGGGGGTATCAGCGATTCCGAGATCCGGGTCACATCGCCCCCAGGGTTTTCCACAGGTGTCCACAGGGCTGTGGACGAACGTTCCGGCGGCGCTGCTCGTCGCGGATACTGAAGCCATGCCTGAGCTACCTGAGGTGGAGGCGCTGGCGGGCTTCCTGCGGGAGCGCGCGGTCGGCCACGCCGTCGCCCGCGTCGATGTTCTCGCCGTCTCCGCGCTGAAGACCTACGACCCGCCGGTGACCGCGCTCGGCGGGCTGACCGTCACCGGCGCGGCCCGGCACGGCAAGTTCCTCGACCTGGACGTCGACGGGCTGCACCTCGTCGTCCACCTCGCCCGCGCGGGCTGGCTCCGGTGGCGCGACGAGATCCCGGCCAAGCCCGTCCGGCCCGGAGGCAAGAACCCGCTCGCCCTGCGCGTGCACCTGGACGACGGCTCGGGCTTCGACCTCACCGAGGCGGGCACCAAGAAGGGGCTCGCCGTCTACGTCGTCCGCGACCCGAAGGACGTGCCCGGCGTGGCCTCCCTTGGCCCCGACCCGCTGGACGACGCGTTCACCCCCGCGGCGCTGGGCGAGATCGTCCACGGCAAGCGCACGCAGATCAAGGGGCTGCTGCGCGACCAGAAGGTGATCGCGGGCATCGGCAACGCCTACTCCGACGAGGTGCTGCACGCCGCCCGGATGTCCCCGTTCAAGATCGCCTCTTCGCTGACCGAGGAGGACGTCGCCGTCCTGCACGAGGCGATCGTCACCACGCTGCGGGACGCGGTGGAGCGCTCGCGCGGCCTGGAGGCGCAGGACCTCAAGGGCGAGAAGAAGACCGGCCTGCGGGTGCACGGGCGCGCCGGCCAGAAGTGCCCGGTGTGCGGGGACACGGTCCGCGAGGTGTCGTTCGCCGACTCGGCGCTCCAGTACTGCCCCACCTGCCAGACGGGCGGCAAACCGCTCGCCGACCGCCGCATGTCCCGCCTCCTCAAGTAGGACCGGGCGAATCCGGCTGTGGGCCCGGCGGTCCGGGCGTATCGTGTCGCGCGTCGACCGCGGTGATCGCCTTCTCAGGAGCCGCCATGGGATACCCCCCGCCCCCACCAGCCCCGCCCGGCGGCCCTGGTCGCGGCGCTCCGCCGCCGCCCTACGGCGCGCCTCCGCCCGGCGGCGCGCCCGCTCCTCCGTACGCGCCTGCCGCCCCGCCTCCCGGCTACGGATATCCGCCGCAGGCCCCCGGCTACCCGCCGCAGCAGCAGGGCGGCTACCCGGCGCCGCAGCACGCCGGCTATCCCGTGCCCCAGCACCCCCAGGTCCACCACCAGCGGCCGCCGCAGCAGCCCGCCGACCTGTACGGATCGCCGATCCTCGTCTACGACCAGCCGGCGCAGTTCTTCTCGACCGAGGCGAACTACACGATCTGGAGCCCGCAGGGGCAGCCCGCGGCGTACGTCCGGGAAGAGGGCGTGAGCGGCGCGAAGAAGGCCCTGCGCGTGATGAGCCAGGGCAGCCAGACCAAGGCAGAGCGGAAGCTGTCGATCCTCCGGCCCGACGGCATGCCGTACTTCCTCTTCTACAAGCCGTACGGGTTCATGGGCACGCCCATGATGCAGGTGCTGACCCCGCAGGGCGGGCTGATCGGGCACCTGCGCAAGCGGGCGATGCGCGGCTGGGAGATCCTCGACCCGCACGAGCGGCAGCTCGGCTACTACGAACTGCTGGGCGGCCGGATCACCGACTGGCGGCAGCAGGAGATCGCCCGGATCCAGCGCGGCTTCGCCGGGATGGGCGAGTTCCTGTCCCAGATGTTCACCGGGGCCGACCGGTACGTCCTGCGCATGCACGTCCAGTTGCAGGAGCCGATGCGCACGCTCGTGCTGGCGTGCCCCCTCGCGTTCGACACAGCCGTCTCCCAGAACCGCAGCATCGGCGGCCTGCTCTGACCCCGCCGCTCCGGCGGGCGGGGGCGGGGGCGGGAACTGAGACGCGTCAGGCCCCGGCGGGCGCCGGGGCCTGACTCAGTGGGTCGCGGACGGAGCCGGAACGGGGATGGCTCGTCCGCCGGGTTCAGCGGACCTTCGGGACGTTCCCGAAGACCGGGCCGATCTGGCTCCAGCGGTGCAGCTGGCAGCCGTCATCGCGGGTGAACGTGGTGTCGACCTGCTTCCCCTCCCAGGTGCCCTTGACCGTGGCGATCTCCGGACCGCCGTAGATCTTGGTGCACATCTGGTCCTTGGGGACGGGTTTGAAGGGATCCTTGACCTTGGTGAGGGCCGCGCAGGCGCCGGCCGCCTGGGGATGGTCGCCGCCGGGCGGGCCGCAGGTCAGTCGCCAGGTCTTGGCGGGCGCCTCCTTGGAGGCCTTGACCTGCACGGTGAGTGTGTCCGCCGGTGAGCCGGACGGCTGCACGGACGTCGTGCCCGAAGGCGCTCCGGCGGGGTTTCCGTTTGCCTGTTCGTCGCCGCAGGCGGCCATGGACAGGAGCAAGGCCAGCCCGGGCGCTGCGAAAAGGAGCGTCCGATACCGCATGCGTGATTCGACGCAGGGGGGCTTCGCGCGGTTCCATGGGGGGTGTGATGAATTTCGGGGAAGACGTGCCGGCCGTGGTCGCCGCGGAGGTCCCGCAGGACGGCTACCTGCTGGACGTCCGCGAACAGGACGAGTGGGAGGCGGGCCACGCGCCCGAGGCGGTCCACATCCCCATGAGCCGGCTCGGCGACCGCGCCGGGGAGATCCCGCGTGACCGGGAGGTCTATGTGATCTGCCGGTCCGGGGCGCGGTCCGCGCAGGTGACGGTCGCGCTGAACCAGGCGGGCTGGCTGGCGCGCAACGTCGGCGACGGCATGCACGGGTGGGCCCGGGCCGGCCGCCCGATGGAGGGGACCGGGGACGGCCCGCCCTTCGTCGCGTGATCTGACCGGCCGTCGAGTGATCTGACCCGGATGCCCCCTTTTGGGGCGTGACGGGCGGTTGTACGATCGGGCCTGACCGATAACCGCGGGAGCTCGGGCCACAGCCGGGCTGAGAGGGCGGCCTCCAAGGCGTCGCCGACCGCATGAACCTGTCCGGGTAATGCCGGCGTAGGGAGTGTGTCCCGTGACGTCCGACGTCGAAAAGCGCCCTCAGGACGAGCGCGTCCGCGACGAGGTCCCGTTCACCCTCGACGAGCCCGCCCCCAAGGTCCTCGGATTCTGGGACCAGAGCGCCTTCTGGGGGAACCTCGGCGTCAGCCTCCTGGCCTTCTCCGGCGCCTACACCGTCCTCGCGCCGGACGCCGCCGGCCGGCCCACCATCTCGATCATGGCGGGCATCGTCGCGATGGCCGTGGGAACGGCACTCGGCGGGCTGATGCTCGGCCTCGCCGCCGTCCCCGGCGCGCGCACCGGCCAGCCCGCGATGGTGCTGCTGCGCGGCCTGTTCGGCGCGCGGCTGTCGTACGCGCCGACCGTCCTCAACATCGCCCAGCTCGTCGGCTGGGGCACGTTCGAGCTGATCGTCATCGCCGACGCGGCCCGCGAGCTGTGGGACGGCGTCCCCCGCTGGGGCTACGTCGTCGCGGCGGGCGCGATCACGACCGTGCTGACGGTGTGGCCGCTCGGCTCGGTGCGGCTGCTGCGCCGCTACGTGACCGTCGCGGTGGCGATCGCGCTCGTCTACTTCTACGTCCGGCTCGTCCGGGAGCCGCTGCCCGACCTGAACCAGGGCTCGTGGGGCGGGTTCTGGGTCGGCGCGGACGCCGCGCTGGCCGTGTCGATCTCCTGGGTGCCGGTCGCCGCCGACTACACCCGGCACGCGCGCACCGAGCGCGGGGCGTTCGGCGCCGCGGCCGTCGGCTACTCCGTCACGCAGATCGTCGCCTACGTCCTCGGCCTGCTCGCGCTCGCACTGGTCGCGGGCGACTCGGGCAAGGTCTTCGACCCGTTCCTGGGCGCCTCGCTGGGCGTGGTCTTCTTCGCGGTGTTCGTGCTGCGGGAGGCCGACCAGTCGTTCGCCGACACCTACTCCACCGCGGTGTCGATCCAGAACCTGTTCCCCCGGGCCGACCGCCGGGTGCTGAGCGTCGGGCTCGGCATCCTCATCACCGTGCTCGCACTGGTCCTGGACATCGGCGACTACGCGGGCTTCCTCTCGCTGATCGGCTCGGTGTTCGTGCCGATGCTCGGCGTCCTGGCGGCCGACTTCTTCCTCGGCCGCGGCCGGGACCGCGCCGGCTGGGACGTCTCGCGGACGGCGCCGTCCCGCTGGGGCATGATCGCCGCATGGGCGGCGGGGTTCGTCGTGTACCAGCTCGTGAACCCCGGCACCGTGGCCCGCTGGACCGAGCTTTGGTCCGGTGTCCGGGACGCGCTGCACTTCACGCCGCAGACCTGGATGAGCGCCTCGCTGCTGTCGTTCCTGGTGGCAGGGGTCGCGGCCCTGCTCATCGGCAGGCTTACCAAACGGTAAGGTTTGGGTCGGCAGCAAGTTCCGACGCAAGTTGCCCGGCGGTACGCCGGAGTGCGGTGGCACGATGACAGACGTGTATCAGCACGTGCACGATCCGATCGCGCGGGCCGTCATCGAGAGCGCCGCGGACGCGATCGTGGCCGTGGACCAGCGGCACCGGGTCACCGTGTGGAACCCGGCGGCCGAGCGCATGTTCGGCTGGACGGCCGCCGAGGTGATCGGCCGCGTCCCGCCCATCGTCCCGGACGAGCTGAAGGCCGAGCACAACGCCGTCCAGGAGCGGCTCCTCACCCGGCGCGGCGGAGAGGGCGAGGCCGACGGCGGGCAGATCTCGATCGCGACCCGCCGCTTCCACCGCGACGGCCGGCTCATCGACGTGCGCATCGACACGAGCCTGCTGAAGGACCCGAACGGCACGCTGCTCGGCTGGGTCGGGGTGTACCACCCGGTCGAGGACGACGAGATCCTCCAGCACCGCATGACCGAGCGGGCCCGGCTCGTCCGGCGGCTGAACGACATCGTCGCCGACCTCGGCGCCGAACTCGACCTCGCCGTGGTGCTCGACCGGATCACCGCCGCGCTCATCGAGCTGACCGGCGCCGACGCCGGCGGGTTCGTCAAGATCGAGGGCGAGCGGCTGCGGCTGGTCAGCATGTCCGGGCTGCCGGAGCGGATGCGCGGCAGGTCGGCCGAGCTGCGGCCGAGCCTGGTCGGGGAGCTGCTGCGGTCGGGCAAGACCGTCAAGCTCGCGACGGGGGAGCGGCGCCTCGGCGACCTGATCTGGTCGGAGCTGCCCGGCCTGCACACGATCGCGCTCGGCCTGTCGTACCTGCAGAACCGGCCGTACGGCGCGCTGTACGCGCTGTTCTCCGGGCGCAAGGTCGGGCACACCGAGCTGGAGCTGCTGGAGCTGCTCGCCGGGCATGCCGGGGTCGCGGTCGGCAACGCCGTCGCCTACGCGGAGGTCGTCCGGCAGCGGGCGCACGAGCGCGCCGTCATCGACTCCAGCGCCGACGGCATCGCCGTGCTCGACCACGACCTCGTCGTCCGGCACTGGAACCACGCCGCGCACACCCTCACCGGCATCCCGCCGGAGGACGCGCTCGGCCGCCCGCTGCCGTTCGACATGCCCGCGCTCGGCGAGATGCTCACGTTCCGCCTGGAGTCGGGGAGGTGGCTGAACGTGCTGGCCGCCGAGATCGAGGAGACCGGCGAGCTGGTCGTCGACTTCCGCGACGTCTCGGAGGCCAAGGCGCTGGAGGAGGCCAAGGACCTGTTCCTCGCCACGACCAGCCACGAGCTGCGGACCCCGATCACGGTCGTGCAGGGGTTCGCCTCCACGCTGGTCAACCGGTGGGACGAGCTGACCGACACCGACCGGCGCGCCGCCGTCGCCACCATCGCCGAGCGCGCCCAGTCGCTCGGCCGGCTCGTCGAGCACCTGCTGCTCGGCTCCCGCGCCGGCGCCGACGAGCTGGCCGTGGCGATCGAGTCGTTCGACCTCGTCCGCGTCCTGGAGGGCGTGGTCGCCGGGTTCCGCTCGCTGTCGCCGCTGCACCGGGTGGAGCTGGACATCGACCCGGAGCTGCCGCCGTGCCGCGGGGACGCGATGGCCACCGACATCGTCCTCGGCCAGCTGCTGGAGAACGCGTTCAAGTACTCCCCGGACGGCGGGACGGTGCGCGTCCGGGCCCGCTGCGAGGGCCCCGACATCGTCGTCACGGTCTCCGACGAGGGCATCGGCATCCCGCTCGGCGACCATGAGCGGATCTTCGAGCGGTTCGTCCAGGGGGACGCCGGGGACCGCCGCCGGTTCGGCGGGATCGGGCTCGGCCTGTACATCGTGAAACGGCTGACCGAGGCGCAGGGCGGCACGATCTCCGCCCATCCCGCGGGACGTGAGACATCTCACATAGAGTCCGTTCAAAAGCCGCTTAACGGGACGATGGCGGCAGAACCGGCCGATATGGAACGAACCACTCGGCTACTGGCCGTGAGCGAGGGGCGCGGACCCGCAGGTGGCGCGCGGGCGGGCGAGGGCACGTGCATGCGGCTCGTGCTGCGCTCGGCCGGCTGATCCGGCGCCGGCTTACCGCGCGGACAGTCCGTCCCTGGTGGCCCGGTGAGACGGGCGTGACCAGGGCTTTCGGCGGTCCCGGCGGCGGGCAGGCTGGGTTGGTGCGGAGAAGTGCGGCGGCAGCGGGGTGTGATGGACGAAACGCGTGTGCGAGGAGTAAATCCGCCGTTGGCTGGATAGGTCCTTGGTTGGTCGCCGTTTGGGGACGAGATTCCGATCCGGGGGTGATCACCGTGACCGGACGGCCGATGACTCGTTGTGCAGGTGGTGAACTGAACCGTTCGGGTTTCCGGCCATGGCCATCAGGGCATTTCGGTCGTACCGGAAGAGCGATGACGGGACTCGTCCGAGAGAGCGGAGCATCGGGGAGGTGAGGGCGTCGAGCGTCGTACTGCTGCCACACGCACCGTCCAGCGTCGCGGTCGCCCGCAGGCGCCTCAGCTCTGAGCTGGCCGACTCGGGCGTCTACGACTCGATCGTCGACGACGCCAGCGTCATCATCAGCGAGCTGCTCAGCAACGCCCTGCGGCACGCGCGGCCGCTCCCGTCCGGCCAGGTGAAGGTGTGCTGGCTGTGCCGCGGCGACCTCCTCGAACTCGAGGTCAGCGACGGCGGCGCGATGACCGAGCCGCGCCGCGGTCCGGGCACGCTCTCCTCGCTCGGCGGCAGGGGGCTCGGCATCGTCGAGGCCCTGTCCGAGGGCTGGGGGGTGCGCCACGAAGACGGCACCACGACGGTCTGGGCCGTCCTGAGGGCGCCCAGGACGCCCGGCGACGAGCGGATGGCCGCCCCCGCCGGGATGCACGCCGTCGCCCCGGATTTGTCCGCCTTTCCGGACCTGCTGGACGAGCCCGGAGAGGACCTTTGTAACGGAACCAGGAGTGAAGTGGCTCCGAGCCGGGCATATCCGGCATAGAGCGACCCTGCCTGGAAGGAACCCCGCCCGACCTTGTATGGTCCTCTGCAACGCCCGGGCGATGTCGTGCCCCCGTCGACATCGCGGGCGTTGTCGGTCCTTCCCGGCGCCGCGCGCCTTGAGCCCCCGGCGCCGGGAAGGGCGCTAAACCCCCACTTCGCAGGGCATCGCGGTGCCGTTCTCGCGCCCGCCGCCCGACCCCGTCGACCCCGGATGCCCGGATGCCTCCGGCCGTCCGGAGCTCAGATCTCCTCGCGCAGGATCGGGCAGGACATGCAGCGAGGGCCGCCGCGCCCCGTCCCCAGCTCGCTGCCGCTGATCCGGATGACCTCGATCCCCGAAGCCTCCAGCTGCGCGTTGGTCTCGATGTTGCGCTCGTAGGCGACGCACAGGCGCGGGGCCACGGCGAGCGTGTTGTTCCCGTCGTCCCACTGCTCGCGCTCGGCGGTGACCGGGTCGAGCCCGGTGTCGATCACCTTTAGGTGGTCCAGGCCCATCGCGTCGGCCGCGGCCTGGAGGAACGGGCGCGGCTCGGCGACGCGCAGGTCCCCGTCGGCCAGCGTCACCGTGTAGGCGGTCAGCGAGTGCGCCACCGGCGGGTACATCACGACGGTGTCGACGTCGACCATCGTGCAGACGGTGTCGAGGTGCATGGTCGCGCGCTCCTGCGCGATCGGCACGGCCAGCACGGTGTGGGCGAGCCCGGCCCCGATCACCTGGCGGGCCAGGCGCTCGACGCCCGCCGGGGTGGTCCGCTCGCCGGTGCCGACCGCGATCACGCCCGGCCGCAGGAGCAGGACGTCCCCGCCCTCCAGATGCTCAAGGGAGGGGGTGTACACCGGCTCCACACCGGCGAACCTCGGGTGGTGCGCGTAGATCAGGCCGGTGAGGGCCGACTCGCGCCGGCGCGCCTCCATCGCGAGGCTCGTCACCGCCACGCGGTCGCCGATCCAGGTGCTGTTGTCGCGGGTGAACAGCAGGCCCGGCAGCGGGTCGACGATGAAGTCCTGCTCGTCCATCAGCCGGTAGACGAGGCCGTGCCCGGCCTTCAGCTCCTCGTGCGCGAGCCCGGCGATCAGCGTGTGCGCGAGGTTCTCCGGGTGGAGGCCGCGCAGGTGGTCCTCGACGACGCGGCGGAGCTGGTCGCCGAGGCGCAGGTCGACGATGGCGTCCGCGATCGCCTGGTCCCGCGCGGCCTCGTACTCCAGGGCGTCCTGGAGCAGCTCCGTCACGTACAGGACCTCGACGCCGCGTGACCGCAGCGCCTCGGCGAACGCGTCGTGCTCCTCCTGCGCCCGGCCCGCCCACGGGATCGCGTCGAACAGGAGCTTGTCGCTGTTGCGCGGGGTCAGCCGCTTGAGCTCCGCGCCGGGGCGGTGCAGCAGCACCGTCCGCAGCCGTCCGACCTCGCTGGTGACCCGGTGCTCGTGTGCTGTCTTCGCTGCCGTCACCCTCCGCAGTCTAGGCGGCGGAGGCCGTGCCACCATGCAAGGGTGATCGGCAGGACCGCGGCGCTCCCCCTCCACCTCACGTCGGCGACGATGCTGCGCGTGTCCGCCGAGGGGGTCGCGACCGCACTGGTCCTGACCGTCCAGGCGCGGACGGGCCACGCCGCCACCGCCGGCTACCTGCAGACCGCGATGACGCTGCCGTACGTGCTGAGCGGGCCCGTGATCGGGAACGCGCTGGACCGGGTGGCGCGCCCCCGCCGCGGCGCCCTCGCCCTCGCCGCCTGCTACGTCGCCGCGACCGGGCTGCTGCTCGCCGTCGCGGGACGCTCGCCGCTCGCCCTCGCGCTGGTCGTCGCCGCCGTGATCGGCTGTACAGAGCCCATCGTCGTCGCGCTGACCAGCCTCCTGCCGCGGTTCGTCCCCGCCGACCGGCTCTCGCGCGCGTACGGGCTGGAGGCGTCCAGCTACAACCTCGCCGGGATCGCCGGGCCCGGCCTCGCCGCCGGCCTGGCCGCCATGGCGGGCGGCCGGTACGCCGGGACCGCCGTGGTCGCGGTGGGCCTCCTCGGGCTCCTGACCTTGCCGTTCCTGCCCTTCCCCGGCCCCTCCGCGACCGTGGACGACGCCGTGCCCGGGCCGGCCGCCGTCGAGGCGACGGCGGACACGGGCGCGGTCGGCGGTCCGGCGGCCGTCGAGACGGAGACGGCCGCCGCCGGGACGCGGGCGGGAGCACTCTCAGTGATCACGGGCGGGCTGGTGGTCCTGGCCGAGGGCCGGGTCCTGCGGGCCCTGACCGTCGCGACGACGCTCGCTTGGATGGGTTTCGGCGGCGTCGCCGTCACGGCGGTGCTGCTCGCCGAGCACATCGGCGCGCCGCCCAGCGCGGGCGGACGGCTCCTCGTGGCCATGGCCGTCGGCTCCCTGATCGGCTCCCTGGCGTCCAGCCGGTGGCTGACCCCCAAGCACGCCGAACCGGTCATGCTCACCGGGCTCGTCGCGTTCGGGGCGTCGCTGGCCGCCCTCGCCGCCGCGCCGTCCATGCCGTGGGCGACGGCGGCGTTCGTCGCCGCGGGGATCGCCGAGGGGCCGGTGTTCGCGGCCACGCTCATGCTGCGCCAGCGCGAGTCGCCCCCGGACCGGCTCGGGCAGGTCAACACCACGGGAGGCAGCCTCAAGATCGGCGCTTCCGCGGTGGGCGCCGCGCTGACCGCCGCGTCCGCCGACGCCATCGGCCCGATCGGCCTGGTCCTGGCGATCGCCGGATTCCAGTTCGCGGGCGCGCTGAGCGGCTACCTGCTCCTGCGCGCCCCGGCCCGCGCCGGCATGGTCGAGGACGGTTCCTGAACCCGAGGGACCCGCGCACGGCCCGTCGGGCAAGAGGAGGTGACACGTCCACGACCGAGAGGCCACGCATGCAGACAACGAGCCGCTCCTCGCCGGCCCGGCCCGGTCCCGCGCCCCGGCCCGATCCGGCCGCCGATGACGAACCCACCGACGCGTCCCTGATCGCCGCGTCCCGCACCGACTCCGAACGGTTCGCGGGACTGTTCCAGCGGCACGCCCAGGAGATCATGCGCTACGTGGCGCGGCGCCTCGGCCGGGACGCGGCCGAGGACGTCGTCGCCGAGACCTTCCTCGTCGCGTTCCACCAGCGCCACCGGTACGACGCGGCGCGCCCCGACGCCCGGCCCTGGCTCTACGGGATCGCGACCAACCTGATCCGCCGCCACCGCCGCGCCGAGGTGCGGGCGCTGCGCGTGCTCGCCCGCGGCGGCCTCGACCCGGTCACCGAGCCGTTCACGGACGCGGTGGAGAACCGCGTGCAGGCGGGCGCCCGGTCGCGGGCCCTCGCGGCGGCCATCGCCGGGCTGCCCGCCAAGCAGCGCGAGGTGCTGCTGCTGGTGACGTGGGCGGGGCTCACCTACGACGAGGTCGCCGAAGCGCTCGGCGTCCCCTCCGGGACGGTCCGGTCCCGCATGAACAGGATCCGCCGCAAGCTGCGCGACGCGCTCGGCAAGGAGGACCACGATGGATGAACTGAAGCTGGTGGAGCGGCTGCGCTCCGAGGTCCCGGAGGACATCGACGTGACCGGGGCCGAGAACCGCTGGCGGCGGAGGGCCTACGGAAGCCCTGGCCGGCGGGCCTACGCCGCCCCCGCCCGGCGGCGGCGTCCGCTGCTGCTGTCCGGCGTCGCCGCCGCGGCCTGCGCCGGCGTGGTCGCCACGTTCCTGGTGGGCCACGAGGACGCGAGGCCGATGGCCAACGTGGCGGCCGTCCTCGACAAGGCCGCGGACCAGGCCGCGGACGACCCGGTGCCGCGCGCCGACCAGTTCGTCTACCAGGAGAGCGTGACGCGGCACCGGGTCGGCGGCGTCGGCCGCTGGTACGAGACCCGCCATCGGACCTGGGATCCCGTCGGCGGCCAGGGGGGCGGCCTCGTGATCGAGAAGAACTCGATCCGGCCGCGACCGGGCGAAGTGCTCCCGCCGGAGGACGAGAGCATCATCGGCCCCTGCCGCGACAAGGCGCCGATCGACCGTCCCTACCTCGGCGACCTGCCCACCGACACCGGCGAACTGCTCGACCTCCTGGCGAGGCAGGGCGAGGGCGACCGGAGCGACCGGCAGTGGAACGCGGTGACCGACCGGATCGACCGGCCCGCGCCGCCCAAGGTGCGCGCGGCCCTCTTCCGGGCGATCGCCGAGATTCCCGGCGTCCGGCTGCGAGACGACGGCGTGGACGCCGTGGGACGCCACGGGGTCGCGGTCGCCCGCACCGATGACGACGTCCGCGACGAGATCATCTTCGACCGCGCGAGCCACCGCTTCCTCGGCACCCGCACCGTCGTCGCCGGGAAGGGCCACCCGTTCGGGCCGCCGGGGACCTCGAACTGGTCCACCGCCCTCCTGACCAGCAAGATCGTCGACCGGGCTCCGCGTCCGGGCCCCGACGCCACTCCGTCGGACTGCTGATCACGAAGCCGCGGTGACCGGTCGCGCACCCGGGCGCGGCCGGTCACCGCGGCCGGACGAATAATCGGTCGACTTCCACCGGGGGCGGCCGTAGTGTCCGGGGCATGTTCCTCGCAGCCGGCACCCGGACGCTCGCAGGTCTCGACCTGCTGAGCGCGGTGCCGGCTGCCTTCTCGGCGGCAGCGGACGCAGACGCCTTCGACGGCCTGCGTGCCGCATGTGTGGGGGCGACCCCCCACGCCCCCCGGTTCGCTGCGCTCATCCGAAGCTGACCCCTCTCCGTTCCACCCTTCCGGAGAACCAGCGGAGGGGGGTTGGGCAAAAACTGCGCACGCCTGCGCAGTGGTTCTCACGGGATCCACCAGTGAGGACAAGGCCAATGGCCAAGCAGCTTTACGAGCGCGACAAGCCGCATCTCAACATCGGCACGATGGGGCACGTCGACCACGGCAAGACCACGCTGACCGCGGCGATCACCAAGGTGCTCGCCGACCGCGGGCTGGCGTCCCCGGTGCCGTTCGAGCGCATCGACCGCGCCCCGGAGGAGCGCGACCGAGGCATCACGATCAACGTCGCGCACGTCGAGTACGCGACCGCGACCAGGCACTACGCCCACGTCGACATGCCCGGTCACGCCGACTACGTGAAGAACATGATCTCCGGTGCCGCGCAGGTGGACGGGGCCGTGCTGGTCGTGTCCGCGCAGGACGGCGCCATGCCGCAGACGCGCGAGCACGTCGTGCTGGCGCGGCAGGTCGGCGTCGGGCACATCGTGGTGGCGCTGAACAAGGCCGACACGGTCGAGGACGCCGAGCTCCTCGACCTGGTCGAGCTGGAGGTCAGGGACCTGCTCACCGAGTACGGCCTCCCCGGCGAGGAGGTGCCGGTCGTGCGCGTGTCCGGGCTGCGGGCGCTGGAGGGCGACCCGTACTGGACGGCGCGGATCGTCGACCTGCTCGACGCGATCGACGCCTACGTGCCCGTGCCGCGCAGGGTGCTCGACAAGCCGTTCCTGATGCCGGTCGAGAGCGTCCTCACGATCACCGGTCGCGGCACCGTCGTGACCGGGGTCGTGGCCCAGGGCGCGATACGGCTCGGGGACGCCGTGGAGGTCGTCGGGCTCGGCGAGACGTTCGGCTCCGTCGCGACGGGGCTGGAGACGTTCGGGCAGACGATGGACCATGCGGAGGCCGGCGACAACACCGCCATGCTGCTGCGCGGCGTCAAGCGGGACCAGGTGCGGCGCGGCCAGGTCGTCAGCGCGCCGGGCGCGATCCGGCCGCACCTGCGGTTCCGGGCGCGGGTCCGGGTGCTGACCGCCGACGAGGGCGGTCGGAGCAGGCCGTTCCTGCACGGCTACCGGCCGCAGTTCCACTTCCGCACCACGGACGTGGTCGGCGGCGTCGACCTCGGCGAGGGCGGCATGGCGCTGCCCGGCGACTCGGTCGAGATGGCCGTCGAGCTGGGCAAGCCGGTCGCGATGACCGAGGGGCTCGGCTTCGCGATCCGCGAGGGCGGCCGGACGGTCGGCGCGGGCACCGTCACCGCGCTGCTCGACTAGCGGGAGAGGGGCCCCGGCACTCGCCGGGGCCCCTTAGCCTTGATCGCGTGGATTCGTTCGGCCCAGGGTGACCGAGTGGTCGCGAACGGCTGGCGGATGCGATCTTGATGTGGTGAGATTCCGGCATCACCCCCGCAGGTAACCCCCCGTCTGGAGAACGTGTGCGATCCCCCCGCGCCCTGATTCCCCTGCTCTCGGTCTGTGCGGCCGCCGCGGTCGTGACCGCGGCCGCGACCGGCGCCAGCATCGAGGGCCTGCCGGGCGGTGGAGGCCCCGCCCACGCGGACGGGGCCGCTCCCCGCCCCGAGGCGGTGACGATCAACACGCTGAGCTGGAACGTCTGCGGAGGCACCGGCTGCCCCTCGGGCGCCGCGCCCGCCAAGCTCACCAAGGAGATCGTCCAGCGGATGCGCGCGACCGAGGTCGGCGGGCGCACGGTGCGCCCGAACGCCGTCCTCCTCCAGGAGGTCTGCGACGGGCAGGTCCGCTCGTTCAAGACGTCCTTGCCCAAGTGGAGCTGGGTGTTCGCGCCGTCCCCGGGCGGCGAGGCGTGCGCGGCCGGGCAGGGGCGCTCCGGCGTCGCCATCGGCACCGACGTCCCGCTCACCGCGCACCGGCAGGCGAAGCTGCCCGCCCCCGCCGGACGCACCCGGATGGCCCTGTGCGGCGAGGTCCAGTCCTGGTCGACCCGCGTCTGCGTCACCCAGCTCAGCGCCGGCGAGAGCGGCCAGTGGCGCCGCAAGGAGGCCGGCGCCCTCACCACCCTCGCCGGGACGGGCCGGATCCTCCTCGGCGGCGAGCTCGCCGACGTCCCGGAGAGCCCGGCGCTCGACCCCCTCTACGCCGCCTACGCCGAGTGCGACCAGTCGGGCTCGTCCCGGACGGGGGCGAAGACCCGGCAGGACTGGCGGGGCACCGCGCTCGACAAGACCGACTACCTGTTCATCGGCAAGTCGGCCGCCGTCTCCTGCAGCGTCCCGGCGGACCAGGTCAAGGTCTCGGACCACCGCCCGCTGTCGGCGGTGGTCCGATACCAATAGCCTGCGTCCTTCTCCTCCTTCGGGCCTGGCGGCCCTCCATCGTCGAAAAACGCGGGCGATCGCTGGCATCGCTTCGTCTCGCCTTGCGGCTCGCTGCGCGATCAGATTCTTGCTTCGCTCGAATCTGCCTTCGGACGCGATCGCGGTCCCTCAGGCCGTCGCGGGTGTCAGTTGACTCCTCGGTCTGCGCCGTCCCAGTAGGGGGCGCGGAGGTCGCGCTTGAGGATCTTGCCGGTGGGGTTGCGCGGGATGGCGTCGCGCCGCTCGACCGAGGTGGGGCACTTGAAGTGCGCCAGGCGCTCGCGGCAGTAGTCGATGATGTCCTGGTCCGGGACGTCCTCGGACAGCACCACGATCGCCTTCGGCGTCTCGCCCCAGCGCTGGTCGGGGACGCCGATGACCGCGCAGTCGGAGACGGCGGGGTGGCCCATCAGGACGTTCTCCACCTCGGCGGGGTAGATGTTCTCCCCGCCCGAGATGATCATGTCCTTGACGCGGTCGTGGATGTAGAGGTAGCCGTCCTCGTCGAGGTAGCCGGCGTCGCCCGTGCGGAACCAGTTGTCCTCGGACAGGGCGCCGGCGGTCGCCTCCGGCATGCCCCAGTAGCCCTTCATGTTCTGCGGCGTCCGGCAGAGGATCTCGCCGACCCGGCCGGGGGGCAGCTCCTCCCCGGTGGCCGGGTCCACGATCTTGAGCTCGGTGTTGTCGTTCGGCAGGCCGGCGCTGCGCAGCCGGTGCGCGTTCGGGCCGTCCGGGTCGTGGTCCTCGGGCGGCAGCGAGGTGATCGCCCCGGTGACCTCCGTCAGCCCGTACACCTGCCGGAAGTCGGTGGTCGGCAGCATCCGCATCGCGGTGCGCAGGACGTCCTCGCTGATCGGGGACGCGCCGTACAGCATGAGCCGCAGGCTGGACATGTCGGCGGCGGTGACCTCGGGGATCAGCGGCATGAACTGCAGCAGCACCGGGACGAGGAAGATGTGCGTGACGCGGTGCCGCTCGATGCCCTGCGCGATCGCGGTCGGGTCGGGCTCGCGGGTGATGACGCCGGTGAGGCCGTTGTAGACGGCGGAGACGGTGAGCACGTTGCCGGCCACGTGGTACATCGGCATCGCGATCATCAGCACGGACGAGCCGTCGATGTTCCACACGTCGTTGGTCACCGCGAGCGCCGACAGGAAGTTGTCGTGCGTCAGCATGACGCCCTTGGGCAGCCCCGTCGTTCCGGACGAGTACAGCTGGACGAACACGTCCCCGGAGTCGGACTCGTACGCAGGGGGCTCGGCGGGGGCCGCGTCGACCCAGGCGGCGTAGTCCTGGTGGGCGTGGCCGGAGCCGCCGGCCACGAGCATGAGGGCGGTGTGCTCGAGCTTGCCGGCGATCGCGTCCAGGACGGGGACGAACTCGGGGCCGACGACGAAGACCTTCGCCTGCGCGTTGTTGACGATGTAGGCGACCTCGTCGGGCGCCAGCCGGTAGTTCACCGGGACCTGCGCGGCGCCGATCCTGGTCGCGCCGAAGAGCAGCTCGGCGTATTCGAGGGAGTTCTTGTCGAGGACCGCGACCCGGTCGCCGGGCCCGAGGCCGGCGGCGGCGAGGGCCGCGGCGACCCGGTCGACGCGCCGGTCGAAGTCGCGGTAGGTGACCTCGGTGTCGCCCGCGATGTACGCGATGCGATCGGGGTACGCGAGCGCGCGTTCGCGCAGTACTCCGTCAAGACCTGGCACGATGAGCCCCTTCGACGATGACCGCCTGGTTATTCCGGCATCATGCGGTCACCGGCGACATCGCGGCAAGGGGAACGGGCCGCCCGCTAGCGGCTTTTCGACATCTTGGACACCGCGGTCACGGCGAGTACCACCGCGACGGCGACGAGTCCGATGAAGAAGAACATCTTCAGCATCGAGAAGATCGCGCCGATGACGGTGAACAGCAGCCACACCGCGAGGATCACACCGAGAATGGTCAGGATCGTCTTACCCATGGCTCCACCGTATGCGCTCGGGCGGCACAGGTCATCAGCCTGGCGGACGACCTAGGCACCGCCGTGCGGCGGAGGAGCACCCTGAGGGCCCCCGGAGGCCGGACCCTGACCCGCGCCGGGGACGGGCGGCGGCTGGTAGACCGGCGCCGGCGGCTGCATCGGCTGCCCCGCCGAGGGCTGCCCCGGGAACGGGCCCTGGCCCGGCATCGGTGCGTAGCCCGGATTGGGCGGCAGGCCGGGAGCGAACGGCCCGGCGGGAGAGCCGAAGGGCCCCCCGGGGGCGCCCGCGTTCCACGGCTGGGACGTTCCGCCCTTCGAGGCCGTCATCACCCGCAGCCCCGCGAGCCCGGCCGCCGCCGCCACCGCCAGCAGTTCGTACGCCTGGTAGATCGAGAATGTGGGCTCCAGGACCCGGAGGATGAACCCGCCGGGCGGTATGTCACCGTCCATGACCTGGCCGAGGATGAGGCCGATCCGCGCGCCGACCTCCACCGCGACGTACGCCGCCGGCCCCGCCGCGATCGGGGCCAGCGGCCCGCGAGGCCGCGCGAGCAGCATGGGCGCGCTGGTGGCGACTCCCGTGACCAGGCATGTGAACAGGAAGTAGGGAACGGACGGGAAGAAGCCCAGCAGTATGTGCAGGGCCCACAGCAGGGCGGCGGCACCGGTGGCGACCGCGCCGCCGACCAGGATCAGTGCGATGACCCCGCCGTTGGAGGTCGCGGAGCGAGGCTGCGGCATCCGGACATTAAAGCGGTGTTCGTCCGGTTACGCAGGTCGTCCAGGTCGAACCATGATCAACTCCTTACGGGGTGGTGACATGCCGCATGGCACCGGCGTCCGGGGCCTAGCGTGGGGACGTGAACACCGTCCCCCAAGCCGGGCGCGTCCTGGTGGTCGACGACGACCCGACGGTCGCCGAGGTCGTCGCCCGCTACCTGGCCCGCGACGGGCACGACGTCGTGTGCGTCGCCGACGGCCGGACCGCCCTGCGCAAGGCCCTCGACGAGCCGCCCGACCTCGTCGTCCTCGACCTCATGCTGCCCGGGATGGACGGCCTGGAGGTGTGCCGGCGGCTCCGCGAGACCTCGACCGTCCCGATCGTGATGCTGACGGCGCTCGGCGCGGAGACCGACCGGCTCGTCGGCCTGGAGACCGGCGCCGACGACTACGTGACCAAGCCGTTCAGCCCCCGGGAGCTGGCGCTGCGCGTCCGGTCGGTGCTGCGCCGGGCGCGGGGCGCGCTCGTCCCGACCGGCCCGTCCGGCCCGCTGCGCGACGGCGGCCTCGTCGTGGACGTCAGCGCGCACGAGGCGGCGCTGGGCGGCGAGCGGCTCGCGCTCACCTCCCGCGAGTTCGACCTGCTGGCGTTCCTGCTGCGCCACCCGCGGCAGGCGTTCACCCGCGAGGAGCTGCTCGAACGCGTCTGGGACTGGACGTTCGGCGACTCCTCCACGGTGACCGTCCACGTCCGGCGGCTGCGCGAGAAGATCGAGGACGACCCGACCACGCCGCGCCGCATCGTCACCGTGTGGGGCGTCGGCTACCGCTACGAGCCCGCGGAGACCTCGCCGTGATCCCCTTCGAGGATCTCCTCTGGGTGGTCTACTACGCGGCGGTGGCCGCTTTCGCCGTCGCGGCCGTCGCGCTCGGCCTCCTGCACGCGCTGCGCGGCCGCTCGGTGGCCACCCAGCTGGTCGTCGTCGGCGCCGCCACGGTGCTGGCGACCATCTCCGGCATCATCGTGATCTCGTTCATGATGCTGCTGAACGACCACGACCGCGCCGTGGTGCTCGCCGTCGTGACGTCCGCCGGGCTGGTCGCGATGGCGGTCTCGGTGCTCCTCGGCCGCCGCCTGGTGGCCGCGAACCGGACCCTGGTCGAAGCCGTCCGCGCGGACCGGTTCCGCGCGCCGCCGACGCGGCTTCCCGCCGAGCTGGCGGAGCTGTCCCGCGAGCTGGAGGCCGCCTACGACCGGCTGGCCGCCGCCCATGAGCGCGAGCAGGCCCTGGAGGCGAGCCGCCGCGAACTGGTCGCCTGGGTGAGCCACGACCTGCGCACCCCGCTGGCCGGGCTCCGCGCGATGGCCGAAGCCCTGGAGGACGAGGTCGTCGCCGACGAGGAGACGATCCGCCGCTACCACGGCCGCATCCGCGTCGAGGTGGAGCGGCTGACCGAGATGGTGGACGACCTGTTCGAGCTGTCCCGCATCCACGCGGGCGCGCTGCGGCTGTCCCGCGAGCGCGTCGGCCTTGCGGACCTCGTCGCCGAGGCCGTCGCCGGCACCGAGCCCCTGGCCCGCGCCAAGGGCGTCCGGCTGCGCGGAGACGTCCGCGAGGGCCTGCCCATCCAGGTGGACGCGGGCGAACTGGGCCGCGCCCTGCGCAACCTCGTCGTGAACGCGATCCGGCACACCCCGAGCGACGGCGCCGTCGAGATCATCGGCGAGATCCACGGCGGCCAGGCTCGGGTGACGGTGGCCGACGCGTGCGGCGGCATCCCCGAGGACGACCTGCCGCGCGTGTTCGACGTCGCGTTCCGCGGCGAGGCGGCCCGCACCCCGGGCGGCGGCGCCGGCCTCGGCCTCGCCATCGCCCGCGGCATCGTCGAGGCCCACGCCGGCGAGATCGGCGTCGCCAACAGCGGCCCCGGCTGCCGCTTCGAGGTCCGAATTCCGTGTTGACTGCCTTTTTCTCCTCCTTCGGTCAGGGGTCTAGGGCCTCTGAGATCGTGCGGTAGGTGGAGCAGGGCCAGCGGGACATGCAGGCTCGGCAGCGGCGGATGGGGCGGTCGGGGTCGCTGGTGATGCCGCCGGCCTCTTGGGGGCGATGCAGGTCTATGAGGCGGAGGGTCAGGTCGGCGAAGACCAGGACCTCCTCCCTGGCACCGGCCAGGAAGGCCAGGTCTTCGCGGGACAGGCGCGTCCTGATGGGGACGAAACCGTTCTTGTTCACCAGGCGGGCGAGCACCTGGGTGGACGTCCGCCACGTGCTGGACTTCGCCGCCCGCGCCCGGATCGTCTCCAGGCGCTCGCGCAGTCGACCATGCCGCTGTTGCACCCGTTCAGGGTCCCCTACTCGGGGCGCCCGTGCGGGCCGAACCCGCGATATCGGCGGGCCGGATCGGCGTCCCGTGCGCATGAAATCGCCACATTACGGTGCGTAGTACTCGAAGCGTGCGGGACTGGCAAGGCGGCGGCGCGCCCCGGAAACGCCCACGGCGCAGGGGACTTGGCGAACCGTCTGGCTCCCGGGCCGTTCGCGAGATAGTGTGCCGGACGTGGAGCTAAACGTCTCGACCGCGTCTCAAGGAGGTCACGCCGTCGTCACGGCGACAGGTGAGCTCGACCTGTACACCGCGCCACGGCTGCAGGCGGCCCTCGCGGGCCTGCTGCGCGACCAGGCCGACCGCATCGTGGTCGACATGAGCGGTGTCGAGTTCTGCGACTCGACGGGCATGAACGTGCTGCTCGCGGCCATGAAGCGGCTGAAGGAGCAGGGCGGCTCGCTGGAGCTGGCCGCCCCGCGTCCGGCCGTGAAGCGGATCCTGCAGGTGACCGGGCTCGACACCGTCTTCACCGTGACGGAGGCCGCACCCGTCCTGGACGCCGGCTGACCCGTCCCGAGCACCCGCGCCGCGGATGGAGCGCAGGAGGCGCCCACCTGTCGCGCGGGTGATGACTTGGGTGGTTCGCCCGTGCCCTGCGGCACCGCGGTCCCGTCCCCGACTACGATCGCCGATATGCAGGACGTAGCGGTATGCATCCCGGCCAAGGACGAAGCCGACCGCATCGCGGCGACGGTCAAGGCCGCGCAGGAGCTTCCCGGCGCCGACCTCGTCGTGGTGATCGACGACGGCTCCTCCGACGGCACCGGCCGGGTGGCCCGCGAGGCCGGGGCGCGGGTCGTGCGGCACAGCCGCAACCGGGGCAAGGGCGCCGCGATGGAGAGCGGGGCCGAGGCCGTCCGGCTGCTGGACGAGGGCCGCGAGCAGCCGCGCCACCTGCTGTTCCTGGACGCCGACCTCGCCGAGACCGCGCGCGAGGCCGCCCCGCTGGTCGAGCCGGTCAGGTCCGGTGAGGCCGACATGACGATCGCCGTGTTCACCACGACCGTGAAGCTCGGCGGGCACGGGTTCGTCGTCCGGCTGTCGCGCGACGGGATCCGCCGCGCCACCGGCTGGGAGGCCACCGCGCCGCTGAACGGGCAGCGCTGCCTGACCCGCGCCGCGTTCGACGCCGCGCTCCCGCTCGCCGCCGGGTTCGGGGTGGAGACCGCGCTCACGATCGACCTGCTGCGCAAGGGGTTCCGGGTGGCGGAGGTGGAGGTGCCGCTCGCGCACCGCGCCACCGGCACGGACTGGCGCTCCCAGCTGCACCGCGCGCGGCAGTTCCGGGACGTGGCGAGAGCGCTCGCCGCGCGCGAACCGGCGGTGGCCAGAGGGCTCGACCGCCTGCGCGGCAGCCGCCCGTGACCCGTCTCGGCACGGGCGGGCTGTGGGGGATCGGAGTCGGCGTCGCCTGCTTCGTGACCACCGCGCTGCTCGGGCCGTCGGTGTTCGAGCCGGAGCTCGAGGGCCCGCGCGCCGAGCCGCCGTACGCGCTGGACGTCCATCCGTCGCCGTACGTGGTCATCGGCCTGGTCGTCGCGGGCATCGTCGCGAGCACCGCGGGGCTCGGCCTGTGCCTGGCCGCCGTCCGCAAGGGGTGGCGCGTGCGGGCCCTGCCGCTCGTGGTCGCGGGCCTGCTGGCGGCCGTCGCGTTCATGTTCATGCCGCCGGTCGGGTCCACCGACCACCTGAACTACGCCTCGTACGGGCGGATGGCGGCGACCGGCCACGACCCGTACCGGACGAGCGCCGTCGACCTGCCGAAGGACCCGGTCGCCGGGGCGCCCGAGGAGTGGCGGACGACGCCGTCGGTGTACGGGCCGGTCGCCACGGGCGGGCAGGCGTTCGCCGCGTGGATCGGCAGCGGTTCGGTGCGGCTGACCGTGTTCGTCCTGTCGGTGCTGAACGTCCTCGCGTTCGCGGTCACGGCGCTGATCCTCTACCGGATGTCCAGGACGGAGGAGCGGCGGCTCCGCACGGCGCTGCTGTGGACGTGCAACCCGCTCGTGCTGTTCCACCTGGTGGCGGGCGCGCACAACGACGTCCTCGCGATCGCGCCGATGGTGGCCGCGCTCGCCGTCTTCGGCGGCGCCGCGGCCGGGCGGGCGGGCTGGCTCCGCGCCCTCGCGGCGGGGGCGCTGGCCGGGTTCGGGACGGCGATCAAGCTGCCCGCCGCGCTCGTCGCCGGCGGGCCCGCGTGGGGGGCGCTGCGCCGCACCTGGACGGACCGCCGCGCATGGCCGATCGGTCACCTGGCCGCGCTGCTCGCCGGGGGCGCGGCCGTCACGGCGCTGTCCTACGCGCTCGCCGGGCCGCACGCGCTCGACCAGGTCCGCGAGGCCAGCAACATGGTCTCCTTCGCGACCCCCTGGCACCTGCTGGACGAGACGCTCGGCCGCGGCTCGCAGCGCGACGTCATCAAGCTGGGCGCGCTGCTGCTCGGCCTGGTGCTGCTCCTGCTGCTCTTCCGGGCCCTGCCGAGGGAGGACGACCTCGTGCCCGGCGCGGAGGAGCGCCGCGTCGCCGCCGCGATCGTCCTCGCGTGGCTCCTCGCCGCGCCCTACGCGCTGCCCTGGTACGACGGGTTCGGGTGGGCGCTGCTGGCGCTGCTGCCCTGGACCCGGATCGACTGGATCCTCCTCGCCCACACCGCCGCGCTCAGCCTCGCCTACCTGCCGGCCCGCGCGCCCGCCCGCATCCGGCTGCCGGACGATCTGGAGTGGCTGTTCACCGTCGTTCGGCCGACCGTGGTCCCGTGGACGCTTCTGGTGATCCTGACGGCCCTGGTGGCGGCGTGTCTGCGCTCCTCAGGTCGAGCTCCAGCGACCGGAGCCCCGCGGCGAGCATCAGCGGGGTCGCCAGGCTGAACGCCACCGACAGGATCACCACGCCCGAGTCGTTCACCAGCGTGCCGATGACGCCGACCGCCAGCGCGCAGATCACGGCGGGGCGCATCGTCAGGCTGTGCTTGTAGGCGCCCTGCAGCAGCGACACCCGCCACCGCGTGGGCCGCGCCAGGACGAAGAACAGGAACACGATGGCGGCGGCGAGCGCGAGCGTGTACGGCCAGTACCCGAGGCTGTTCAGCATCGCGTTGAACTTGCGGGTGACGACGTCCAACGCGTCCCCGGCCATGAGGTCCTGCCAGAACCGGCCGAGGTGCGTCGGGTTGGCCGACCGGGCGTTCAGGTAGGAGATGAACAGCACGAGGACCAGCCCGGCCAGGAAGAACAGGCCGAGCTTGAGCGGTGAGATGCGCTTGCCCGCGACCATCAGGCCGAGCATCGCGAACGCCGGGACGATCGCCAGCACGCCGCCGAAGTCGCTGCCGAACGCGGGCAGCCCGTCGACCGCGACCGTGAACGCGCCGATCACCGCGACGATCGCGACGGCGGCGGCCTTGTTGCCGCGGCGCAGCGGGTACTCCGTCAGCCAGGCCGCCGTCAGGATCGCCGCCACGGCGAACAGCGAGAACGCCTGGTTGCCGAAGCCGTAGAACCGTCCGGCGATGAGGGCGGTGTAGCCCATCAGCGTGTTGAGCTGGAGGGACGAGCCGGTCATCACGTCCACCGCGAGGACGACCGCCGTCACCCCGGTGATCACCAGCCCGGGCAGGACGGTGGAGCGGCGCCAAGGCCCGGCGAGCGCCACGCCCGTCAGCAGCCCGGCGAAGCCGAGCACGGTGCAGATCAGGACGGGCGTCGGGTACTCGGCCCGCCACCACGGCAGCAGACCGGCGAGGAAGGACGCGCCGGGGGCCGCGCCGCCGAGCAGCGCGATCACCCTGGTGCCGCCGAGGATCCGCTCCCGCGAGCGGCGGTCGCCGCCGAGGCGCCGCAGCGCGACCACCGCGATCCCGTACAGGACGAGCTGCACCGCGAAAAGCACCCAGTAGAACGACGTCTGGACGGCCCGGATCGCCTGCGCGGCCACGTCCTCGTCCATGAGCGCGTCGACCCGGTCGTGCGTGGACGACGCGGACGGCTGCGACCGCCACGCCGACCCGACGGCCTGCTTGGGCTGCTTCGCGCCGAGCGTCTTCAGCGCGGTCGCCGTGAGGTCGGTGAGCGTGACCAGCCCGTCCTGGCGGGTGGCGCTGGAGGTCATGTAGCCGGGCCCGTACGCGGCGCCCTTGGCCAGGGCGACCCGCAGGTGCGGGTTGACGCCGGTGTCGGACAGCCCCGCGACCAGGACCGTCGTGCCCTCGGGGAGCCCGGTCACGACCTGCGCGACCCGGCGGTCGGCGGCCTTCGCCGCGGCGGCGCGGCCCTTGTCCGACAGGGGGATCTGGTCGCCGTGCGGGTCGACGCCCGCGTTGATGTAGGCGCGGAACAGGTCGTCGACGTCGACCGCCGCGAGCGGGCAGCTCGCCCAGTCGGCGGCGGTGGCCTTGTCGGGGGAGGCGACGTAGCGGTCGACCCGGCCGGCGCCGTCGGCGGCGCCGAACACCGCGCCGGGCCCGACCGCCATCGTGCAGCCGCCCGCCCGGTGGACCTCGTCGCCGAGCAGCCCGATCCGCGCGTGGTAGTTGGTGCCCGCGTTGTCGCTCTTGATCGCCGGCCATCCGGCGGCGACGGCGCCGCCCGCGGGGGGCGGGCCGGTGGGGGAGGACTGGCCCGGCAGAACGGGAGCGGACGGCAGCGCGCAGTCGCCGTGCGGCAGCCGCGACCGCTGCCCCGCCGACAGCGTGAGCCAGCCGTCCGTCGGGCAGGTGACGACGCGGGTGGTGCGGACGCTGAGGCCGGCGGCCGAGCCCTGGGAGGTCAGCCCCCACAGCGCCGGCGTGTTCGCGCGGGTGATGTCGCTCCACATCAGCCCCGGCACACCGACGATCACGACTCGTCCCGTGGCGGCCGGCTCGGCGGGGGCCGAGCCGGGGGTCGAGGCGTGCGCCGCCACCGGCCCGAGCAGGGCCGCGAGCGCCGCCCCGAGGGTCGCGAGGAACAACGCGATCTTCGTTCCCCGGGACGTCATGGCGTTCAGGTTACAAGAGCCCTACCACCGGGCAGGGGCCATATCCTGCGGGCTGTGGACGGTCTCATCGCGCGGGATGCCCGCGACTCCCCCGGCGAGGCGGCCGGAGCCCCCGCCAGGCGGAGCCCCCGCGACCTGCTGATCCTGCTCGCCGGGATCGCCGTCGCCGTGGCCGCCGCCGCGCCGGTCGTCCACCGGTGGCTCGGCAACCAGCCCGACCAGCGCCTCGTCGACCTGGAGGTCTACCGGGAGGGCGGGCTGGCCGTCCTGCGGGGCGCGCCGCTCTACGACTTCCTCACCCAGCCGCCGCAGCTGCTCCCCTTCACCTACCCGCCGATCGCCGCCGTCCTGGCGGTCCCGTTCACCCTGCTGCCCTGGCGTGCGGCCCAGTGGGCGTGGACGGGGCTGATCTACGCCGCGCTCGTGATCGTCGTCTGCTACGCCTTCCGCGACCTCATCCGCCGGACGGGGCGCTGGGCGCCGCTCACCGCCGGGGTCCTGGTCGCGGCGGCGACGTGGCTCGACCCCGTCCGCGACCAGGTCAGGTTCGGGCAGGTCGGGCTGTTCCTGCTGGCCATGTGCCTGGCCGACTGCTGCGCCCGCACCGCCCGCTGGCCGCGCGGCATGCTCGTCGGCCTCGCCCTGGCGATCAAGCTGGTGCCGGGCGTCTTCCTCGTCTACTTCCTGATCACCGGACGGCGGGAGGCGCTGGGCAACGCCGTGCTGACCGCCGTCGTCGCCACGCTCGGCGGGTTCGCGCTGCTGCCGTCCGACTCGTCCGGCTACTGGTTCGGGGCGCTGCTGGAGGGCGGCGACCGGACGGGCGCGGTCGACGGCACCACCAACCAGGCGATCCACGGGATCGTGGCCCGCATCCTGGACGAGGGGCCCGCCCGGACGCTGGTGTGGTTGGCCCTGGCGCTGGTCGCCGCCTGGTTCGGCTTCGCCTGGGCGCGCCGGGCGACGCTCGCCGCCGACGCCGCGACCGGCGCGGACGCCTACAGCCTCCTGCTCGCCGGGGTCGCGATCGTCGGGCTGCTGTCCGTCGTCCTGTCCCCCGTGGGGTGGATCCACCACCTCGTCTGGATGATCGCGGTAATCGGGGCTCTGGTGGGGGACGGGCGCGACACGCGAAGATGTCTGGTCGCGTTCGGCCTCTGGCTGCTGTTCCTGTTCCCGCTCCCGTGGTGGGCGCGCGGACTGATCGGCCCAGATCATTCCGCCGCAACGGTTTTCGCGGGGCAGGTCCTGCGCGACTCGTTCGGCATCGCGGCACTCGTGTCGATCATGGTTCTCGGAACGTGGCTGGTCAGACGGCTCGATCCGGACGACCACCCCCGAGATCCTTCGCAACGGCAGGTCGGCCTGGGTACGCTCGGCCCGTGATGCTTGTCGCGGTGGCCGTCGCTGGCCTGGTCGCCGGGGTTGCGGGGCTCTCCATCGCGGTGGTCGCGCACAACCGGGTCAACCAGGTCGTCGACGAGTGCGGGGAAATGCTGAGGCGCCAGCTCCAGGTCGCGAGCGGCGAGGTCGACGAGCGCGCCCTGCGCGACCTCGCCATCGTCCACTACGACGCGCTCAAGGAGATGTCCGGGCACCGGTCCTTCTCCCTCGCGCTGATCAACGCGGTCGGCGACGGGGTGGTGGTCAGCTCCATCAACGGGCGGACCGAGACGCGGACGTACGCCAAGGCCGTCCAGGGCGGGCACGCCGTCGAGACGCTCTCCCCCGAGGAGAACCAGGTCCTGCGGGCCGCCCGGCTCGGCAAGGGCCCCGTCGTCTCGATGGACGACCCGCTGCCCGACTTCGGCAACGGCGCCCGCACGTCCACGGCCCGCGCCTGAGCACGCCCGAACGGCGCCCGAGGCGGCCGCCCGCCGGACGGTAGACTCGGGGTTCTCGCCTTGCCGCAAGGCGGCTTCCGCACAGCCGAAACTTCCGCACCGCCGAAACACGTACCCGGGGGATCCCGTGACCGCAGACGACAGGCCAGCGCGCTACGCCTACCTGGGTCCGCGGGGCACCTTCACCGAGGCCGCGCTGCTCACCCTCCCCGGCGCCGCCGAAGGCGAGCACATCCCGTACGCGACCGTCCCGGCCGCCCTCGAAGCCCTTCGCCGCGGAGAGGCCGACACGGCCGTCGTCGCCCTGGAGAACTCCGTCGAGGGCTCGGTCCCCACCACGCTGGACGAGCTGGCGACCGGCGAGCCCCTCCAGATCGTCGGCGAGATCCACCTGCCGGTCTCGTTCGCCCTCCTCGGGCGCCCCGGCACCGCGCTGGACGACATCAAGACCGTCGCGTCGCACCCGATCGCGCAGCCGCAGTGCCGCCGCTGGCTGCAGGAGAACGTCCCGGACGCCGAATGGCGCGCCGCGACCTCCAACGCCGAGGCCGCCCAGCACGTCGCCGACGGCCACTACGACGCCGCCCTCGCCGGCTCGTTCGCGGCCCCCCGCTACGGCCTGTCCGTCCTCGCCGAGGACATCCACGACGTCGCCGACGCCGTCACCCGCTTCGTCGTCCTGCACCGCCCCTGCCCCCCGCCGCCGCCCACCGGCATGGACAAGACGACCGTCGTCGCGTTCATCGGCGAGGACCACCCGGGCGCCCTGCTGGAGATCCTCACCGAGTTCTCCGTCCGCGGCATCAACCTCACGCTGATCCAGTCCCGGCCCACCGGCGCGGGTCTCGGCTCCTACCTGTTCTGGATGGACTTCGAGGGCCACGTCACCGACGCCCGCGTGGGCGAGGCACTGATGGGCCTGCGCCGCATCTGCGCCGACGTCCGCTTCGTCGGTTCGTACGCCCGCGCCGACGAGGTCCGCCCCGAGATCCGGCGCGGCACCCACGACGCCGACTTCACCGAGGCGGCGGCCTGGCTCACCGGCATCCGCCACGGGCGCCCCTGAGCTCGGAAATCAAACGCGCCGGGGACGTGTTGGCACGGTTGACCGTCCTGAGAGAGGTATCCCTGTGCGTGTTGAGATCTGGGCCGACGTCGTGTGCCCGTGGTGCTACCTCGGCAAGCGGCATTTCGAGCGGGCGCTGGAGGGGTTCCAGCACCGGGACCAGGTCGAGGTGGTCTACCGCGCCTTCCAGCTCGACCCCTCGTTCCCGCAGGGCGAGACGGTCGACGTGGCCGACATGCTGGCCGAGAAGTACGGCATGACGCGAGCCGAGGCCGTGGAGAAGAACCGGGAGATGGAGCAGCGCGCCGCCGCGGCGGGCCTGGAGTACCGCCTCGAAGGCCGCCGAGCGGGCAACACTCTCGACGCGCACCGCCTCGTCCACCTCGCGGGCCGCCGCGGTGTGCAGGGCGTCGTCGTCGAGGCCCTGTTCAAGGCGTACTTCACCGACGGGCGTCCGGTGTTCGACCGCGACACGCTCGTGGACATCGTGGCCGAGGCGGGCCTGGACCCGGCCGAGGCGCGCGAGGTGCTCGCGTCCGGGGAGTTCGCCTCGGAGGTGGACGCCGAGCAGCGCGCCGCCCGCGACATCGGCGCCAACGGCGTGCCCTTCTTCGTCATCGACCGCCGCTACGGCGTCTCGGGCGCCCAGCCCACCGAGACGTTCGCCCAGGTCCTCGACCAGGCCTGGGCGGACGCGAACGCCTGATCGGCGGCGCCTTCCCGGGTGTGACGCAACCGAGATCATTCAGCGCCGCCGCGGGGGCAACCGGTTGTCGATCTTGGGCGTCCTCTTCACACCAGTGAACAGTGGAGAGGTCGTCCCGTGCGCCGATTGCTCGCCCTCGTCACGGCCGTGGCCGTGACGTTCTCCCTCGCCGCGGTCCCGGCGGACGCGATGGAGCCCCTGCGGCTGCTCAGCACCCGCCTGCTGTCGCCGGGCGCCACCACGAAGATCGAGGTGGCGGCGGAGTCGGGACTGGACATCACCGAGGTGCGCGCCGTCACGGAACCCTACGAGGGCGGAACCGCGACGCCGCTCACCGCGGACGACTTCGAGCTGGTCGAGGGCACCGCGAAGAACGGCGTCTGGCGGACCAGGACGGCGGTCACCGTCGACCCCGGCCGCTGGTGGGTGGACGTCGAGCTGACGAACGCCGAGCAGACCGTCCTGGCCCGCCACCGCGCCACCATCGACAATGGCGCCGACACGGTGATCAGCGACTTCGAGGTGACCCCGCAGGTCGTCGACATCGAGAACCCCTGGGTGACCTTCCGGGGGCGGTTGACGAGCAGGGCCGCCAACGGCGATCCGGTGCCCGTCGCGGGTGAGACGCTGCGCCTGGTCGCGGAGGACGGCCGGAGCACCCCCGCGGTCACCGACGCGGACGGCAGGGTGGAGGGGAAGGCCTCCTTCTCCAGCGAGTACCTCCGGATGAGCCTCGTCTACCGCGGCTCCTTCCTCTACCGGCCCGCCGAGAGCGAGCGGACCTCCGTCGCCATGCGGAAGCTGAACACGCGGATCACGGTGAGCGTGCCCGAGCACCTCGTCGCGGGCGACCAGGTCGACCTGACCGGGAGGCTGGAACGCGAGGACCGCGGCGGCGTCTGGGCGCCCTTCGCGGGCAAGCAGGTCGAGATCAAGTTCGCCGCGCCGTCCCCCGAGCCGGTCTGGACGACCGTGGGCCGTGCGACGACCGGCGCCGGGGGCGTCTTCACGTTCCCGATCAACCCGAGCGAGGACGGTGCGTGGTCGGCCGCCTTCGCGACGGACGCCCTCGGCTGGCCCGCCGACTACCGCGGCTACTTCCGGTCCGAGGAGCGGACGCGCGTCCAGAACGTGGCGTACCGGACCTCCGTCACCGGGTTCAACGCCACGCCCGAGCCGATCGGCCGGGGCGAGAACGTGAAGGCGTACGGGCGCGTCCTCACCAAGCTCGCGGACGGCCGCTGGATCGGCGCCCCCGGCAACGCCTCCGTGCGACTGCAGTTCTCCACAGACCGCAAGACGTGGAGCACCAAGGGCGAGGTCGGCGTGTCCGGGGACGGCAGGTTCACCGTGGAGGGCAGGGCCGACCGGACCGGCTACTGGCGGGCCCTCGTCCCCAAGAGCGACAGCACCGAGCAGTCGGTCAGCGGGACCGACAACGTGGAGGTCCGGTACCGGACGAAGATCCTGGACTTCAACGCGGCGCCCGAGCCGGTGAAGAAGGGCGGCACCGTCACGGTGATGGGCACGCTCTACCGCCAGACCTCGAAGTGGTACACCTACGGCGGCAAGACGATCACCTTCTACTTCCTGCCCAGGGGATCGTCCAAGTGGGTCTACATGGGCAAGCAGACGACCGACAGGATCGGCCGGTTCCGGAAGGGCTTCAAGGCGACCAAGGACGGCACCTGGCGCGCCTACTCCGGGGCCACGTCCACCTATGCCAAGACGTATCGGGACGACTACGTGGACGTCCGCTAACGGCCATTGATCAACCGCTAGTCGATCTTGGACGTAGGCTCCATACCAGTAATCAGTGGAGAGGTTTCCCCTTGCGTCGATCATCCGCACTGCTCGCCACCGCAGCCATCACCGCCGCGCTCTTCGTCGCGCCCGGCACCGCCCACGCCGACGCGACCGAGACCGGCCCGACCCTCGCCGTCACGGTCGACAAGCAGGCCACGGCCATCACGGCGCAGCTGGCGCCGGGGTCGACCGTGGCGCCGTCCACGCCGGTGACCATCCGAGGCAGGGTCGTCCTGAAGGCGTCCGCTCTGCCCGCGGCCGGCGCCGAAGTCCAGGTCGATGTGCCGGACGAGATCAAGGGCCCCGGAGGCGCCACGCGGGTCCGGACCTCCGACGACGGCACCTTCCGCGCCTTCTTCGTCGCCGGGCAGGAGGTCGGCAGGTCGGGCACGGTGACGGCGCGCGTCCTGGAGGACGATGTCCTCACCGCCAGCCAGGTGAACCTGGGGACGGTGAACATCCGGAACGACTCCGTGTTCACCGAGTTCGACGCCCTGCCGGAGCCGCTCGCGTACCGCGACCCGATCGTCGTGCGGGGACGGCTGGACATCCGGCCCGACTACACCAACAGCACGAACGTGCCCGTGTACCTGGAGTACTCCCTGGACGGCAAGACCTGGAAGGTCTGGGCGACCCAGACCCTGGGGCGGCCGGGGCGCTTCTACTTCGACGAGGACAAGCCCGTGACGAAGGACGCGGACTGGCGCGTCCGCTACCCCGGCAGCGTTCTGAACACGCCGGCCGTCAGCGTCGTCGACCACGTCGACGTGAAGTACCGGACGGAGTGGCACTACTTCAACGCCTCACCCGAGCCCGTGAAGAAGGGCAAGGCGATCACGGTCAAGGGGCAGCTCTACCGGTTCCGGGACAAGGCCGGCCCGGGTCCGAACGCGCCCGTGTACGTCTACTTCAAGGCCGCCGGCACCTCGACGTACAAGCAGGTGGCGGCGACGAAGACCGACGCCGGCGGCTGGTTCGCGAAGAGCTTCAAGGCGTCCGTGGACGGCACCTGGAAGGCGGTCTACAAGGAGACCTCCGGCTACCTCGGCTCGACCTCGCCGGGCGACGCCGTGGACGTCCGCTGACGTAGGCTGCGGGGCGTGACGATGGACTTCGATCTTTACGAGCGGGAGCTGTGGGCCGGGCGGGCCCCCGCGTACGAGCGGGGGTTCGCCCGCGTCACGCGGTACATGATCGATCCGCTGCTGGACGCGGCCGGGGTGCGGGACGGGACGCGGCTGCTCGACGTCGGCACCGGGCCCGGGTTCGTCTCGCGGGAGGCGGTGCGGCGCGGCGCGCGGGTGTCGGCCATGGACGCCGAGCCCGGCATGGCCGAGACGGCGCGCCGGAACGTCCCCGGGCTCGACGTGCGGGTCGCCGTCCTGCCTGAGGTCCCGTTCGAGGACGGGACGTTCGACGCGGTCGCCGGCAACTTCGTCATCAACCACGTGGGCGACCCCGACGCGGCGCTGGCCCGGCTGCGGCGCGTCCTGCGCAAGGGCGGCCGGCTGGCGGTGACCTGCTGGGTCATGCCGGGCAGCGGCGCCCTCGCGGTCGTCCGGGAGGCGATCGAGGCGGCCGGCGTCCCGTGGCCGGACGACATCCCCCAGACGCCGTTCGTGGAGTACGGCGAGCCGGCGGCGTTCCGGCGGCTGGTCGCGGAGGCCGGGTTCGGCGAGGTCGCGGTCGAGGAGGTGACCTGGGAGCACGTCGTCGACCCCGAGGAGTGGTGGGAGACGGGCGCGCTGTCCAGGGTCGGCACGAACGGCGTGATCGTCGGGCGGCAGGACGCGCCGACCGTCGCCCGCGTCAAGGCCGCCTACGACGAGATCATCGCCGGGTACGCGGCCGGCGACGGCAAGGTGGCGCTGCCCGCGCACGCGCTGCTGGCGAGCGGCGTCCACTAGGCCGTGTTTAGGAAGTCTTGTCCCAGGTCGGCATGTCGTGTCTGGAGATGAGTGAGGTCTCCGGTAGATGGATCAACGACCAAGAAGACC
>NZ_JBEUPD010000019.1:0-163671 GCF_040492135.1 Actinomadura sp. NPDC000600
CTAATAGGCCGAGTGGCTTGAACACACTGAACGTTCAAAGTGAGTCGCTGTGTGAGTTGTTCGCGTCCCTGTGTGGTTCCCAGAAAACAACCTGGTTGCCGCAGTCACTGAGAAGTGAATACCGAGTCGAAGGCTCGGACGTTGATTTGCCCGCCCCCTGTTCGGGGGTGGTGCGTTGAGACGTTCGGTGGTTTTGGCGAAGGGGAAACACCCGGTCCCATCCCGAACCCGGAAGTTAAGCCCTTCAGCGCCGATGGTACTGCATGGGAGACCGTGTGGGAGAGTAGGACGCCGCCGGACACATATTAGGAAAGGCCCCGCCGTTACTGGCGGGGCCTTTCTTGTTTTTCAGGGGCGGGAGGTCCGCGCCACTCTCCGTGCCTGTCGCCGCCCCCTGCCCACGAGGCTCGCTGTCCCTGCCTCGGCCCGCCGGCTGTCCGGTGACCAGGGCGGAGAAAGCGGCGCCCAGGCGCCGGAAAGGTCATCCGGACGGGGGCCGCGCGACTGACTGACCGCATTCGGACATCCGCTAATGAATCGGGTGGCGGGGGTACAGAGGATGCGGGCAGAGGAGGATCCCGATGAATCGTGCCGTTCGTGGTCGTGTTGCATGGCGCAAGAGTTCCTGGAGCAATGGGTCGGGAAACTGCGTCGAGATCGCAGGGTTCCGGTACGCCATAGGGATCAGGGACAGCAAGGCACCGAACGGCCCTGTTCTCGCTGTCTCCCCGAAGCAGTGGGCGGCATTCATCAAGGCGGTCAAGGCAGGCGGGCACGACCTGAGCTGACCTGGGAAAGGCCGGGCGGCATGCGGCTACGGGCTGCAGCCTCGTCATCTGGATGACAAAGGCTGCCCGCATAGACGTGCTTGCCCGGAATGGCGGGCACCCGTGTCCGCACGCGTCCGCAGCGTGTCCGGATGAGGGTCAGCCGGTTCGATGAGCCTCGATCAGGTTGCCGCAGGTGTCGTCGAGCACGGCCGTGATTCCGGCACCGCGGTCGACTCCTGGGTGAAGCGCACAGCGAGGCCGCGCAGCCGTTCGTACACGGACTTGGCGTCGTCGCCGGCGGACGAGGCGTACGGGAGCCAACTGCCGATCAGGGCCGTCACGGCCTCACGGCTGGACGGCCGCTCGGTTGGAGTCGCAGGTCCGCCCCGTCAGGGTCCTGCGAGGACACGACGGTCAGGGCTCAGTGGGGGGGCGTGACGGTCCGGGTCCTGTGCACGACCCGACGGTCCGGGTCCTGTGCAGACACGACGGTCAGAGTCCTGAGGGGACACGGCCGTCAGAGCCTTGGGGGCGCGACGGTCAGGCATCGGTCCTCATTTTGGGGACTCGTGCTTCTTCACGGACCGCTGCGCCTCGGCGCAGCTACTCAGCGCCTTCTTCTGGTCGTGCCGAACATGTTCGCCAGGTTGGCTCTCACGTCGGGCCCCCTCCCGTCGTGCCGGCGCCGCCGTCAGCGATGCTGGACGGTCCTCTTGGGCTTTCTGAGCCACCGCTCGATGATCGGTTCCAGCGGGCCGGTGTTGATGTAGTGGAACTTGTACCGGCCCTCGCGCTTGGTGACGACGAGTCCTGCCGCCTCGAGGACCTCGAGGTGCTGCGAGATCGCCTGCCGTGACGAGCCGAGGTCGTACTTGGTCGTCAGGCGGGCACAGATCTCGAAGAGCGTCTGGCCGTTCCGGTCGGTCAACTCGTCGAGGATGGTGCGCCGCGTGGGGTCGGCCAGAGCCTTGAATACGTCTCCCACACACACGACGCTAGGCAAGCAACTCCTTGCAGGTCAAGCGTGCCGGATCGCAGGGCGTGGCGCGCGCTCAGAGGCCCCGCGCCCCGTCGATGCGTTCGCGGAGCAGATCGGCGTGCCCGTTGTGCCGTGCGTACTCCTCGATCATGTGGATGAGCACCCAGCGCAGCGAGACCGGCCCGCGCCAGGCGTCGTGACCCGCGACGTCGAGGTGGGGGGCCTGGGCGACGTAGGCGTCGGCGAAGGCCACCTCCTCCCGCCAGGCCTGCCAGGCCCCGGTGATGACCTCGGGGTCCGGTGCGGCACCGTCGAAGTCGCCGTCTGGGTTCTCGGGGGAGGAGAAGCGGGCGGGCGCGTCCTGGCCGGCCAGGACCGCCCTGAACCAGCGGCGCTCGACGTCGGCGAGATGCCTGACCAGGCCGAGCAGCGACAGCGTGGACGGCTCCACCGGCCGCCGGGCCAGCTCGGCGTTCAGACCCGTGCACTTCAGTTCCAGGGTCGCCCGCTGCGCGGCGAGGACGTGGGCGAGCAGCGTCCGCTCGTCTCCGACGGCGGGGAAGGTGAATCGGCCATCTTCCTCGGCGCCGAAGATCTCGCTTCTTCGGCGGAGGGTCGTTTCGTCCATCTCCTGCCTTTCCGAGGCTAGGCGAGCAGGGGCAAGGCATTCGGGCGAAGTGGGGGAGGCTGCCCTGCGTGCCCCGTTCACGGAGGCAACATTGTCATCGGCCGGCGCGGCCGTGGGGGAGGCTGCCCCGGCCGTCAGGCGTCCAGGACGTGTGAGGCGGCGGATGCGAGCCTGCGCTCGGCGATCTGCTGGGCGGCGCGCATCGGGGTGACGCCGGTCGAGCGAGCCAGGTCGAGAAGGTGGCCGACGGTGTCGCCGATACCCTCCACCCGCTGCTGGGCGGCCTCGTGGCCGTGGTTCTCCGATTCCCGGCTGAGAGCGTAGATGATGCCGCCGGCACTGGCGACGTAGTCGGGAACCCAGACGATGCCGTGCTTCGCGAGGGAATCGGCGACGGAGTCCTCGGTGAGCTGGTTGTTCGCCGGGCCGACGACGAGGCGCGCGGTGAGCCGGGGGACGACTGCCTCGTCGAGCACGCCACCGACGGCCGCTGGGACGAGGATGTCGGCCGGTGCGAGCAGGGCCTGGTCGGGCTCGACCCACCGGTACCCGCTCGCCAGGGCGGCGTCCTTGCGGGACTGCTCCACGTCCGACACGACGACGTGGGCGCCCTCGGCGGCCAGGCCGGCGGCGATGCCACTGCCGACCGACCCGAATCCGGCGATGACCACCGTGCGGCCGGTGCAGGAGGCGTCGCCGAACGCATGCCGGGCTCCGGCGCGCAGGGCCGCCAGAACGCCGGTCGCGGTGGGGCCGCCGGAATCGCCGGTCCCGCCGTGCGCCTCGGGTGCGCAGTACGCGTACGGCGAGAAGCGCCGCAGGGTCACCATGTCCTCCGGGCCGGTGCCGATGTCGGGGCCGGTTCGATAGGACCCCTCGAAGGAAGCGATCAGCTCGCCCAGGTCCTCGAGCACGGCCTCGCGCAGATCCGCGGTGAGTTCGGTCCCCCTGTCGAGGGCGATCACGGTCTTGCCGCCTCCGAAGTCCAGACCGGCCACCGCGGCCTTGTAGGTCATGGCCTCGGACAGGCGCAGCGCGTCGGCCAGTCCGTCCTGCCAGGTGTCGTAGCGGCGAAGCCTGCAACCGCCGACCGCCGGGCCCAGCGCCCGGGAGTGGACGGCGATGATCAGCGGCAGCCGGGAGCGGACGCCGCGCCGGATGACGACATGTTCGTGTGCAAATGCTTGGCCCATGCCCGTGAAGTTAGAGTCTCGTACGGTTCAGTTGGCCCGCTGCCGAACTAAATCCGGATTCACGCCCGGGAGGCGACCATGGACGAACTAGATACGGCGATCGTGCACCATCTGCAGGCCGATGGTCGGCTGTCCAACCGCGCCCTCGCCGAGAAGCTCGGCATCGCACCGTCCACCTGCCTCGAACGCACCAGGCTTCTGCGCAAGCGCGGAATCATCCGGGGATACCGGGCCCAGGTCTCCCTGCACGCACTCAACCGCTCGGTACAGGCGATGGTGTTCACCCAGGTCCGGCCACTGCGCCGGGACGTCGTCGCCGACTTCGAACGCTCGGTGACCCGGCTACCGGAAGTCGTCTCCGTCTACACCATGGCCGGCAGCGACGACTTCCTCGTCCACGTCACGGCCCAGGACATCGACCATCTGCACGCCTTTCTCCTGGACCAGTTCACCAACCGGCGCGAGATCGTCAGCTTCCGCACCTCGATCATCTACCAGCACCTGACCAACCCGGTGCTCGATCCCCTGCCCCCACGGCAGAGCACCGCGCGCGAGACCCTGCCGCCCGCCGGACCCCCAACTCCCCGACCATGACCCGCAAGCAGCGCATGGCCGGTCCGGACACGGTGTCGGAGGCGGCCCTCTGCCTTGCAGCGGAGAGGGACTTGGGCCCGTCCCAGGGCGGTGAAGGCCGCTTCAGCTCTCCAGGTCGGTCAGGAGGGCCTGCACTGCGTCCAGGTCGTCTTCGCTGAAGACGCGGATTCCGGAGCGGCGTAGGAGTGCGGTCGTCACGCCGGTTCCGGGGGCCGCGCCGCCGGTGAAGGTGCCGTCGTAGATCCGGTGGCTGCCGCAGGACGGGCTGCCCTCCTTGAGGAGGGCGAGGCGGGCGCCGGAGCGCTGCGCGGTCTCCAGAGCCAGCCGTGCGCCGCGGAGGAACTCGCCGGTGACGTCGGCGCCGGTGCGGGTGAGGATGCGGGCCGTGCCGTCGAGGACGTCGCCGCCGTCACCGCCGACGATCTCGGCGGGTGGGCGGGGGACGGGGAGCCCGCCCGACACCTCGGGACAGAAGGGGACGAGGCGGCCCTCGGCGCGCCAGCGTTCGAAGAGGTCGCCCGCGACCGGCTTGGCCGCGCCGTCGTAGCGGACGGGCCGCCCGGCGAGGCACGAGCTGACCAGGATGCGCTCCACGCCGCCCAGCCTATGCGCGCCGCGCCGGGGGCTCCGCCTACTTGCCGGCGCGGATGCGGTCGACGGCGATCTGGGCGACGCGGACGGCGGCTCCCGGGTTGAGGCGGGCGCCGCGCCAGGCGAAGCGGCCGTGGGCGGGGGCGACGATGAGGGCCTGGTTCTTGGCGACGCCGCGCATGATGTCGCGGGCGAGCTTCTCGGCCGTGTAGAGGCGGGGGGCCGCCTTCGCGATGTCGCCGGTGGCGTCGCCGCTCAACTGGGTCTCCGGCAGGTCGGGGTTGACGTTGTGCAGGAGCGGGGTGTCCACGAAGCTCGGGCACACGACGCTGACCTTGACGCCGCGTCCGGCGGCCTCGGCGCGCAGGCCGAGGGACAGGCCGACGACGGCGTGCTTGGTGGCGGTGTAGGGGATGCCGATCGGCATCGGGACGAGCCCGGCGAGCGAGGCGGTGTTGACGATGTGGCCGCCGCCCTGCTCCAGCATGATCGGGTAGGCGGCGTGGACGCCGTGCACGACGCCCTTGAGGTTGATGTCGATGGCGCGGTTCCAGTGGTCGAGGGTGAGCTCCTCGGCCAGCCCGCCGACCGCGATGCCCGCGTTGTTGAACACCAGGTCGAGCCGCCCGTGGTCGGCCTTGACGCCCTTGTAGAGGTCGGCGACGGCGGCCGCGTCGGTGACGTCGAGGGCGGCGGAGACCGCCTTGCCCTTGCCGAGCGTGTTCAGCTTGTCGGCGACCTGTTCGGCGCCCTCGGCGTTGATGTCGGTGACCACGACGGTGTCGCCGCGCGCCACCAGGGACGTGGCGATCGCACGGCCGATGCCGGACGCTCCTCCGGTCACGATCGCGATGCTCATGTGCGCGCTCCGCTCGATGAACGGCGAGGCCGGGCTCGGAAGCGAGCCCGGACCGCGCCGGCTAATTGGATCTTATGTTCAATTGCGAGGATTCTAGGCGGCGGCGCGGGCCGCCGGTACTCAGCGCGGCGACAAACTCGCGGCCCCGGACTCGTCCCGCCGATCGATCTGGAAGTCCGACCGGGCCGAGGCGGCGGGTCCGCAGCTGGACGCCGGCCGCGCCGCCCCTGGGCTCCGCCGTGCTCAGGCGGCCCTGATCGGCGCGACCGCGCGGCGCTGCTTCGGCTCGTCCCAGATGCCGAAGGCCTTCCAGACCTGCTTGCTCACCGGATTGATCACGCCGAGCTCGGCCATCAGGTCGCGGATCTTGCCGACCGAGTTGGAGATCTCCGCCTGGGCCGCGTCGTTCTTGTAGGCGGCGCGGACGACGTCCTTCGGGATATTGAAGTGCCGCACCATCGGGCCGGGCGGGGACAGCATGATCCGCGCCATCACGCCGAGGACGACGGGCGTCGCGAGGCCGAGGATCCGGCGGCGCACCGGGTGCATGTTCGGGACCCGGTGCTTGAGGTAGTGCCGGGCGAACGAGATGTGCCGGGCCTCCTCCGCGATGTGGATCTTCATGATGGTCTCCTCGAGCGGGTGCTTGATGTGCCCGCCCTTGAGGGACTTGCGCTGGACGTAGTCGATCGGGTCCTCGCCGCCGAGCACGAAGACGAAGAACATCTCGGTGCTGACCAGCGGGATCCACGGGGCGGCCTGCGCGATGAGGCTGAGCGAGCGCGGCATGCCGCGGATCGGCATCTTCGTCCGGTTCACGAACTCCTGGAACATCATCCCGTGGTGACATTCCTCGGTCGTCTCGTGGTAGACGTACCGGAACTCGGGCCGGCCGTTCGGCAGCCGGTAGGCGTAGTTGAGCAGCCCGCGCTTGAGCAGGTTCTCGAACTGGAGCCCGATCTTCATCGCGGTGGCGACCCGCCACAGGCCGATCTGCGACTGGATCTCCGGCGGCTGCGACCTGTACCAGTCCGTCTCCCCGAGCCGGTCGAACTGCGGCAGCACCCAGCGCGGGTCGTTCTTGTCGACGAGGAACTCGGGGTCGTCCCACGGGATGTCGGCGTAGGCCTCCCAGTGCTTCTCGACCGACGCCTTGTTCAGGCGGTCGATGACGCCGAGGTACGACTTCTTGTCCTTGACCTGCTCGCGGACCTCGTCGGCGAGTTCGGTGGGGGCTTTCGGCATTGGGGACGCTCCCTCGGGGTGGTGCGGTCGGCGGGGGCCGGTGCGGGACGGGTCGGGTCAGGGGCCGGTGCGGGGCCCGGCCTCCGCCGTGCCCTGCTCGGGGACGATCAGCTGCGCGACGTCCTTGATCTGGCGCAGCACCGCGGCCTGGTGGCCCTCGGCGTCGTCGTCCAGCGCGTTCTGGATGGACAGCCCGACGAACATGGCGAACAGGGTGCGCAGCGTCGTCGAGACGAAGTCGGGGGGGAGGGTGTTGTCGGGGAACAGCCGCTCGAACGTCTCCGTGATCACCTGGAGGATCCGCTCGTTCAGGTCGCGGCACAGCGGCCGCAGCTCGTCGTCGGTGCGGGCCGCCACCGCCAGCTCCATGAGGGCCTTGGCCGGACGGCCTCGGAACACCTCCCAGAGCAGGTCGAGCGCGCCCGAGACGTTGCGCCGGTCCGCCGGCAGCACCGCGAACGCCGTCTCGTACGCCAGGCGCTGCGCCTCCAGGAGGTGCTCCAGCGCGGCCGCGACGAGGACCATCTTCGTCGGGTAGTGGTGCTGCTGCGCCCCGCGCGAGACGCCGGCGCGGCGGGCCACCTCCGTGGTGGACGTCCCGGACCAGCCGAGGTCCACCAGGCACTCCGTGGTGGCCTCCAGGAGCCTGGCCTGCGTACGCGACCTGCGCTCCTCCTGCGTCCGGCGGCCGGAGGAGCCGTGCCGGTGACGTCTGCGGCTGCTTACTGACACGACTCAGACGGTACGAGCGCGAGATACAAGCAATCAAGCCTGCATGTATGTTGCCCGCATCACAATTGGACATCGAGTCTCATTGATCGCCGCGTACCGCGCCTGACGTAGGCGGCGGCTCGCGCGGCCTCCTCTGGGAGCAGGCGCAGTGCCTCTTCTGGCCCGACGACGGGCCCCATGCCGCCGGGCCACGATCCCGGGCATGGGAAACGCAGCGGAAGCAAGGCGAGCGATGAGCGAGGGCACCGCGGGCGGCGCCCGCACGGTGGGCCTCACCAAGGTGTACGGGTCCGGCGCCATGGCGGTGCGGGCCCTCGACGATGTCAGCGTGGAGTTCCCGGAGCGGCGCTTCACCGCGATCATGGGACCGTCCGGGGCCGGGAAGTCCACCCTCATGCACTGCGTCGCGGGGCTGGAGGACGCGACGTCCGGCAAGGTCTACGTCGGCGACCAGGAGCTCGGGGCGCTCTCGGATCGCCGCCTCACCCGGCTCAGGCGGGAGCGGATCGGGTTCGTGTTCCAGGCGTTCAACCTGCTCCCCACGCTCACGGCCCGCGACAACATCCTCCTGCCCCTGACCCTCGCGGGGGCGGGTCCGGACCAGGAGTGGCTGGACACGGTCGTCCGCGTGCTGAAGCTGGGGGACCGGCTGTCGCACCGCCCGTCCGAGATGTCCGGCGGGCAGCAGCAGCGGGTGGCGCTGGCGCGCGCCCTGGTCACGCGCCCCCAGATCGTGTTCGCCGACGAGCCGACCGGCAACCTCGACTCCCGCACCGGCGCCGAGGTGCTGGGTCTCCTCCGCGACGCAGTGGACCACCTCGGCCAGACCGTGGCGATGGTCACCCACGACCCGGTCGCCGCCGGGCACGCCGACGCGGTGGTGTTCCTCGCCGACGGCCGGGTCGTCGACGTCATGGACGCGCCCACACCCGACCGGGTGCTGGACCGCATGCGCGGGCTGGGGGACCACCGATGATCGGGCTCGTGTTCAAGGAGCTGTGGGGACGCAAGCGCCGCATGGCGGGCTCCCTGGTGGCCGTCTTCCTCGGCGTGACGTTCCTGACCGGGACGCTCGTCCTCGGCGACACCCTCGCGGCGAGCATCGACGGGTACGTCTCCAGCGGCTACGGCGACACGGACGTGGTCGTCCGGAACGCCACCAGGGTGAGCGACGCGCCGTGGGGCGCGCGCGGGCAGATCGACGCGTCCGTCCTGGACAGGGTCCGCCAGGTGAAGGGCGTCGCCAACGCCGAACCGACCATCGAGGGGTCGGGGCAGCTGCTCGCCAAGGACGGCGCGGTGATCCGGTCGCGCGGCCCCCGGATGGCGGGCAACTGGAAGACCGACCCGAAGCTCAACCCCTACCGGCTCGCCGAGGGACGGGCGCCCCGCGCGCCGGACGAGGTCGTGATCGACAAGATGTTCGCCGACGAGGGCCACCTCAAGGTCGGCGACCGGACGGCGGTGCTCACGCCGGAGAAGGTCCCCGTGACGGTCGTCGGCATCAGCATGTTCGGCGACCAGGAGGCCTTCGGCGAGACGTCGTTCACGGCGTTCTCCCTTGAGGGCGCGCGCCGGTACGTCGCGAAGGGGACCGACCGCATCAGCGGCGTCTCGATCCGCGCGCAGGACGGCGTCGACCAGGGGGAGCTGGCCTCGCGGGTGCGGGCCGTGCTGCCCTCCGGGGTGCAGGCCCTGTCGAAGAAGGCGCAGGTCGAGGAGGGGATGAGCCTCGTCCAGAACGGCTTCCTGCGCGTGTTCCGGACCGTCCTGGCCGCCTTCGGCGGGGTGGCGCTGCTGGTCGCCGCGTTCAGCATCCACAACACGTTCGCGATCACGATGGCGCAGCGGACCCGCGAGTCGGCCCTGCTGCGCGCGCTCGGCGCCGGGCGCCGGCAGGTCGTCACGATCGTCGGCTTCGAGGCGCTGGTGGTCGGCGGCGCCGCGACCCTCGCCGGGCTCGCCGGCGGGATCGGGTTCGCGGCCCTGCTCCGGGAGCTGTTCGCCCAGTTCCGTATCGGGATCGAGATGGAGGGCCTCACCGTCGCCGCCACCTCGGTCATGATCGCGGTGCCGGTCGGGCTGCTGGTCACCCTGGTCGCCGCGCTCGGCCCGGCGCTGAAGGCGTCGCGGGTGCCGCCGCTGGCCGCGCTGCGCGAGGTCGCGGCCGAGGCCTCTCGGCCGACCGAGACCCGCCTCATCGTCGGCGCCGTCTTCGCGGCCGTGGCGGTCGGCACCGTCGTGTTCGGCGCGGTCACCGAGCAGATGGCGATGGCGGCCGCGGGCGCGGTGGTGACCGTCGTGGCGATGGTCGTGCTCGGCCCCGTCGCCGCGCGTCCCGTCGCGGCGCTGGTCGGCGGGCCCGCGGCACGGCTGCGCGGCGTGCCCGGGACGCTCGCGCGCGACAACGCCTCCCGCAGCCCGGCGCGCACGGCCGGGGCGGCGACCGCGCTGATGATCGGTGTCGGGGTCGTCACGCTGATGACGGTGTTCCTCGGGTCGCTGCGCGCCTCTCTGGAGGACGGCGTCGCCGGGTCGTTCAAGGGGCCGATCGTCGTGGACGCGGGCACCAACGAGACCGGCGGGTTCGCCACCTCGCTCGTGCAGGAGGCGGCGAAGCTGCCGCAGGTGAGCGAGGTCGCCGGGATGGGCACAGGCAGCATGCGGGTGAACGGCAAGCCGTCCACCGTCAGCGTGGCCGACCCCTCCGCCCTGCGGCGCGTCCTCGACCTGGACGTCACCCAAGGCGGCCTCAACGACGCCGGTACGTTCGCCGTCTCGAAGAAGGCCGCGGACGACAAGGGCTGGCGCGTGGGCTCCACGGTGGGCGTGACGTTCGCGGACGGCGCCTCACAGAAGCTCACCGTGGGGGCCGTCTACGGCAACACCGACTTGACCGGGGACTACCTCATCCCGCGGTCGGTGTGGAACGCGCACACCAGGCAGCCGCTCGACACCAGGGCGTTCGTCGAACTGAAGGCCGGCGCGTCGCTCGCGTCCGCCCGGCAGGCCCTCACCGCCCTGGCCAAGCCGTACGGCGCGCCCGACGTGGAGTCGCGGGACGAGTTCGTCGCCGCGCAGACCGAGGACATGGCCGGCTTCATCGGCGTCGTCTACGGGATGCTCATCCTGGCGATCGTCATCGCGCTGCTCGGCATCGCCAACACGCTGTCGCTCGCCGTCCACGAGCGGACCCGCGAGCTCGGCCTGCTGCGCGCGGTCGGCGCGACGCGCCCGCAGATCCGTTCTATGGTGCGCTGGGAGTCGGTCATCGTCGCGCTGTTCGGCACCGGCGGCGGCGTCGGCCTCGGGGTGTTCCTCGGCTGGGGCCTCGGCGCCGCCCTCGGCAACCCGTTCGCGCCGCAGGCCGCGCAGGTCGCGGTCATCGCCGTGGTCGGCGCGGTGGCCGGGGCCCTCGCCGCGATCCGCCCCGCCCGGCGCGCGGCGCGGCTGGCCATCCTGTCGGCGATCTCCGCGCCGTGACACGCCCGTCCCCGCCTCCCGGCCTCGCGGCCTCGCGGCCGGGGGCGGGGGCTTCCGGATCCGGTCGCGACGCCGCGGCGGGGTGCGCCGCGTGTCGCCGCCGGACCGCCGTTATGGTGACTCCATGCAGGTCAACCAGTCGGGCAAGCTGACCAACGTCTGTTACGACATCCGCGGGCCGGTCCTCAAGCGCGCCAAGCAGCTGGAGAACGAGGGAAACAAGATCCTCAAGCTGCACATCGGCAACCCGGCCCCGTTCGGGTTCGAGGCCCCGCCCGAACTCCTCCAGGACATGATCCGCAACCTGCCGGAGGCGCACGGCTACAGCGACTCCAAGGGCATCCTGCCCGCCCGCCGCGCCATCGTGCAGACCTTCGAGGACAACGGCGTCACCGGCGTCGACGTCGAGGACGTCTACCTCGGCAACGGCGTCTCCGAGCTCATCGTCATGACGCTGCAGGCGCTGCTCAACGACGGCGACGAGGTGCTCATCCCGGCGCCCGACTACCCGCTGTGGACGGCGTCGGTGTCGCTGTGCGGCGGCACGCCCGTCCACTACCTGTGCGACGAGGACGACGGGTGGCAGCCGAGCCTGGACGACATCGAGTCCAAGATCGGCGACCGGACCCGCGCGCTGGTGATCATCAACCCGAACAACCCGACCGGCGCCGTCTACTCGCGCGAGGTGCTGTCGCGCATCGTCGAGGTCGCCCGCCGCCGGAACCTGATCATCTTCGCGGACGAGATCTACGACCGGATCCTCTACGACGACGCCGAGCACGTCCCGATCGCTTCCCTGGCCCCCGACCTGCTGTGCCTCACCTTCGGCGGCCTGTCCAAGAACTACCGCGTCGCCGGGTTCCGCTCGGGATGGGTGGTGCTGTCCGGACCGAAGGAGCACGCCGAGTCCTACATCGAGGGCCTCGACATCCTCGCCAACATGCGGCTCTGCCCGAACGTCCCGGGGCAGCACGCCATCCAGGCCGCGCTCGGCGGCTACCAGAGCATCGACGACCTCGTCCTGCCGACCGGGCGCCTCGGCGAGCAGCGCGACCGCGCCTGGAAGCTGCTGAACGACCTGCCGGGCGTCAGCTGCGTCAAGCCGCAGGGCGCCCTGTACGTCTTCCCGCGCCTGGACCCGGAGATGTACCCGGTCGAGGACGACATGCGCTTCGCCCTCGACCTGCTGGAGCAGCAGAAGCTCCTGGTCGTCCAGGGGACGGGGTTCAACTGGCCGACGACCGACCACTTCCGCGTCGTCACCCTCCAGTACGCCGACGACCTGGAGGACGCGGTGGGCCGCATCGGCGAGTTCCTCTCCACCTACCGCCGCTAGCCCCGCCCCCGCCACCACGCCTCCGGCGACGCCGCCAGACCACGTCGCGCCGCCAGGGCCGCGTGGCGTGCCAGGGCCGCGGGAGCGCGGCGCCGTAGCGCCGGCAGGACTTCGGCCGCGCCGGCAGGACTCCGGCCGCGCCGTCAGGACCGCGCGGCGCCGCTCGGACCGCGTCGCGACGCCACGACTCCGGCCGCGCCGTCATGCCTGGGTTGGCGCCGCTAGGACCGCGTCTCGCCGCCACGACTCCGGCTGTGCCGTCAGGATCGCGTCGCGGCGTCAGACGCGTCGTCGTGTCAGGACTCGGTTGCGGCGGCGTCGAGACGGCGGAGGGCGCCGCGGACGACGTCCGGATCGGTGGTCGCCCAGAACGGCGGCAGCGAGTTCTTGAGGAAGCCGCCGTATCGGGCCGTAGCGAGCCTCGGGTCGAGGACGGCGACCACGCCGCGGTCGTCCATCGACCGCAGCAGCCGGCCCGCGCCCTGCGCGAGCAGCAGCGCCGCGTGCGTCGCCGCGACCGCCATGAACCCGTTGCCGCCGCGCGCCGCGACGGCCCGGGACCGTGCCGACGACACCGGGTCGTCCGGGCGCGGGAAGGGGATGCGGTCCATGATGACGAGCTGCAGTGAGGGGCCGGGGACGTCGACGCCCTGCCAGAGGGACAGGGTGCCGAACAGGCAGGTCCGCTCGTCCTCGGCGAACTGCTTCACCAGCAGTGAGGTGGAGTCTTCGCCCTGGCAGAGCAGCGGGTGGGACAGGTGGTCCTTCAGTTCGTCGGCGGCCTGGCGCGCGGCGCGCATCGAGGAGAACAGGCCGAGCGTCCGCCCGCCCGCCGCCTCGATCAGCTCGGTGATCTCGGTCAGGTAGGCGTCGGCGAGGCCGTCGCGCCCCGGCTGCGGCAGGTGCCGCGCGACGTAGAGGATGCCCGCCTTCGGATGGTCGAACGGGGAGCCGACGTCGAGCCCCGACCAGACGACCTCGGTCTCCTCGCCCTTCTCCGTCGCGGTACGCGCGAGGCCCTCGGCGGCGGTCTTGGCGTCCTTCGGGCCACCTTCGTCGAGCGGCGGCAGGCCCCACTGGCGGGCGAGCGGCTCGAACGACCCGCCGAGCGTGAGCGTCGCGGACGTCAGGACCGCGGTGCGCTGCTCGAACAGCGTCGCGCGCAGCAGCCCGCCGACACCGATCGGCGCCACGTGCAGCGCCGGCGGCCGCTTCGGGCGCCCCTCCTGGACGAACGGCTTCTCCAACCACACGACGTCGAAGCGCTGCGCCATCTCGGGCTTGAACGCATCCAGGATCCGCACGGCCGTGTCGTGCAGCTCCTCCAGCGAGGACCGGGCCGCCTTGCGCGCGGCCATGTCGCCGGGGTCGGAATCCTTCTTCTCCGGCCCGAGCGCGGTGATGCAGGCGTGCGCGGCGTCCCGCACAGAGGCGAGGGTGTTGCCAAGGGCGCTGGACAGGACGTCCATGCGTCCTGCGGGCATCTCCTCCAGCAGGAGGCCGAGGCCTTCGGCGGCCTCCTTGAGCCGGTCGGCCAGGTGCTCCTCGGTGAGGCGCCCGCAGCGCCGCGCGGTCATCTCCACACCGGCCGCGCTCAGATCCCCGGTCGCGACCGACGTGACGCGGTCGACGAGTTCGTGGGCCTCGTCGACGATCACGACGTCGTGCTCGGGCAGGACCTGGAACTCCTCCAGGGCGTCGATGGCCAGCAGCGCGTGGTTGGTGACGACGATGTGTGCCTCGCCGGCCTCCGCCCGCGCCAGCTCGGCGAAGCACTCGCTGCCGTGCGGGCACCGCTGCGCGCCCAGGCACTCCTTCGCCGTCACGGCGACCTGCCGCCACGCCTGCTCGCTCACCCCCGGCACCAGCTCGTCGCGGTCGCCGGTCTTCGTCTCCTCGGCCCACTCGTTCAGCCGCTTGACCTGCCGCCCCAGCGAGGACAACTGCTGCGGGTCGAACAGGCTCGGCCCGCCGTCCTCCTCCTCGGGCGCGCCCGTCTGCACGCGGTGCAGGCACAGGTAGTTACGGCGCCCCTTGAGGATCGCGTACTTCAACTCCGTGCCGAGGAGCGGGCCCAGCGCCTCCGCGAGCCGAGGCAGGTCGCGGTCGACGAGCTGCCGCTGCAACGCGATCGTCGCCGTGGACACGACCACGGTGGTCTTGTCCTTGACGGCGTGGCGGATCGCGGGAACCAGGTAGGCGAGCGACTTGCCGGTGCCCGTGCCCGCCTGCGCGGCGACGTGCTCCCCGGAGTCGATCGCCTTCTCCACCGCCTGGGCCATCGCCACCTGCCCGGGGCGCTCGGCGCCCCCGACGGACGCGACGGCCGCGGCGAGGAGGGTCGCCATGTCCGGAATCTGGGTCTCGCTGCCGGTCAGCAGATCAGGGGCGGGCACGTCGCCCAACGCTACCGCCCGCGGCCGACACCCGCGTCCCGTCCGGCGCGACCGCCTCGAACAGAGCACCTCGGATCGGCCAGGAGTTATCCACAGTTCGGGAAGCTCCGGCGGCCCCTCCGGCGCCGCTGAGACGCTCGGCACATGACATCCCTGGTGATCCGCAGCGCCCAGGACGCCATCGCGGCCGTCCCCTACCTGCTGGGCTTCCACCCGTCCCGCAGCCTCGTCGTGATCGGCTTCGAGGGGCGGTCCCGAGGCACATGCGCCATCCGGCTCGACTTACCGGCCCCCGGCCCCGCCGGCCGATTCGCCACCGACCGTGTCGCCACCGACCGTGTCGCCACCGACCGCGCGGCAGCCGACCGCGTGGCCGCCGTCCTGGCCGGCAACGGCTTCGGCCGCTCGCTCCTCCTCGGCTACGGCCCCGACGAAGAGGTGAGGCAGGCCGCGGGGCCGATCCGCGCGGCCCTGTCGTCCGCGGGCGTCCCCGTCGCCGAGGCCATCCGCGTCGCGGAGGGCCGCTGGTGGTCGCTCACCTGCGTCGACGTCTGCTGCCCGCCCGAAGGCACCCCGTACGACATCTCCGCCACCACCGTCGCCGCCCAGGCCACCTTCGCGGGCCACGTGGCGCTGGCCGACCGCGCCGAACTCGTCTCCTCCGTCCAGCCGCTCGACGGCCCCGCCCGCGCCGCCATGGCCCGCGCCACCGAACGCGCCGAGAAGCGCTACCTCGCCCACCCGTCCACGCCCGCGGAAGACGACCTCGCCTTCGTCCTCGCCCTGCTCGCCCGCGCCCGCACCGGCACCCGCCCGACCGACGACGAGGTCGCCTGGCTCGGCCTCCTCCTCACCGACCTGCGCCTGCGCGACGAGACCTGGGCCCGCCTCGACGAAGACGCCCCGGCCGCCGACATCGCCTTCTGGCGCGACATAGTCCGCCGCGTCGACCCCGCCTACGCCCCGGCACCCGCGTCCCTGCTGGCCTTCACCGCCTACTCCGCCGGCGACGGCGGCCTGGCCAACGTCGCCCTCCAACGCGCCCTCGACAGCGACCCCGCCTACTCCATGGCCGTCATCCTCCGCGAAGTGGTCAACGCAGGCATCCCACCCTCCCGCCTCCGCATGCACACACCCCCCGACCCCCCATCCGCCCACCACCGAAAAGCCTGCTAGCCGTGCCGGGCGCGCCGGTGTCGGCGTGCGGCGTGGTCGCTCGGCTGTGTTAGCGGGGGCGTGAGGGCGACGGGGGCGGCGGTCAGGTGGTGGGGGTGGCGAACAGGCCTGACAGGCGGGTTAGGCGGTCGGGGACTGCGCGGTAGTAGACCCAGGTGCCGCGGCGTTCGCCGTCTATCAGGCCGGCCTTGCGGAGCACCTTCAGGTGGTGGGAGATGGTCGGCGCGGTCAGGTCGAAGGAGCCGGTCAGATCGCACACGCATGCCTCGCCGCCGCCCGCCGAGGCGATCATGTTGAGCAGTCGCAGCCGGACGGGGTCCGACAACGCCTTGAACACTGCGGCCAACTCGGCGGCCTCGTCCTCGCCCAGGGACGACTCGCTCAGCGGGGCGCAGCACGCCGGGGCGGTGACGTCCTCCAGCTCCAACAACTTGGACATGCATCTAATTTGACATCCATCTATGCAGGGACGCAAACTGGCTCTGATTTGAAGAACGTCGAAACAGCGAGGTGGGGTATGGGTGAGAACGCGGCCGAGGCCGCTGGGGCGGCGGCTCAGGGGAGTTGCTGCGGCGTCAGCCGGTGTTGCACCGACGCCGAGCAGTCCGTGGACCCGGCGCTCACCGTGACCGAGGCGAAGACCGACGCCGGGTGCGGCTGCCTGGACGACCCCCAGGGCGCCGACCGGCTGCCGGTGGTGGTCATCGGTGCGGGGCCGGTCGGGCTGGCGGCCGCCGCCCACCTGGCCGAGCGCGGGCTCGACTTCGTCGTCCTGGAGGCCGGTGACGGCGTCGGTTCGGCGGTGTCCGAGTGGGGGCACGTCCGGCTGTTCTCGCCCTGGCGCTACGACACCGACGCCGCCGCCCGCCGGCTGCTGGAGCCCACCGGGTGGACCCTGCCCGATCCGGACGCCCTGCCGACCGGCACCGACCTCGTCCGCGACTACCTGGTCCCGCTGGCCGGAGTGCCCGAACTCGCCGGGCGGATCCGCACCGGTACCCGGGTGGTCGCGGTCGCCCGGAGCGGCGTGGACGTCACCCGCACCATCGGCCGAGAGGAGCGTCCGCTGCTGGTTCGGACCGCCGGCCCGGACGGCACCGTCACCGATCTGCATGCCCGCGCCGTCATCGACGCCTCGGGCACCTGGGGGCACGGCAACCCGCTCGGCCACTCCGGGCTGCCCGCCCCCGGTGAGGACCGGGCCGCCCCCTACCTGGCCGGGCCGCTGCCCGACGTGCTGGGCCGCGACCGCGACCGCTTCGCCGGACGCCGCGCGCTGGTCGTCGGCATGGGCCACTCGGCCGCCAACACCCTGCTCGCCCTCGCCGAACTCGCCAAGGCCGCACCCGGCACCCGCATCACCTGGGCGGTGCGCGGCTCCTCGGTCGCTCGCCTCTACGGCGGCGGCGACGCCGACGGCCTGCCCGCGCGCGGTGCGCTGGGCACTCGCCTCAAGGCCGCCGTCGAGGCCGGGGAGATCGAGCTGGTGAGGACCTTCACCATCACGGGCTTCGAGGTCCCCGACGCCGCCGCCGGGCCCGTCCGGGTCGTCGGCGCCACGCCGGACGGCGAGCGCGTCATCGAGGCCGACACCGTGGTCGCGGCCACCGGCTTCCGGCCCGACCTCGACATGCTGCGGGAGGTGCGCGTCGAGCTCGATCCCGCCACCGAGGCGCCGGTCCGGCTCGCCCCGATGATCGACCCGAACTTCCACTCCTGCGGTACCGTGCCGCCGCACGGCGAACGCGACCTCGCCCACCCCGAGCCCGGCTTCTACCTGGTCGGCATGAAGAGCTACGGCCGGGCCCCGACCTTCCTGATGGCCACCGGATACGAGCAGGTCCGCTCCGTCGTCGCCGCACTGGCCGGAGACCGCGCCGCCGCCGACGCCGTCGAACTCGACCTGCCGGAGACCGGCGTCTGCTCCACCACCCTGGTCACCGAGGACCAGCTCCCGGGCGCCGCCGACGGCGGCTGCGGCGGTTCCTGCGGCACCGAACCCGCGCAGGCCGCGGTTCCGGTCGCGTCCGCCGACACCGGAGGCGGCTCCTGCTGCGGCGGGTCGCAGCCCCAGCCGGTCACCATCGGCGCTCCGGCCGGCCTCGGTTTCGCGACCGGACGCGCCCACGGCCACTCCGGCGACGCCGAGCGAGCCGACGACCGAGTGCGATGATGGTCGCGATGACGCCGCCCGCGGATCCGACCCCGCCGTCCGGCCGACGCCGCGGCCGTTCGCTTCGGGGCCCTCGGTCCGCCTGGCGTCACCACGAGCCGAACGGGTGATCGCGACCTCATAGGAGCATCCCGGTGACCTCCGAGCGCGCGGGGCCGGGGCCGGACGAGAACACCGGCCGCGGCGTCCTCGCGGATCCGATGCCCGGGGGCGCGGTCTCCCGCGTTCCCCTGCTGGCGCTCTGCGTCACCGAGATCACCAGTTGGGGAGTGCTCTACTACGCCTTCCCCGTCCTGGCCCCGGCCATCACCCGCGACACCGGCTGGTCCACCGGGTCGATCACCGCCGCGTTCTCCGCCGGGCTGGTCGTCGCCGCGATCGGCGGTGTCCCCCTCGGGCGCGTCCTCGACCGCCATGGACCCCGGATCCCGATGACCGCCGGCTCGGCCGCCGCGGTCCTGGGCGTGCTCGGCCTGGCCGCCGCCCCCGGCCTGGCGTGGTTCGTCGCAGCGTGGCTGCTGGCCGGGGCCGCGATGGCCGCCGTGCTCTACCCGCCGGCATTCGCCGCCCTCACCCGCTACTACGCGCCCCGGCACGTCCGGGCCCTCACGACCCTCACCCTGGTCGCCGGTCTCGCCAGCACCGTGTTCGCCCCGCTCACCAGCGCCCTGGCGGCGCACATGTCGTGGCGGGCCGTGTACCTGGTGCTCGCTGCCCTGCTCGCCGCCACCGTCCCGCTGCACCACTTCGCGCTGCGCCGTCCCTGGCCCCCCGCCGCCGGACGGCGTCCGGCCGACAACGCAGCCCGCGACAACGCGGCCCGCGACGGCACGGCCCGCGACGCCGCGCCCGGACGGCGGAAGGCGGTGGTGCGGGGTTCCCCGTTCCTGCTGCTGACCACGGCCCTCACCCTCTGGTCGTTCTCCATGTACGCCGTGGTCACCAACCTCATCCCGCTGCTCACCTCTCGTGGCGCCTCCAGCGCCGTCGCCGCCTGGGCCCTCGGTCTCGGCGGCGTCGGCCAGGTCGCCGGACGCCTCGGCTACGGCGCACTGACCCGCCGTACCGGTGTCCGCTCCCGCACCGTCTGCATCCTGGCGGGTTCGGCCGTCACCATCGCCATGCTCGCGGCGCTCCCGGGCCCCGTCCCGCTGCTCGTCGCCGTCGCCGTCCTGGTCGGGGCGATGCGCGGCATCGCCACCCTGCTCCAGGCGACCGCCGTGTCCGACCGCTGGGGCACCGCCGCCTACGGCTCGCTCTCCGGCATCCTCGCCGCACCCGTCACGATCGCCGGAGCGATCGCGCCCGCCGCGGGCGCCGGGCTCGCCGCCGCTCTCGGCGGCTACCCGGCGATGTTCGCCGCTCTCGCCGCGATCGCCGCGCTGGCCGCCGCGGTCGCCTCGGGCAGCGTCCCCCGGCACGCCGCCGCCCCGGGATCGCCTGCTAACGTATCAGTCTGTGATGATGTCAGTTGAAACTGATGTACTGCGCCTGCTCGCCGACCCCCTGCGGGCCCGGATCGTCTCGCTGCTCGCGAGCGAGTCGCTGTGCACGTGCCATCTCGTCGAGGAGACGGGGGCCAGGCAGACCAACGTCTCCAACCACCTGCGGGCGCTGCGCGAGGCGGGGCTGGTCGACACCGAGCCGTGCGGGCGCTTCACCTACTACCGGCTGCGCCCCGAGGTGCTGGACGATCTGGCCGCCAAGCTGACGGGTCTCGCCGAGGCCGCGCGCCAGGTCGACCTCCACGGGCGGAAGCGGCCTTGCACGTGACCGCGACCGAACCGGCGCGGCCCGGTGCCGGCCCCGGCGGGCCCGAAGGCGTCGCGGGGCTGTCGACCCTGGACCGCCTCCTGCCTCTGTGGATCATCATCGCGATGGGGCTCGGGCTCGGTCTCGGACGCGCTCTTCCCGGTCTGGACGACGCGCTGAGCAAGGTGGAAGCGGGCGGGATCTCGCTGCCGATCGCGCTCGGCCTGCTGGTCATGATGTATCCGGTGCTGGCCAAGGTCCGCTACGACCGGCTCGACGCCGTCACCCGCGACCGCCGGCTGATGGCCTCCTCGCTCGTCCTCAACTGGCTGGTCGGGCCCGCGGTGATGTTCGCCCTGGCATGGAGCCTCCTGCCCGACCTGCCCGAGTACCGGACGGGCCTGATCATCGTCGGGCTGGCCCGCTGCATCGCCATGGTCGTCATCTGGAACGACCTGGCGTGCGGCGACCGCGAGGCCGCCGCCGTCCTGGTCGCGCTGAACTCGCTCTTCCAGGTGGTGGCCTTCGGCGCGCTCGGCTGGTTCTACCTGCGGGTCCTGCCGGGCCGGCTCGGCCTGGAGACCGACGACGCGCACTTCTCCACCGGCGCGATCGTGGTGAACGTCCTCGTGTTCCTCGGCGTCCCTCTCCTGGCCGGATACCTCACCCGTCGCCTCGGGGAGAAGACCCGCGGGCGCGACTGGTACGAGGAGCGGTTCCTGCCCCGCATCGGACCGGTCGCGCTCTACGGGCTGCTGTTCACGATCGTGATCCTGTTCGCCCTGCAGGGGAAGGCGATCACTTCAAGGCCGGCCGACGTCGCCCGCATCGCCGTGCCGCTGCTGGCTTATTTCGCGCTCATGTGGGGCGGGGCCTTCGCGTTGGGCCGCGCTGTCCGGCTGCCCTACTCCCGCATCGCGACGCTGGCCTTCACCGCGGCCGGGAACAACTTCGAACTGGCCATCGCCGTAGCCGTCGGCACGTTCGGGGTCACTTCCGGCCAGGCGCTGTCCGGTGTCGTCGGTCCGCTGATCGAGGTGCCCGTACTGGTCGCCCTCGTCCACGTCTCGCTCGGGCTCCGCCGCCGGTTCCCCGCCCGGCCGCGCGGGGCCGGGGCCGCCGAGACCCTCCTGCCCACGACTTCCGATCCGCGAGGTGCCTGATGTCCGAGAAGCCCAGTGTGCTGTTCGTCTGCGTCCACAACGCCGGACGGTCCCAGATGGCCGCCGCCTACCTCACCCATCTCGCCGACGACCGGGTCGAGGTCCGGTCCGCCGGCTCCGAGCCCGCCGACCGGGTCAACCCCGCCGTCGTCCAGGCCATGGCAGAAGAGGGCATCGACATCGCGGCCGAGATCCCCAAGGTCCTGACAGTCGACGCCGTCCAGGCCTCCGACGTCGTCATCACCATGGGCTGCGGGGACACCTGCCCGGTCTTTCCCGGCAAGCGCTACCTCGACTGGCGGCTCGACGACCCCGCCGGGCAGGGTGTCGACGCCGTGCGTCCCATCCGCGACGAGATCCGCGCCCGCGTGGAGGCGCTCGCCGCTGAACTCACGGCTTAGAGCCTTTCTCGGACCACGGGGCGGGGGTCAGGAGGAGACGGCCTGGCCGGGGGTGCCGGGGTCGATGCGGCGGTCGCGGTTGCGGTCGTTCCAGGCGCGCATGCGGGGCGGGTAGCCGACGATCTGGACGTCGTAGACGGGCAGGCCGAGGTCGCGGGCGACCCTGCCGATGACCTTGGGGGAGCCGACGCGGCGGCGCGTCCACTCGCCGTCGTGGGCGACGGCGACGGCCGTGGTGTCGGTGGCGTAGGTCTCCGGCTCGACGAAGAACTCGACGCCGCGGCGGTCGCGGGCGAAGGCGATCAGCGCCTCGATGTCGGAGTCCGTCGCCTCCCTGTCGAGCTTCGTCACCGTGGACCCGCGGTGCCTGCGGATCCCGAACCGGTCCCGGAACCTCATCCCTCACCCCGTCGTCTGGTCCCGCCCGGAACGGCTCCGGGCGGGGTTGCGGTGTACGACGATAACGAGATCGGCGGCGCGCGGGTTCCCGACACAGCGGCGGCGAGCCCGGCCGGGCGGGGACCCGAGCCCTAGACTGGCGCCTTCGGGGGATCATCACGCGGGGGTGTCGATGAGCAGGCCGAACCTTGTTCGGCGGGTGGCCGCGGCCGTGCTCGCGGTCTCGGTGTGCGGCGTCCTGAGCACGCTCACCCCCGCCCGGGGCCAGGTGAGGCCCGTCGCGCAAACCGCGCCCCCCGCGGCGAGGCCCCGGCCGAAGCCGGCGGCGCCGCCCGAGCCGCCGCCCGACTGCGCCCGGCTCAAGTGCCTGGCGCTGACGTTCGACGACGGGCCCGCGGCGAGCACCGCGGAACTGCTGGACATCCTCGCCGCCCGCAAGGTCAGGGCCACGTTCTTCATCGTGGGGGAGAACGCCGCGAGGCATCCGGAACTGGTGCGGCGCGAGCATGAGGCCGGGCATGAGATCGCCGACCACAGCTACACGCACGCCGACCTCGGGAGGGCCTCCCAGAAGAAGGTCATGGCGGAGCTGACGAAGACGCAGGACGCGATCCGGCGGGCGTCGGGGGTCGTGCCAGTGCTGCTCAGGCCGCCGTACGGGTCGACGTCCAAGCGGCTGAAGGAGATCACGCGGCGGCTGGGGCTGGCGCAGGTGCTGTGGACGGTCGATCCCCTCGACTGGGAGCACCGCGACACCGCCTACGTCGAGAGGCGGGTGCTGAAGGCGGCGAGGCCCGGCTACATCGTCCTCATGCACGACATCCACCCGACGAGCGTGCGGGCCGTTCCGAAGATCATCGACCGGCTGGCCGCCGAGGGGTACGTGTTCGTCACGGTGTCGGAGCTGTTCGGCGGGCGCCTGATCCCAGGGGAGGAGTACGTCCGGCGCAATTCAGGGGATCCTCAGGGTCTTCCCTGATAGCCCGGAGGCGGGGCCGCGCGGAGCATTGGTCGTATGGACAGCAGCTACGCGGTGGGGGATCTGCGGGTCTCGGACGCCGAGCGGGAACCGGTCATCCAGCGGCTTCAGGACGCCTACGCCGAAGGGCGCCTCGACGAGGACGAGTTCGACCTGCGCGTGCAACTGGCGATGACGGGCAAGACGCGCAAGGACCTCGGCGCGGTCCTCCACGACCTGGTGCCCGCCCCCGCGCGGCCCGTCGTGCCGGAGGGCGCGGCGGTGACGGGCGAGGACCGGATGCTGGCCGCCGCCGCGCACGCCGTCGCCGTCCCGACGCTGTTCGTCGGCCCGCTCCTGCTGATGCTGCTGAGCGGCAAGCGGTCGCCCTACGTCCGGCTGCAGGCGGCGGAGGCCGTGAACTTCCAGGTCACGCTACTGCTCCTCACGATCGTCACGTTCGGCGTCGGCGGGGTCGCGTACGCGGTGGCGTGGGTGCTGTCGGCGATCGCGGCCGTCTTCGCGCTGACCGGCCAGACGTTCCGCTACCCGTGGATCCTGCGCCTGGTGAAGTGAACGGGGGCGCGCGGAACCGCCGCTGAACGCGCCTCGGGTTTGTCGGAGTACGCCTCCGGGGAGAGTTGACGTGGCCGCCGTGACGGCGGCCGGCAGCCTCCAGGAGATGAAACGACGCCTATGTGTACGCCCGTGGTTTTATTCCCCTCTCTACCTGTGACTCCCGCGACGTCCGGGTTATGTGGACCATGCATGGGATGATCGATTAACTATGCGAGGGAGGGGTAGATGACGGAGCTTGCGATCAAGGGCGATCACCAGCGGGCGGTGGAGGCGCTCAGGAGGTCCTACCGGGCCATACCGGCGGGCACGCCGGTGCGGCTGGCGAAGCGGACCTCGAACCTGTTCCGGTGGCGCGACCCCTCGTCGGCGCCCGGCCTGGACGTATCCGGATTCGACAAGGTGCTGAGCGTCGACCCGGACGAGCGGACCGCGCAGGTCCAGGGCATGACGACCTACGAGGACCTGGTCGACGCGACGCTGCCGCACGGCCTGATGCCGACGGTCGTCCCGCAGCTGAAGACGATCACGCTGGGCGGCGCGGTGACCGGGCTCGGCATCGAGTCGACCTCGTTCCGCGACGGGCTGCCGCACGAGGGCGTCCTGGAGCTGGAGGTCCTCACCGGCGACGGGCAGATCGTCACGGCCACGCGCGACAACGAGCACAAGGACCTGTTCTACGGCTTCCCGAACTCCTACGGGACGCTCGGCTACAGCCTCCGGTTGAAGATCGAGCTGCGGCCCGTCCGGCCGTACGTCCGGCTGCGGCACCTGCGGTTCACCGACGCGGCGGAGCTCGCCCGCGTGATGGGGGAGATCACCGAGTCGGGGACGTTCGAGGACGAGACCGTCGACTTCATGGACGGGACGGTCTTCAGCGCCGACGAGCAGTACATCACGCTCGGCTTCTTCGCCGACTCGGCGCCCTACACCTCCGACTACACCGGCCAGCAGATCTACTACAGGTCGATCCAGCAGCGGTCGGTCGACTTCCTGACGATCCGCGACTACATCTGGCGCTGGGACACCGACTGGTTCTGGTGCTCGGGCGCGTTCGGCGTGCAGAACCCGGCCGTCCGGAGGCTGTGGCCCGACAAGTACAAGCGCTCCGACGTGTACCGCAAGCTCGTCGCCTACGACCGCCGCTACCACATCGTCGCGCGCGCGGAGCGGTGGCGCGGGCTGCGGCCGCGCGAGGACGTCATCCAGGACATCGAGGTGCCGGTCGAGAAACTGCCGGAGTTCCTGGAGTTCTTCCACGACAAGGTGGGCATGAGCCCGATCTGGCTCTGCCCGCTGCGCGCCAAGGAGCGGTGGCCGCTGTACCCGCTGGACGTGGGCCGCCCCTACGTGAACGCCGGTTTCTGGGGGACGGTGCGGATCCCGCCGGGCCAGATCCCCGAGTACCACAACCGCCTCATCGAACGGAAGGTGGCCGCCCTCGACGGCCACAAGTCCCTCTACTCGACCGCCTTCTACGGCCGGGACGAGTTCTGGCGGTACTACGACGGGGAGACCTACCGGCGGCTCAAGGGGTCCTACGACCCCGACGGGAGGTTGCTGGACCTCTATGACAAGTGCGTGCGCGGACGCTGACCAGGCGCCCGCTTCGGGGGAGCCCCGCGCGGAGGCGGCCGACCGCCGCCGTCCGGGCCGGGGCGGAGAGACAGGAGGAGCAAGATGACGCTGGCCAGGGTCTTCGAGCAGCTCGCCGGGGCTGAGGCGCCAGTGGAGTTCACGGCCTACGACGGTTCCCGTGCCGGGGTGCCCGGCGCCGACATCCGGTTCGACGTCCGCTCGCCGTACGCGGTCTCGTACCTGCTGCACTCGCCGGGCGCGCTGGGCCTCGCCCGCGCCTACGTCACCGGCATGATCGACGTGAACGGCGACATGATCACGGCGCTGACCACGATGCAGCAGGTGCTCGCCGACGTGTCGCCGCGCGACAAGGCGAAGATCGCCGGTTCGGTGATGCGCGATCCGCTGCTGCGGGCCGCGGCGTCGCGGCGGCTGGACCCGCCGCCGCAGGAGGCGCCGTTCAGCCGCATCCCCTCGTGGCTGCGGCACTCCAAGAGGCGGGACGCGCGGGCCATCTCCCACCACTACGACGTGTCCAACACCTTCTACGAATGGGTGCTCGGCCCCTCCATGGCCTACACCTGCGCGTGCTATCCGCATGAGGGCGCGACGCTGGAGGAGGCCCAGTTCAACAAGCACGACCTGGTGGCCAAGAAGATCGGGCTGAAGCCGGGGATGCGGCTGCTGGACGTGGGCTGCGGCTGGGGCGGCATGGTGATGCACGCCGCGAAGGAGTACGGGGTCAAGGCGCTCGGCGTCACGCTGTCCAAGCAGCAGGCCGAGTGGGCGCAGAAGGCCATCGCCGACCGGGGCCTGTCCGACCTCGCGGAGGTCCGGCACATGGACTACCGCGACGTGACCGAGACCGGCTTCGACGCGATCAGCTCCATCGGCCTCACCGAGCACATCGGGAAGAAGAACCTGCCGGCCTACTTCTCCTTCCTCCACGGGAAGCTGAAGAAGGGCGGGCGGATGCTGAACCACACCATCACGCGCCCCGACAACACGCTGCCGTCCCGCAAGGAGAACGGGTTCATCAACCGGTACGTGTTCCCGGACGGAGAGCTGGAGGGCCCGGGCTACGTCCAGTGCCAGATGAACGACGCCGGGTTCGAGATCCGCCACCAGGAGAACCTGCGCGAGCACTACGCGCGCACGCTCACCGGCTGGTGCGAGAACCTCGACGCCCACTGGGACGAGGCCGTCGCCGAGGTCGGCGAGGGCACGGCCCGCGTGTGGCGCGTCTACATGGCCGGCTGCGTGCTCGGCTTCAACCAGAACTGGATCCAGCTGCACCAGACGCTCGGCGTGAAGCTGGAGGACGACGGCACGAGCCACATGCCGCTGCGCCCCGACTGGGGGTCGTGACGGCGCGCGAGCCGACGCCGCCGACGGGCCGACCGGACGCTTCCGGTCGGCTCGTCGGCGTTTCGGGCCCGGCGGTCAGCCGCGCGCCTTCTCCCAGGCCTCGCTGCTGAGGAAGTAGGTGTCGTAGAGCTCCTGGACGTCCAGCAGGCTCTCGGGCGGGACCTTCCCGTGGACGATGCGCTCCAGGTGGCGGAAGTACTCGAACCGCTCGACGCCCGGGGTGATGACGATGAGGATGTCGGCGTCGTGCCCGGGGGCGGCGGCGAAGGCGTGCGGCAGGCCGGGCGGCACGATGACGAGGTCGCCGCGTTCGGCGGTGACCACCTGCTCGCCCGAGAGCAGCTGGGCGGCGCCGTCCAGCATGTAGAACATCTCGGCGGATCCGTCGTGGCGGTGCGGTCGGGCCCCGTTGGCGCCGCCGGCCAGGGTCACCCGGTGGGTGGACAGGGCGCCGCCGGTCGAGCTGCTGTCGGCCAGCAGGCGGGTGACGCTGGGGGAGAGGTCGACGACCTCGGCGTCGGCGGCACGGACGATCACAGATTCGTCGAAGTCCGGTGAGATCAGTGACATGCGGTGGGCTCCTTGTCCGGAACGGAACGGTCAGACGGCGAAGAGGAGGGCCGCGCTCACCAGCACGGCCGCGGCGGTGGCGAAGTGGACGCCGAAGGCGGTGGCCTTCGGGCCGCCGTAGCGCAGCACGATGAGGGTGTCGCCGAGCGGCGCGAGTGCCACGGTCAGCATGTACCAGCCCGCGGCGTGCGCGCCCGCGAAAGCGATCAAGGCGAGGCCGAGGACGCCGAAGGTCAGGTCGCGCAGCCCCTTGATCTCCAGGTAGGCGCGGTCGCCGTCCGGCTTGGCGGGGACCCCGTAGCCGGCGGCCGACGCCACGGGGGCCGTGAGGAATCGCAGGCCGATCAGGACGCAGAACAGGGCGAGCACGACGGCCAGGCCATAGGCGATGGGGGTGAGCATGGAGGTCTCCTCATTGCTAGCGCTGCTAGGAACGAGATCGACGCTAGCAGAGCATGAGCAGAATATCTAGCAGTGCTAGAGTCGCGGTCATGTCGATCCAGGGCCGCAAGGAGCGCGAGCGCGCGGAACGCGAGAAGCTGATCATCACGGCGGCGCGGGAGCTCGCCGAGAGCGAGGGGTGGGACGCGGTGACGACGCGGCGGCTCGCCGCGGAGATCGAGTACAGCCAGCCCGTCCTCTACAGCCACTTCAAGGGCAAGGGCGCCATCATGGCGGCGGTCGCGGTCGAGGGCTGCGCCGAGCTCGCGGTCGAGCTGCGGCAGGCGCGCACCACGGCCCGCGAGCCCGCCGAGGCGCTGGCCAACGTCGCGGCGGCCTACACGGACTTCGCGGAGCGCAGGCCCGCCCTCTACGACGTGATGTTCGTCAGGTCCGTCGACCTGCCGTTCGCGACCCCCGAGGCCCCGGCGCCGCTCCAGGAGGCCTTCGGCGAGCTGCGCGAGACCGTCCGGCCGTTCGCGGGCGAGGACGACGTGGACGTCCTCACCGAGACTTTCTGGAGCGGCCTGCACGGCCTCCTCACCCTGATGCGCGACGGGCGCATGCACCGCGAGCACCACGACAAGCGCATGGCCGTCCTGCTCCGCCGCTTCTCCGCCTGACCTCGCCCGCCACTGCCGGAGGCCGGACCGGTCAGCCGGCGGCGTGGCCCGCGCTGGCGGCCTTGATGAGGCCGTCGGGCGTGAAGGCGACCGTCACCTGGCCGCCCTGCGGGGCGATGCCCTCGACGACCTCCTCGGACTCCCTGATCCGGCACCCGTGGTGGGCGAGGAAGCCGCGGACGACGCGGCGCTGCTCGGTGGGGAAGATCTCGGCGGCGGCCATCAGGAGGCGCGTCGCCGAGAGCGGGTCGAACTCGGCCGCGGGCAGGGACGGGTCGTCGAGGTGGAAGTAGAACGAGCCCTGCCCGTCGTTCACGCGGCAGCTCCGCACGCCGTTGCCGCCGAGCAGCGCGGCGGCGGCGACGACCATGGTGGTCGCCGCCTGGTGCGGGTCGGGGAAGTCGCACAGGTCCAGGCGTCCCGCCGACAGCTCGGGGACGGCATGGCGCTCGCCGTACTCGCGGACGGCGGCCAGCGGGACGATGGCGGCCACGTCGTTCTCGTAGTTCGGATTGGCCCACGCCCACAGCCACGTGTCGCTCACGTGCGAGAAGCTGCCGAGGAACGTCACGCCGTGGAAGGTGCGTCCGCCCGAGGTGAGGGTGCGCGCGTCGAGGTCGAAGGCGATGTCGCCGTCCCCGACGGCGGCGTTGAGGACGTCCTGCCGCTGGATCGCCGCGGCCGAGCCCGCGGCGGCGAACGCCTCGAACTCCGGGCTGTAGCAGCTGAGCCCGCTCACGAACTCCGACCAGAACCGGGCACTGCGCGCGTCGCCCCGGCGCCGGTAGAGGTCGCCCAGCCTGCGGGCGGCCTGCTCGACGCCGGCCTCCTGCACCGACCTGCGGAACCAGCCGATGGCGGCGTCCTCGTCTCCCGCGTTCTCGGCCTCCACACCGAGGCCGAAGGCGGCCTTGGGATGCCCGAGGTCGGCCGCGCGGCGCCATGCCTCGAGCTGCCCGGCGGGATCGCCCCGGTCCTGCCGCACGAAACCGAGATTGAACGCGGCGCCGCCGTTCCCGCGCTCGGCGGCGCGGGCGTACCAGCTCTCCGCCGCCTCGAGGTCGCCCTTCCCGTCGGCGTCGTACAGCCGGCCGAGGTTGAACGCGGCCTTGTCGGACCCCAGCTCCCAGGCCCGGCGGTAGAGGCCCATGGCCTCGTCGACGTCGCCCCGGTTCTCCAGGAGGATGCCGAGGTTCAGGGTGCCGCCCAGATGGCCGCCCTCGGCCGCCTGCCGGTACCAGCGCTCGGCGGCATCCAGATCGCCGTCCCGCTCCGCGCCGTAGCCGAGCTCGAAGGCGCTCTCGGGGAGCCCCGCCTCGGCGGCCCGCCGCCACCACGCCACCGCCTCGCGGTCGGCGCCGAGTTGCGCCGCGATGCCGCCGAGTTCGTGGGCGCCGCCGGGATGCCCCGCTTCGAACGCCTGCTTCAGCAGCTTCTCGGCCTCCGCGAGGTTCCCGTCGCGCCGGGCCTCCACGCCGCGCTCGTACGGTTCGACTGATCCGGCCGGGTACCCGGTCATCGCACGCCTCCTCCGAGTGATCAAAGGTCCACGGGATCGACGCCGTCCGCCCGATCCGGGTTCCATCGGCGCGCCGACTTCCGAAACCGCTCCGCGACGCATGGACGGGCGGGCCGCGCGGTGGTAAGCCCTGGGGAAAGAACCGGGCCGGTGCCGCGGCCCGTGGAGAGCGGGAGCCCTCATGGAACACGACTACGTCATCGTCGGCGCCGGGTCCGCGGGCTGCGCTCTGGCCGCGCGGCTGTCCGAGGACGCCTCCGTCACGGTCGCGCTGCTGGAGGCGGGCGGCCCGGACGACAAGGGCGAGATCCACATCCCGGCGGCGTTCCCGAAGCTCTTCAAGACCGAGTACGCCTGGGACTTCAGCACCGCTCGGCAGCCCGGGCTGGACGGGCGCGAGCTGTACTGGCCGCGGGGGAGGATGCTCGGCGGGTCGTCCTCACTGAACGCGATGATGTGGGTGCGCGGCCACTACGACGACTACGACGACTGGGACGTCCCCGGCTGGTCGTACGAGGACGTCGTCCCGTACTTCAAGCGGGTCGAGGGACGCGTCGGCAGCAACAAGGGCGACGTGTACGGGACGTCCGGTCCCGTCACGATCTCCGAGCAGCGCAGCCCGAACGAGGCGACGCGGGCGTTCCTGGAGGCGTGCGCCGCCGCCGGCCTGACCAGGCTGCCCGAGCTGAACGGCCCCTCCAACGAGGGGTTCGCGCTCACGCCGGTCAGCCAGCGGCGCGGCAGGCGGTGCAGCGCGGCCGACGCCTACCTGCGCCCGGCCCGCAAGCGCCCCAACCTGACCGTCATGACCGGCGCGCAGGTGTCGAAGATCTTGATCGAGGACGGCCGCGCGACCGGCGTGGAGTACGGCGGCGGACGCGTCACGGCCCGCCGCGAGGTCGTCCTGGCCGCGGGCACGGTCGGGTCGCCGCATCTGCTGATGCTGTCCGGCGTCGGCGACCCCGACCACCTGCGGAGCGCCGGAGTGGAGCCGGTCGTGGAGTCTCCCGAGGTCGGGCGCCACCTCCAGGACCACCTGTCGGCCGGCGTCGTCCGGCACTGCCCCAGGAAGGTCACGCTCGCCGGGGCGGAGTCGGTGCCGAACATCGCCCGCTACCTGCTCGCGCGGCGCGGACCCTTCACCTCCAACGTGGGCGAGGCGGTCGTCTTCACCAAGAGCGCCCCGTCCCTGCACGCCCCCGACCTCGAACTGATCTTCGCGCCGGCCCCGTACGTCGCGCACGGGCTCACCCCGCCGACCGAGCACGGCGTGACGGTCGGCGTCGTGCTGCTCCAGCCGGAGTCGTCCGGACGCATCACGCTCGCCTCCGCCGACCCGGCCGCGCCGCCGGTGATCGACCCCGGCTACCTGTCCGGGGAGAGCGACCTGCGCAGGCTGATGCACGGCATCCGCCACGCGGAGGAGCTGATGGCCGGAGACGCGCTGAAGCCGTACGTCGGCGACGTCATGGACCCCTACGTGGGGGCGGACGACGACGAGGCGCTGGCCGCCTACGTCCGGGGCCACTCCGAGACGCTCTACCACCCCACCGGCACGTGCCGGATGGGCACCGGCGAGGACTCCGTCGTCGACCCGGACCTGCGCGTCCGCGGCGTCGAGGGGCTCCGCGTCGCGGACGTGTCGGTCCTGCCGCGGATCACCAGGGGCCACACCAACGCCCCCGCGATCATGATCGGCGAGAAGGCGGCCGACCTGATCAGGACGCCAGCCAGCTGAGGACGTGCCCGTTCACCTCGGCGGGGCGGTCGAGCTGGAGGAAGTGGCCGGCCGCGGGGATCCGCTCCGCCCGCGAGCCCGGCGGGAGGGCCGCCAGGACGGCGTCGAGGTCGACCGCGTCCGCGCCGAGGCAGCCGTCCTCGGCGCCGTGCAGGTAGAGGACGGGGCGCTCGCCGGTGAGGGTCGTCGCCTCCTGCTCGGCCGCGTACCGCTCGACGTGCCGGGACGGGTCGAGCATCGCGCGGTAGTACCCGATCGCCGCCGCGGCGTTGGCGGGCGCGCCAAGGCACTCCATGACGCGGTCGACGTCCCCGGACCGGTCGCGGCCGTCGTCCGGCGACCAGTCGCGCCACAGCCCCTCGACGAACGCGCGGCCGAAGGCGAGCTCGGCCAGCGGCGTCTGGAAGACGAAGATGTAGAAGGAGCGCTTGAGCTGCTCGTAGTCGAAGAACGCGGTCGTCATCACCGAGAGGGGCGGGACGGACATGGCGACCGCCTTGCGCCACCGCTCCGGGGCGGCGGCGGCCGCGCCGTAGGCGGCGAAGGCGCCCCAGTCGTGGCCGACGAGCACCGCGTCGGAGCCGCCGCCGAGCGCCTCGTGCAGGGCGACGGCGTCGGCGGCGAGGGCGCCGCTCTGGTACGCGCCGTCCTCGGGGACGGACGTGGGGGCGTAGCCGCGCATGAAGGGGGCCACGGCGCGGTATCCGGCGGCGGCCAGCTCCGGCATGAGGTGCCGCCAGGTGTGCGGGGAGTCGGGGAAGCCGTGCAGCAGCAGCGCCAGGGGCCCGTCGTCGGGGCCGGCGGTGAGATAGCCGAAGTCGAGCCCGTTCGCGCTGACAGATCCGGTCGTGATGTCGCCCATGTCCGCCTCCTCGGTTCGCGGCGAACGGTACCCGCGGCTTCGCGACCGACGGTCGCCGGGGGTGTCTCTCTTCGGATATCGAGGTATCACCACGTATTTACAGCGGAATCCGTAGTCCCGTAGCATCTGCGCAACTGGATCGATCGCATCGAGGGAAACGTGATGACGGAGCCGGACGTGACCAGCCAGCAGCACGACGCGATGCAGAGGGCGGCGCGCGACCATCTGTGGATGCACTTCTCGCGGCACTCGGCGTCCCAGGGCGGCGGCGAGATCCCGGTGATCGTCCGGGGCGAGGGCGCCTACGTCTACGACTCGGCGGGCCGCCGCTACCTGGACGGGCTCTCCGGGCTGTTCACCGTGCAGGCCGGGCACGGCCGCGAGGAGCTGGCGCAGGCCGCCGCCAAGCAGGCCGCCGAGCTGGCCTACTTCCCGATCTGGTCCTACGCGCACCCGAAGGCCGTCGAGCTGGCCGAGCGGCTCGCCGGCCTCGCGCCCGCCGGGCTGGACCGCGTGTTCTTCACCACCGGGGGCGGCGACGCCGTCGAGAGCGCCTGGAAGCTCGCCAAGCACTACTTCAAGCTCACCGGCAAGCCGGCCAAGCACAAGGTGATCAGCCGCGCGGTCGCCTACCACGGCACCCCGCACGGCGCGCTGTCGATCACCGGCCTGCCCGGTCTGAAGGCGCCGTACGAGCCGCTGGTGCCGAGCGGCTTCCGGGTGCCCAACACCAACATCTACCGGGCCGCCGAGCACCGCGACGACCCGGAGGCCTTCGGCCGGTGGGCCGCCGACCGGATCGAGGAGGCCATCGAGTTCGAGGGCGCCGACACCGTCGCCGCCGTGTTCCTGGAGCCGGTGCAGAACGCCGGCGGCTGCTTCCCGCCGCCGCCCGGCTACTTCGAGCGCGTCCGCGAGATCTGCGACCGGCACGACGTCCTGCTGGTGTCGGACGAGGTGATCTGCGCGTTCGGACGCCTCGGCACGATGTTCGGCGCGCAGCGGTTCGGCTACACGCCCGACATCATCACCTTCGCCAAGGGCGTGACCTCCGGGTACGCGCCGCTCGGCGGGATGCTCGTCGCCGACCGCCTGTTCGAGCCGTTCAAGGGCGGGACGGAGATGTTCGCGCACGGCTACACCTTCGGCGGGCATCCGGTGGCGGCGGCGGTGGCGCTGGCCAACCTCGACCTGTTCGAGCGCGAGGACCTGAACGGGCACGTCCTGCGCAACCGGGACGCGTTCCGGGGCACGCTGGAGCGGCTGCGCGACCTGCCGATCGTCGGGGACGTCCGAGGCGACGGCTACTTCTACGGCATCGAGCTCGTGAAGGACCGCGACACCCGCGAGACCTTCGACGAGGAGGAGTCCGAGCGGCTGCTGCGCGGGTTCCTCGACAAGGCCCTCTACGAGGCGGGCCTGTACTGCCGCGCCGACGACCGCGGCGACCCGGTCGTCCAGCTCGCGCCGCCGCTGATCTGCGACCAGGGGCACTTCGACGAGATCGAGCAGATCCTGCGCTCGGTCCTCCAGGAGGCGTGGACGCGGCTGTGACCGCGTGCCGGGCCCGGGGCGGGGGCCGGGCCCGGCAGGCTAATGTGAGGCGCGTCACCCGGCCGATCAGTGTGCGCTTTCCTCTTTACTTTGAGAGGGTACGTGTAAACCGAATCGGGTTCGGACGTTGACGAGGTGGTGGGCGCGTGCTCAAAGTCGAGGACATCAACCTGACGGACTGGGAGTTCTGGCGGAAGCCGCACGACTACCGCCATGAGGCGTTCAAGGCGCTGCGGTGGCACCCCGGCCTCATCCGCTTCGAGGAGCCCGAGGTCGTCATCGTGCCCAAGGGCCCCGGGTACTACCCGCTGACCCGGCACGCCGACGTCGTGGAGGCGTCCCGCCGCCCGCAGGACTTCTGCTCCGGCAAGGGCGCCATCAGCATCCCGGACATGCCGGGCGACATGCACGAGTACTTCGGCTCGCTGATCAGCATGGACGACCCCCGGCACGCCAAGATCAGGCGGATCGTGTCCCGGGCGTTCTCGCCCCGCATGATCCAGCGGTTCGAGGACCGGGTCGAGGCGGTCGCCGGCCAGATCGTCGAGAACGTGGCGGCGCGCGGCGGCTCGGGCGACTTCGTGGCGGACGTCGCCGCCCGGCTCCCCCTGAAGATCATCTGCGACATGATGGGCATCGAGGAGGAGCACTACCAGACCGTCCTCGACGCCACCAACGTCATCCTGGCGGGCAACGACGCCGAGTTCATCCCGTCCGACGACCCCGAGCAGATGGCGATGGCGCTGATCGGCGCCGGCGAGACGCTCCGCGGCCTGGTCGAGGACCTCGGGCGGCAGCGCCGCGCGAACCCCACCGACGACCTCACCTCCGCCCTGGTGAACGCCAACCTCGACGGCGAGTCTCTGACCGACCAGGAGCTCGGCTCGTTCTTCATCCTGCTGGTCGTCGCCGGCAACGAGACCACCCGCAACGCGATCGCGCACGGCCTCGACCTGTTCACCCGCCACCCCGACCAGCGGGCCCTGCTCGTCGAGGACTTCGAGGCCCGCATGCCCGGCGCGGTCGAGGAGATCGTCCGGTACGTCTCGCCGGTGATCTGGATGCGCCGGACCGCCACCCGCGACACCATGCTGAACGAGCACGAGATCAAGGAGGGCGACAAGCTCGTCCTCTACTACTGGTCGGCCAACCGGGACGAGTCGGTCTTCACCGACCCGGAGCGGTTCGACATCCTGCGCGACAACAAGCAGCACGTCGGGTTCGGCGGGCCCGGGCCGCACTTCTGCCTCGGCGCGCACCTGGCCAGGCGCGAGATCACCGTGATGTTCCGCGAGCTGCTGCGCCGGACGCCGGAGATCCGCGCGGCCGCCGAGCCCGAGCGGCTGGAGTCCAACTTCATCAACGGGATCAAGCGCCTGCCCTACTCGATCTGAGCCCGGACTACCAGGGCAGGGGGCCGTCCTCGGCGAGGAACGCGCCCGTCGGGCCGCCGTCGCCGAGGAGGGCCACCCCGGCGATCACGGACGCCCCCTGCTCCGGGGTCCGGTGCCCGGCGTGGCCGTTGAGGTCCGTCGCGCAGTACCCGGGCGTGGCGGCGTTCACCGTGATCGAGGTGCCGGCCAGCTCCTTGGCGTAGGCGACGGTGACGGCGTTCAGCGCCGACTTGGACGCGTTGTACGGCAGCAGGTTGACGCCGTGCACCGGGCTGGACGGGTCGCTGTGCAACGTCAGCGAGCCGAGTTCGCTGGAGACGTTGACGATCCGCCCGGCGGGGGAGCGGCGCAGCAGCGGGAGCATCGCGTTGGTGACCGCGACGACGCCGAACACGTTGGTCTCGAACGCGGTCCGGACCAGGTCCGCGGCCGTGCGGCTCGGCGGGAAGCCGGTGGCGCCCGTCGTGGTGATCCCGGCGTTGTTGACCAGGATGTCGAGCCGCCCGAACTCGGCGTCGATCCACTTGGCGGCGGCTTCGACGGTGTCGGCGCCGGTGACGTCCAGCCGGACGAACCGGGCGTCGATCCCCTCCGCGGCGAGCGCGGCGGCGGCCGGCTCGCCGCGCTCGGCCGAGCGCGCCCCGAGCAGCACCGTGGCGCCGCCGCGGCCGAGGACGCGGGCGGTCTCGAAGCCGATGCCCTTGTTGGCTCCGGTGATGAGTGCGATCTGTGTCGTCATGCCGTCCAGGTTTCCCGGCGGCGTCCGGGCTGAGGAGAGACCGCCCGAAGCTGGGATCGGCCGTACCACCCTCGGCCCGGCCGCCGCTCCGCCGTATCGGACATGCTGGAGGACATGGACAGACAGGAGATGGCGGCGTTCCTGCGTTCCCGGCGGGCCCGCATCCAGCCCTCGGACGTCGGGCTCCCGGGAGGGACGCGCCGCCGGACCCCCGGTCTGCGGCGGGAAGAGGTCGCGCAGCTGGCCGGGATGTCGGTGGACTACTACATCCGCCTTGAGCAGGGGCGCGGGCCCCGTCCGTCCAGGCAGATCCTCGGGGCGCTGGCGCGCGCGCTGAGGCTGACCGACGATGAGCGCGCCTATCTCTACGGCCTCGCCGGTGAGGCGCCGGAACCGCCGAGCGGCCCTTCGCAGGACGTCCCGCCAGGGATCGTGCACCTGCTCGAACGGCTGGACGACACGCCCGCCTACGTGCTGAACGCCCGGCAGGACATCATCGCCTGGAACCCGCTCGCGGCGGCGCTCATGACCGACTTCGCAGCGATGGCGCCCCATGAGCGCAACGTCGTCCGCTGGCTGTTCGGCGGCTCCGACATCGAGCGGTACGGCGCCGACGAGTACCTGACGCGGTTCGCCCGCGGGCTGGTGGCCGACCTGCGGGCGGCGTTCGGCCGGTATCCGGGCGACCCCGGCATCGCCGGGCTGGTCGCCGAGGTCGCCGGCCGCAGCGCGCTGTTCGCCCGGCTCTGGGACGAGGGCGAGGTCGGGATCAGGCGGGGCAGCCGCAAGCGCATGACGCATCCCGTCGTCGGCGAGCTGGACATGCACTGCGACGTCCTCTACGTGCCGGAACGCGACCAGCGGGTCGTCCTCTACACGACCACGCCGGGCACGCCCTCGCACGAGGCGATGAGACTGCTGCGCGTCGTCGGGACCCAGGACCTCAGCGTCCGCTGAGGCCCCGGGCCCCGCGCGCGGTCAGCGCAGCTCGCGCTTGAGGATCTTGCCGGTGGCGGTCATCGGCAGCTCGTCGCGGAACTCGACGATCCGCGGGTACTTGTAGTTCGCGAACTGCTCCTTGCCCCACGCGACCAGCTCGTCCTCGGTGACGGTCGCGCCGGGGGTGCGGATCACGTACGCCTTGACCTCCTCGCCGTGCGAGGGGTGCGGGACGCCCACCACCGCGGCCAGCGACACCTCCGGGTGGGTCATCAGGACCTCTTCCAGCTCCCGCGGGTACACGTTGTACCCGCCGCGGATGATCATGTCCTTGGAACGGTCGATGATGTAGTAGTAGCCGTCCTCGTCGCGGCGGGCCACGTCGCCGGTGCGGAACCAGCCGTCCCTGATGGCGGCCTCGGTCGCCTCGGGCCGGCCGTAGTAGCCCTTCATGATGTTGTGGCCCCGGATGGCGATCTCGCCGGGCCCCTCGCCCTCGATCTCCTTCCAGTCGTCGTCGATCAGCTTCATCTCGACGCCCCACACGGGCAGGCCGATCGAGCCGGGCTTGGTCGGACGGTCCGGGCGGTTGAACGAGGCCACCGGCGACGTCTCCGAGAGGCCGTAGCCCTCCAGGACGTCCACGCCGAACTTCGTCCTGAAGCCCTTGAGGACCTCCATGGGCAGCGCCGACCCGCCCGACACCGCGACCCGCAGGTTCTCCCGGATCGCCGCGATGTCCTCGTCGGAGGTCTCGTCGGTCAGCAGCCCCCAGTACATCGTCGGGACGCCCGCGAAGATGTTCACCTTCTCCTTGACCATCAGCTCGACGGCCTGCCGGGCGTCGAACCGCGCCTGCATCACGAGTGTCGCGCGCCGGTAGAGGCCGACGTTCATCACGCAGGTCTGGCCGAAGATGTGGAACAGCGGCAGCGTCACCAGCGACGTGTCGTGCAGCGTCCGGTAGAAGAGCGTGTCGTCCACCATGGCGTTCGTCAGCAGGTTGCTGTGCGTGAGCTCGGCGCCCTTCGGCTGCCCGGTCGTCCCGCTGGTGTAGATGATCACGGCGGTGTCGCCCGGCCCGGTCTGCGCCGTCTCGAAGGTGCCCGGCTTGCCGGCGAGCGCCGCCCAGAACAGCTCGGCCCCCTCGACCGGGGACTCCGCGGCGGACGGGTCGGCGGGCAGCAGGAAGAGGTGCTCGCAGCCCTCCGCCTGCTCGAACCCGGCGCGCCCCATCTCGCCGAGGGGCAGCTCCGGCGTCCCCTCGAAGCAGAAGAACGCCTTGGCCCCGGAGTCGCCGAGGTGGTAGGCGATCTCCCGCGGCTTGAGCAGCACGTTCAGCGGGACGACGACCGCGCCCGCCTTGAGCACCCCGAAGTACACCATCGGGAAGTACGGGAGGTTCGGGCTGGAGAGCGCCACCTTGTCGCCCGGCCCGATGCCGCGCTCGCGCAGCAGGTTCGCGACCTGGTTCGCGACCTGGTCGAGGAAGGAGTAGGACAGCCGGAGATCGCCGAACACGACCGCGTCGCGGTCGGGCGTCTCCCGGGCGGCGTCCTCCAGCAGCACGGACAGGTTGAGCATGGCACTCCTCGCGCGGAAAGGTGACCTGCCGGTTAGTTACCGACGAGTGTATGAACCGTTTGGCACATCCTGCTGCACGGGACGTGTCCGGCGCCATCATTCGCAGGCCTTGACGTGCCGTTTTCGTCGTTGTGACGGCGCCCGGCGCGGCCGGAAGGGGCCGGGCGGGAACGCGGCTCCGCCCGCCGTCGTTACCATCCGGGCGGTCCGGCGGCGTTACCATGTGCCGCTTCGGCGAGAAAGGGTGCGCGATCTTGATCATCTTCGGCTGGCGCGTGGTGTTCTTCACCCTGACCAGGGGGACCTTCCACTGCCCCGACTGCGGCGGCGACCGCGAGTACCGCCGCCGGCAGGGGCGCAACTTCTTCACGCTGTTCTTCATCCCGGTCATCCCGCTGATGAAGGCCGGCGGCGAGTTCGTCGAGTGCGACACCTGCCACGGCCGCTGGAACCCCGGCGTGCTCGATGTGCCGACGACCGCGCAGCTCGCGCAGATGCCCGCCATGCTGCTGCGCATGGCCATCGCGCAGGTCCTGCGCTCCGGCGACTACACCGACGAGGCCGCCCGCTCCCGCGCCGTCGCCGTCGTCCGGCAGGCCGGCGAGCCCGGGTACGACGACACCGCCCTGAACGCCGACCTGGGCCGCCCCTTCGACGAGGTCCGCGTCGAGATGGGACGCGCCGCCTCGGCCCTCGCCCCCGAGGCGCGGGAGAGCATCCTGCGCGCCGCCGCCGAGATCGCGCTGGTCGACGGGCCGCTGACCGTCTCCGAGGAGGAGACGCTGTCGGCCGTCGGCGCCGATCTCGAGCTGACCCGCGTCCAGGTGACCGGCGTCGTGTCCATGGCGCGCCAGGAGTCGGGGCACTAAGTCGCGGCGGCGGGGGTTGCGACTGCGCTACTCTTGAGGTATGTCAGCCAGGCTGCTCCTCGAACGACCACGTTGACGCACTGACGTCAGCGTGGTGGCCCCTCCTGTGCGAGGGGCCGTTTCATGTCGGCGGACGGCCACGACCCAGCAGCAGGAACCGGAGTCAGAAGCGTGAGCAGCGACGTTCCCTACCGTGCGACGCCGGGGGGTACAGGGGGGGCGTCCCCCCTGAACGAGGGGTACGACCCCCGGGCGGTTCAGGACAAGTGGCAGGCCCGCTGGGAGGAGCTCGACCCGTTCAAGGCGGACGAGACGGGCACCGCCGAGGAGCGCCGCTACGCCCTCGACATGTTCCCCTACCCCAGCGGCGACCTGCACATGGGCCACGCGGAGGCGTTCGGCATCGGCGACGTCGTCGCGCGCTACTGGTTCCAGCGCGGTCACAACGTCCTGCACCCGATCGGCTGGGACTCCTTCGGCCTGCCCGCCGAGAACGCCGCCATCAAGCGCGACTCGCACCCCGCCGAGTGGACGTACGCCAACATCGAGACGCAAGCGGCCTCCTTCCACCGCTACGCCCCGTCCTTCGACTGGACGCGGCGCCTGCACACCTCCGACCCCGAGTACTACAAGTGGACGCAGTGGCTGTTCCTGCGCTTCTACGAGCGGGGCCTGGCCTACCGCAAGGGCGGCCATGTCAACTGGTGCCCGAAGGACCAGACCGTCCTGGCCAACGAGCAGGTCGTCGGCGGGCACTGCGAGCGCTGCGGCGCGCTGGTCGAGAAGCGCGTGCTGACCCAGTGGTACTTCAAGATCACTGAGTACGCGGACCGGCTGCTGGACGACATGGCGCAGCTGGAGGGCAAGTGGCCCGAGCGCGTCCTGCTGATGCAGCGCAACTGGATCGGCCGCTCCACCGGCGCCGACGTCGACTTCGTGATCGAGGGCCGCGACGAGCCCGTCACCGTCTACACCACGCGCCCCGACACCCTGTACGGCGCGACCTTCATGGTCGTCGCCGCCGACGCCGCGCTGGCCGAGGAGATCTGCCACCCCGACCATCGCGCCGCGTTCGAGGCCTACCGCGACGAGGTCTCCCGCGAGAGCGAGATCGAGCGGCTGTCCACCGAGCGCGAGAAGACCGGCGTGTTCCTGGGCCGCTACGCCGTCAACCCGGTCAACGGCGAGCGGCTGCCCGTCTGGGCGTCCGACTACGTCCTGGCCGAGTACGGGCACGGCGCGATCATGGCCGTGCCGGCGCACGACCAGCGCGACCTGGACTTCGCGCTGAAGTTCGGGCTGCCCGTCCGCGTCGTCGTCGAGACCGGACTGGCCGACCCCGCCGAGACGGGCGTCGCCACCCCCGGCGACGGCGCCATCGTCAACTCCGGCCCGATCGACGGGCTGACCAAGGCCGACGGCATCGCCCGTATCACCGAGATCCTGGAGGAGCGCGGCACCGGCCGCGCGTCGGTGAACTTCCGGCTGCGCGACTGGCTGGTGTCCCGGCAGCGGTTCTGGGGCTGCCCGATCCCGATCGTGCACTGCGAGGCGTGCGGCGAGGTCCCCGTCCCCGACGACCAGCTGCCCGTGAAGCTGCCCGAGGGCCTGCGCGGCGCCGACCTGGCGCCCAAGGGCACCTCACCCCTGGCGGCCGCGACCGACTGGGTGAACACCGAGTGCCCCAAGTGCGGCGGCGCGGCCACCCGCGACACCGACACCATGGACACGTTCGTCGACTCGTCCTGGTACTACTTCCGCTACTGCTCGCCGAACTACGAGGGCGGCCCGTTCGACGTCGAGCAGGTCCGCAAGTGGATGCCGGTCGACCAGTACACGGGCGGCGTCGAGCACGCCATCCTGCACCTGCTGTACAGCCGGTTCTTCACCAAGGTCCTGCACGACATGGGCATGGTCGACTTCACCGAGCCGTTCACCCGGCTGCTGAACCAGGGCCAGGTGATCAACCAGGGCAAGGCGATGTCCAAGACGCTGGGCAACGGCGTCGACCTGGGCGAGCAGATCGCCGAGTTCGGGGTGGACGTCGTCCGGCTGGCGATCCTGTTCTCCGGCCCGCCCGAGGACGACATCGACTGGGCCGACGTGTCCCAGCACGGCATGTCGAAGTTCCTGTCCCGCGTGCACCGCATCGCCACCGAGGTCTCGTCCGCGCCCGGCGTGGACGTCACCGCCGGCGACCCGGCCCTGCGCCGCGCCACGGCCCGCACGGTCGCCGAGGCGACCACGCTGGTCGAGACGCAGCGGTTCAACGTCGCCATCGCGCGGATCATGGAGCTGGTCACCGCGACCCGCAAGGCCATCGACTCGGGCCCCGGCGCCGCCGACCCGGCCGTCCGCGAGGCCGCCGAGGCGATCGCGGTGCTGCTGTCGCTGTTCGCCCCCTACACCGCCGACGAGGTGTGGGAGCTGCTGGGCCGCACGGCTCCGGTGATCCGCGCGGGCTGGCCGTCCGCCGACCCCGCGCTGCTGGTTGAGGAGTCGGTCACCTGCGTCGTCCAGGTCGGCGGCAAGGTGCGCGACCGCCTGGAGGTCCCGCCCGGGATCACCGCGGAGGAACTGGAGCGCCGCGCGCTGGCCTCCGCCAAGATCCAGGACGCCCTGGGCGGTGCCGACATCGCCAAGATCATCGTCCGCGCCCCCAAGATCGTCAACATCGTCCCCAAACGCTGACCCAGGCCCGCCGCGCCGCCCAACCGGCGCGGCGGCCCACCCCACCCACGCCGACACTGCCGTGACTTGGCGTGCCACCGCAGGCGTCGTGTGGTGCTGGCGGGGGCTTCGTGCTGGGTTCTCGGCACCGGTGGCAGCGGCGATGTGCTGGCTCGCGCGCTGGGGCGGGCTAAGCGTGTGCCTGCGTGGCCGGGTGCGGTGGGCGTGCGGCGGTCGGGGCGCGCGCCGGGGTGTGGGGGGCTCGGTCAGGGCAGGCTTCAGCGGCCGCCGGAGGGGCTCCGGCGGCCGCTGAAGCGCGGCGTCACATCTTGCGAAGGACCGCCACGACGCGTCCGAGCACCGACGCCTCGTCGCCGGGGATCGGCTCGTAGGCGGGGTTCTGGGGCATCAGCCAGATGTGGCCGTCGTCGCGGCGCTTGAACGTCTTGACCGTGGCCTCGCCGTCGATCATGGCGGCCACGATGTCGCCCTGCTCGGCCACCGGCTGCTGCCGCACGACCACCCAGTCACCGTCCGCGATCGCGGCGTCGATCATCGAGTCGCCGGTGACCTTCAGCAGGAAGTGGGTGCCCTCGCCGACGAGCTGCTTCGGCAGCGTGAACACGTCCTCGACGGCCTCCTCGGCGAGGATCGGGCCACCGGCGGCGATGCGCCCGACGAGCGGCACGTACGCGGGCGCGGGCTGCGCCGAGCCCGGCTCGTAGCCCTCCTCATGGGTGCGCACGGGCGTCGCCCCCGGCACCCTCACCTCGACCGCGCGCGGCCGGTTGGGGTCGCGCCGCAGGAAGCCCTTGCGCTGCAGCGCCCGGAGCTGGTGCGACACGCTGGAGGTGCTGGTCAGCCCGACGGCCTCGCCGATCTCGCGCATCGAGGGCGGGTACCCGCGGCGCTGGACCGAGTCGCGGATCACCTCCAGGACCATGCGCTGTCGCTGGGTCAGGCCCGTCTCGTCCATCGGCCCGTCGGGCAGCTCCCGGACCTTGCTCATCGCTCGTCGCCTCCCGGGCGCCTCGATCCGTCACTCCTTGTCATGGAACCTATCGCGTCCAGGCCCGATGATCAAACAATTGTTCGAAGATGTGCTCGCTTTTTGCGGACGCCCCCTGGTAGAACATCGTACAGGCGTTCGATCGAAAATGCATTCGAAGTCGAGGAGGGGAGAGATGCCGGGTTCACCCCACAGTGACCGTCCCCCGATCTGCCTGACCCGCCGCGGCCGCGCCGTCCTGGTCGCCTTCGCCGCCACCCTGACGCTGATATTGCTCTGGCTCACCGTGGGGCCGGGCGCCTTCGCCGGCTCCGGCGAAGGCCGCGGCGCCCCGGTCCGTCCCGCCCGAACGGTCGTCGTCGAGCCCGGTGAGACCCTTTGGGAGATCGCCTCCGCCGCCGATCCCGGCAGCGACCCCCGCGTGGTCGTCCAGCGCATCATCGACCTCAACGGACTCGCGGGCGATCCCACCGTCCATCCCGGCCAGGAGCTCCGCCTCCCTGCGAGCTGACCCCGGCCGCTACGCCGAGTCACCATCCTTCCCTCGCGTTGCGTGCCGCCATGGCTCGACTGCCGGCGTGCGGCAACTCCGGGCGCTCCCGTGCCGTAGCGGCGTCGGCCTTGCCGGACGCCGGAGAGGTCGCCGGGCGAGGCGTTCACCGAGTGCGACGGCCTGAGCGGTCGCGGGCGGTGGCGCATGTGTGGCGGGGGCGTTGGCCTGGGGCTTTGCGGTGTGAAGGGTTACCCGGCGGCGTCCGGCGGAGGCGGTGGGTGACGACACGCCCGGAGGGAAAATCGGGGTGTCGGAGGTGACCTGCGCGGACGTGGCGGATGTGACGCACGGGGCCGCCGATCAGGTTGCGAACGGCTCCGGCGAGCCGTACGGTTGACCACAACATCTAGTAGTCACATCGATGTAGTTCCCTATATATGGCATCAACATCGGTGTAACTCGTTTACGTCAGGGGAGGGGACCAAACGTGCACTGCCCGTTCTGCCGCAACCCTGACACCAAAGTGATCGACAGCCGTTCGACCGATGACGGTGGCGCCATTCGGCGTCGCCGGTCGTGCTCGGAATGCGGCAAGCGATTCACCACGCAGGAGAATGTGCTCGTGATGGTGGCCAAGCGCAGCGGGGTCACCGAGCCGTTCTCGCGGGAAAAGATCATCGCCGGGGTGCGCAGGGCCTGCCAGGGCCGCCCGGTCGACGAGGATGCGCTCGCGAAGCTGGGACAGCGGGTCGAAGAGGCGATCAGGTCGTCCGGATCCGCGGAAATCCCCTCGCACGAGATCGGCCTCGCGATCCTGGGGCCGCTCGGCGAACTCGACGAGGTCGCCTATCTGCGATTCGCCTCGGTCTACCGGAGCTTCGAGTCGCTGGACGACTTCGCCAAGGAGATCGAAGCACTGCGGAAGGCCGGTTCCTCGGGGGAGCCCGGCCCGTCCCGGTAGGGACGGTTCCGGAAACACATCAGCACATGTAAAGGCGTCTCCGCCCGGGCATGGCCCGTGCGGCGGCGGAGTTGTTCCTGAACAGGGCCCGGCGGGAGGGCCCGAGAGGGGGAAGGCCATGACGGAGACGGTGAGCGGCTCGGCGGCACGGCGCGGCAAGGGGGGCCGCAAGGGGCTGAAGATCGAGCGCATCTTCACCACGCCCGGCGTGCACCCGTACGACGAGCTGCGCTGGGAGCGCCGCGACGTCGTCATGACCAACTGGCGCGACGGCTCGGTGAACTTCGAGCAGCGCGGCGTCGAGTTCCCCGACTTCTGGTCGCTGAACGCCGTCAACATCGTCACGTCCAAGTACTTCCGCGGGGCGGTCGGCACGCCGCAGCGGGAATGGAGCCTGAAGCAGCTCGTCGACCGCGTCGTCCGCATGTACGTGGACACGGGGCTCAAGGAGGGCTACTTCGCCTCCGAGCAGGACGCCGAGATCTTCGACCACGAGCTGAAGTACGCCCTGGTCCACCAGATGTTCAGCTTCAACTCCCCCGTCTGGTTCAACGTCGGCACCAGGTCCCCGCAGCAGGTCTCGGCGTGCTTCATCCTGTCCGTGGACGACACGATGGAGTCGATCCTGGACTGGTACAAGGAAGAGGGCGTCATCTTCAAGGGCGGCTCCGGCGCCGGCCTGAACCTCTCCCGCATCCGCTCCAGCCGTGAGCTGCTGTCCTCGGGCGGGACGGCCAGCGGCCCGGTCTCGTTCATGCGCGGCGCCGACGCGTCCGCCGGGACGATCAAGTCGGGCGGCGCGACCCGCCGCGCCGCCAAGATGGTCGTGCTGGACGTCGACCACCCCGACGTCGCGGAGTTCATCGAGACCAAGGCGCGCGAGGAGGACAAGATCCGCGCGCTGCGGGACGCCGGGTTCGACATGGACCTCGGCGGCAAGGACATCGGCAGCGTCCAGTACCAGAACGCCAACAACTCCGTCCGGGTGTCGGACGAGTTCATGCACGCGGTGGAGTCGGACGGCGAGTTCGGGCTGCGCGCCCGGATGACCGGCGAGGTCATCGAGACGGTCAAGGCCAAGGAGCTGTTCCGGCTGATGGCCAAGGCGGCGTGGGAGTGCGCCGACCCCGGCATCCAGTACGACGACACGATCAACGACTGGCACACCAACCCCGAGACCGGGCGGATCACCGCGTCCAACCCCTGCTCGGAGTACATGAGCCTGGACAACTCGTCCTGCAACCTCGCCAGCATCAACCTGCTGAAGTTCCTCACCGACGAGAACGCGTTCGACGTCGCGAAGTTCGTCAAGCTCACCGAGCTGATCATCACGGCGATGGACATCTCCATCACCTTCGCCGACTTCCCGACGGAGAAGATCGCCGAGACGACCCGCGACTACCGGCAGCTCGGCATCGGCTACGCCAACCTCGGCGCCCTGCTGATGGCGACCGGGCACGCCTACGACTCCGAGGGCGGGCGGTCCCTCGCCGCGGCGATCACGTCGCTGATGACGGGCGTCGCCTACCGGCGCTCGGCCGAGCTCGCGGGCGTCGTCGGCCCGTACGCCGGCTACGCGCGCAACGCCGAGGGGCACAAGCGCGTCATGCGCAAGCACGCCGCCGCCAACGACGGCATCCGCACGCTGGACGCGATGGACAAGGCGATCCACGCCGCCGCCGCCAAGCAGTGGGCCGACTGCCTGAAGGCCGGCGAGAAGAACGGGTACCGCAACGCGCAGGCCAGCCTGCTCGCCCCGACCGGGACGATCGGCCTGATGATGGACTGCGACACCACCGGCATCGAGCCGGACCTCGCGCTGATGAAGTTCAAGAAGCTCGTCGGCGGCGGGTCCATGCAGATCGTCAACCACACGGTGCCGCGCGCCCTGAAGAAGCTCGGCTACCAGCAGGAGCAGATCGAGGCGATCGTCGAGTACATCTCCGAGCACGGCCACGTCGTGGACGCGCCGGGGCTGCGCCCCGAGCACTACGAGGTGTTCGACTGCGCGATGGGCGAGCGGGCGATCAGCCCGATGGGGCACGTCCGGATGATGGCGGCCGTCCAGCCGTTCCTGTCCGGCGCGATCTCCAAGACCGTCAACATGCCGGAGCAGGCCACCATCGAGGACATCGAGAAGGTGTACTTCGAGGGCTGGCGGCTCGGCCTGAAGGCCCTGGCGATCTACCGCGACAACTGCAAGGTCGGCCAGCCGCTGTCCGCCGCGGGCAAGAAGGAGGAGCCGAAGGCGGCGGCGCCCGCCGAGACGGTGCCGCGCCCCGTCCGCCGGCGCCTGCCGAAGCAGCGTCCCGCGACCGTGACCCGCTTCTCCGTGGCGGGCGCCGAGGGCTACATGACCGCCTCGTCCTACCCGGACGACGGTGTCGGCGAGGTCTTCCTCAAGCTCGGCAAGCAGGGCTCCACGCTCGCGGGCGTGATGGACGCCTTCTCCATGGCGATCTCCATCAGCCTCCAGTACGGCGTCCCGCTGGAGACGTGGGTGGAGAAGTTCACCAACATGCGGTTCGAGCCGGCGGGCATGACCGACGACCCGGACATCCGCATGGCGACCTCGGTGATGGACTACATCTTCCGCCGCCTGGCGCTGGACCACCTCCCGTACGAGGAGCGCGCCGAGCTCGGCATCTTCACCGCCGAGGAGCGCGCGATGCAGGCCAACGGCGAGGACCCCGCCGCCCTGCACGCCGAGGACGAGGTCGACCGCGAGTCCCTGGCGCAGTCCGCCGAGATCGCCCGGCCCGCGGCGCCCGCCCCGGCCCCGGCGGGTGAGGCGCGCTCGTCCATGGAGGTGATCGAGAGCCGGCAGGGCCGCACGGCCGACGCGCCGCTCTGCCTCACCTGCGGCACGAAGATGCGCCCGGCGGGCAGCTGCTATGTCTGCGAGGGCTGCGGCTCCACCAGCGGCTGCAGCTGAGGACGAGCGAACCTCCATCCGCACGTTGAACTGATCGACTCCGGTTGAACCACCGGACGGCGAAGGGGAACCGGCCATGGTCGGTTCCCCTTCGCCGTGTCAGAGGTGACGGCCACGATCCGCGAGAAGGGCCGCGACCTGCTGAAGCCACTGCGGAAGACTATGATCAGGCCATGCCTTTGAGGGCGGATGACGTCGACCGGTTCGAGCTGGCGAGGCCCCGTCTGCAGGCCATCGCCTACCGTCTCCTCGGCTCCGCGGACGAGGCACAGGACGTCGTCCAGGAAACGTTCCTGCGCTGGCAGGCCGCGGACGTCGGCCGCGTCCAGGTTCCCGAGGCTTGGCTGACGAAGGTGCTCACCAACCTGTGCCTCAACCAGCTCGCCTCCGCGCGGGCACGCCGCGAGACCTACGTGGGCCGGTGGCTCCCCGAGCCGCTGTTCGCGGGGGACCCGATGCTCGGCCCGGCCGACACCGCCGAGCAGCGCGAATCGGTGTCGTACGCGGTCCTCACCCTCATGGAGCGCCTGGCTCCCAACGAACGGGCCGTCTACGTCCTGCGGGAGGCCTTCGACTACCCGCACCGGGAGATCGCCGAGATCCTCGACATCACCGAGGCCGCCAGCCAGCAGATCTTTCACCGCGCCAAGGAGCACGTCGCGTACGGCAAGGCCCGTCGCGAGGTCGACGAGGCCGCCGCCCGCCGGATCGTCGAGGAGTTCCTCGCCGCCGCCACCAGTGGCCGCACCGATGAGCTCGTACGCCTGCTCACCAAGGACGCCGTCTCCATCGGTGACGGCGGAGGGAAGGTCCCGGCACGCACCAAGGCGTTCAAGGGAGCCGTCGCGGTCGCGAAGTTCGTGGGGACACTCCTCAAGCCCAGCGAGGCGACGCGCGCCATCGTCGGTGGCTCGTCTGAGATATACGCCTGGGTCGCCAATGGCGAACCCGCCGTCGTGGCCGTCGTGGAAGGCCGGGTCGTCGGCATCATGTGCCTGGAGGTCACGGCCGAGGGGATCGCCGCCTGCCGTACACAGGCGAACCCCGACAAGCTCGCACGCGCGACCGAGCAGTGGGCGGCGGCCGACCATGGTGAGCCCCTCCTCGTGGTGTGACCCAAGTCACATTCGACTCTTGTCAGCAATCGGCGGGCCATCCGGTTCAAGTGGCGAACCCGAACCGGACAGCAAGGGAGCCGACGATGAGAGTGCTCGTGGCAGGAGCGACCGGAGCGATCGGCACGGAACTCGTGCCTCGTCTGGTCGAGGCGGGACACGAGGTGTTCGCCATGGTCCGCAGCGACTCCGGCAAGTCCAAGGCGGCGGAACTGGGCGCGGTGCCGGTCATCGCCGACGCGCTCGATCGCGTCCAGGTCGAGGCGGCCGTGCGCCAGGCGGCCCCGGAGGTGATCGTCCACCAGCTGACCGCCATCGGGGACATCGACACCCGCCATTTCGAACGCAGCTTCGCCGCCACCGGCCGGCTGCGGACCGAGGGCACCGACAACCTGCTCGCGGCCGCCCGCGCCGCCGGAGTACGACGGTTCGTCGCCCAGAGCAACGGCGCGTTCACCTACGACCGGACCGGCGGGCCGGTCAAGGTCGAGGAAGACCCCCTCGACCGCTCACCGATCCCCCAGATGGCCTCGATGATCGCCGCGATCGAGCACCTGGAGAAGGCCGTGCTGGGCGCCGCCTGGACCGAGGGGATCGTGCTGCGCTATGGCGGGTTCTACGGACCCGGCACCTCCATGGCACCGGGCTCCGAGCAGGTCGAGATGATCCGCAAGCGCAAGTTCCCGGTCGTCGGCGACGGCGGCGGGGTGTGGTCGTTCATCCACATCGCCGACGCCGCCGAGGCCACGGTCGCAGCGGTGGAGAAGGGCGGCCGCGGTGTCTACAACATCGTCGATGACGATCCCGCTCCGGTCGCCGAATGGCTGCCGGAACTGGCGGCGATGCTGGGCGCAAAGAAGCCGATGAAGGTACCGCGGTTCGTCGGACGGCTGGCCGCCGGACAGGCCGGCGTCGTGCTCATGACCGAACTGCGCGGCGCGTCCAACGCCAAGGCCAAGCGCGAACTGGGCTGGCACCCGGCACACCCCTCCTGGCGCCAAGGTTTCCGGGCTATGGCGTGACTTGCTGAGCGTCGTCCGCATGGACGAGCACGTCCTCGGCGAGGAAACCGTGCGGCGCATGGCCAGGACCGACCCCAGGTTCCACGGCGGCGAAGCCTGGATCGGTCGGCGAAGGGGAGACGGCTCAGCCCGTCTCCCCTTCGCCGCGTCCGGCCCGGGGCCCGTACCCAGGCCGCCCCCGGCCCTCGGTCGTGGAGCGGTGATTTCAGGGTCACTTCAGGGATCTTCCCGATGCCGCGGGCGGCGAGGGCGTCCGAGGCTGGACGTCATGACCACGTCAATGCCCCCAGACCCGATTCCCCCCGGCGTCATCCGCAAGTTCCGCGACGAGCTCGTTCAGGACGAGTTCGATCGCATCTCGCCGATGTTCCGGGTCATCACCGACCAGGCCGCCCTGAGGGCAAGGCTCCAGACGCCCGAGCTGGATGCCGTCGAGTGGTGGGAAGCCCCTAACGAGGCCGGCGGGACGTTCGTCTACCTGCGCCAGGTCCCGGCCGACGGCGGAGACGAGATGGGGAGCACCCAAGGGGACAGCGCCGAGGGACGGCCGCCCGGCGTGCCTCCCATGCTCATCGTGATCGAGGAGACGCTGCGGCGCGGCCGCTGGTTCGCGGCCGGACACGTGTTCAGGCCGGAAGCGGCGGCGGTTCGTCTCGACTTCGCGAACGGCCGAAGCCATGAGACCACCGTCCAACCCAACGGGTACTTCCTGGATCTCCTGCCCTGGCGCACGGAGACGCAGCCGTCGCTGTTCGAGGCCGTGGCCTTCGACCGTGAGGGCAGACCCGTCGAGCGCGACCGGGGTGCGCTCGACGGGTGATCGGTGCCGGGAGCGGCCGGCCGCCTCGAGGTCCGGAGCCGGGGGATCGTGCGCTCGTGAGCGGTTCCCTGGTTCGCGGCCCGCCGTCAGGCCGGCGGGTCGGTGTCGCCGGTGGGGGGCTTGGCCGGCTGGGTGGTCGAGGTGCGGCGGCGCTGGGAGGGCTTGCGGCGGCCGGCCACCAGCACGTCGTCGCTCGTGTCGGCGGGCTTGTCCGGGGCGCCGGACGACTCGGGGGCGGGGGCCGCGGGCGGCTTGGGGGAGCGGCGGGGCTTCTTCGCGGGCTTCAGTTCGGCCTGGCGGAGCGACTCCACGAAGCTCGCCGCGTCGTCCTCGTCCTCCTTCTCGGCGGGACGGCGGAGGCGCTTCGCGATGACCCACTGGTCGACGGTCAGGCGCCCGCCGCCCCCCGCGGCGAACAGCAGGCCGGCCAAGCCGAGCGCGACGACCAGCTCGTAGCCGTTCTGGACGCTTTTGCCGTCCACCATGAACAGGCCCTTGTCGGCGTGGACGAAGATGAACGCGCCCGCCATGTCGAGGAAGAGGAGCACGCCGGTGACCGGGAGGCCGAGCCCGGCGATCAGCGCCGCCCCGCCCAGGAGTTCGACGAAGGCGGAGTAGACGGCGGCGGCCGTCGGGAGCGGCACGCCGAGGGCGTCGAACGAGCGGCTCGTAGCGGTGACGCCCGCCTCGATCTTCTGCCAGCCGTGCGCCATGAAGACGATGCCCACGCCGAGCCGCGCCAGGAGGGCGACGACGTCGTACAGCGGCCGAGTGCGCATGCCGGCGACTCCTTCAGCGCGGGGGACGGGCCCTGTTCGACGGAGAGTATGACGGCCCTGGCGCGGATCCCGCGAACATCGCAGGTGAACGGGCCGCTCAGGTTTCGATGGAGGCGCGGGCGAGGGCCGTTGCGACGGTTTTGCAGGCGTGCTCGACGTCCTCGATGCCGCCGCGCAGGGTCGCGCCGCGCTCGGAGAGGGCGGCGAGGAGGAAGGTGTGGTCTCCGACCTCGACGATGCCAATGCTGTTGACCGTCCAGGCGCCGCCGTGCTTCTCGCGGGGCAGCCATCCGTTCTTCAGTTCGGCGCCGGTTCCGGCCGCGCTGACGCCCCACGCCTGTTCCGGCGTCACGTCCCCCATGAGCCGGCGGACGTAGCGGCGGCCTGCGGAACCGAGCGGGCTGTCCGCGGACGTCAGGGCGCTCAGCAGGCGGATCTGGTCGGCGGCGCTCGTCGTCGTCGAACCCCAGGAGCCACCCGCGCCCGGTTCTGTGTCGCGCAGGCCCAGCTTCCTGTTGGCGGAAGCCAGGCCGTGCGCGCCGCCGATGGCGCGCCACAGCGCGCTGGCGGCGTCGTTGTCGCTGACCGTGATCGCACGTTCGGCCAGGGCTTTCTCGGCGGACGTGAGGGAGCGCTCCTCGCGCTGCGCCTGGAGGAGCAGCGCCATGACGAGGTCGACTTTGACGATGCTGGCCGTCGCCGTCCGCAGGCTCCCGCCGTAGGAGTACGCGAGGCCGGTGGACAGGTCGCGCACCGATATCGCCAGGTCGTCGGCCCTGTCGTCCAGCCGGCGGCGGAGCGCGCGGGTGAGTTCCTCGCGCTCGGACCGGGTGAAGGCGGGCGTCGTCGGGGGCCGCCTGGGAGTCGGGGGCGTCGCGGTCACCGTTGGGACGGTAGGGGGTTCGTAGACGTACGCCGTGGAGCCGGCCATGAGTATCGCGGCGGCGGCGAGCGTCGCGCCGACGAGGAGCACCGCCCGTCTCATCGACGCCGTCCTGCGTCGGAATCCATGATCGGGAGTGTCGTGAGCCCGCCGTTACCCCTCTGTTAACCCCGTTCGTGCGGTGCGGGCTCGCCTTTGTATGCGAGTAAGACGTGCAGCTAATGACCGAGAGCAGAGTGAGAAGATGCTCGCATGATGGCTTCTCGGCAGCTGGAGTACTTCAGGGCGGTGGCGCGCGAGCTGCACTTCACGCGTGCGGCGGAGGCGCTGCGGATCGCGCAGCCCGCGCTGTCCCAGCAGATCCGCAAGCTGGAGCGGCAGCTCGGCGTCACCCTGTTCGAGCGCGACAACCACCGGGTGGAGCTGACTCCGGCCGGGGCGGCGCTGCTGGAGCACGCCGAGCGGATCCTGGCCGACATCGCGGCGGTCGAGGACGAGATGCGCGGCTGGGCGGAGGGGACGCGGGGCCGGATCCGCCTCGGCGGAGCGCGCGGCCTGACGGCCCGGCTGGCGCGCCTGCTGGTGGAGTTCGCCGAGGAGTTCCCGGCGGTCGACGTGGAACTGCGGGAGATGAACACCGAGGAGATGGTCGCGGGCCTCGCCGGCGGGCATCTCGACGCGGCGACCCTCGTCCGGCTGCCGCAGGAGGAAGGGCGGCGGCTCGACTCCCTGCCGCTCGGTGAGGAGCCGCTCGTCCTCATCACCTCGGTCTCCGCGCCGCTCGCGAGCCGGTACCGGGTGCCCGTCGCCGCTCTCGACGGTGCCGACCTGGTCTGCTATGCGCCGGGCTCGGCGATCCGCGAGATCATCCTGTCGGCCCTGGCGGCCGCCGGCGCGACGGCGCGCATCCGGTACGAGACACGGGAGTACAGCACGGCCCGCGCCATGGCGAGCGTGGGCCTGGCCGCGGCCGTCGTCCCCCGGTCCGTGGCCGAGGAGCCGGGCCGGCCGGTGGGCGTCGTCCGCCTGGACCCCGAACCGGCGGCCTGGGCCCCGTCCCTCGCCTGGCCCGCCGGGCGCCGCCCGAGCCCCGCGCTGGCCGCGTTCATCGATTTCGTCGCGCGCCGTCCGGACCTCGCCTCGGTCGGACCGTGACCGATCGAAGCCGGTGATAGGGCTGGGATATGACGATCAGCTCTATCAAGTCTTGGACGTCTTACGGATGGCGCGGCGAGGATGGGGGCGTTCCACAGAACGACTTTTGGAGGACGACATGGACCGTGGTGAGCGGGGGCGGCGCGAGTACGAGGGCTTGATGGGGCGCCGACCCGAGGAGGCGCTCGGTGAGGTGCTCCGGACCTCCCCGCAGATGTTCGAAGCGGTCGTGGACGGCGCGTTCGGCGGTGCGCTGGCCCGCCCCGAACTGAGCCGCCGGATGCGGGAGCTGGCCTCCGTCGCCATCATCGCGTCCGCGGGAGGGGCGGAGCGGCGACTCGCGAGCCACGTGCGGGGAGCGCTGCGGCAGGGCGTCGAGCCGTCCGAGCTGCTCGCGCTCTGCGAGCACATCTCGGTCTACGCCGGCTTTCCGCGCGCACTGGACGCGCTCGCCGTCGTCAACGAGGTCTTGGAGGAGCAGGGCGTGCCGAAGCCGCCGCGGATGCACCGCGTCGCGCTGGCGGGCCACGAGACCGTCGTCGCGCAGAAGGGCGACCACGGGCCGACTGTGATCCTTTCGCACTCGCTGGGCGTGGACTGGCGCATGTGGGAGCCCGTCATGGAGCGGCTCGCGCACGGCCGGCGGGTGCTCGCCTACGACTTCCGCGGACACGGCCTGGCCGCCGGGACGCCCCGCCCGTTCGGCATGGACGACCTCGCCGATGACCTGCTCGGCGTCCTCGACGCGTTCGACGTGGAGCGGGCGCACGTCGTCGGCCTGTCGATGGGCGGTGGGATCGCCCAGACCGCCGCCGTCCGCGCACCCGACCGTGTCGCCTCGCTTGCCCTGCTCGCCACCACCGACCACGCCTTCGACGCCTTCGAGGACCGCGCCCGCTCCGGTGAGACCGACGGCATGGAGGCGCAGATCGTCCCCACCCTGACGCGCTGGTTCACGCCCGCCGCGCTTGCCACCGACATCTGGGGCGTCCGGTACGCGCGGGAGCACATCCGGCGCTTCGACTCCGCCGACTGGGCCGCGTCCTGGCGGGCCTTCAAGGGCGTGGACGTGCAGGGCCGCATCACCGGGAAGGACTTCCCGACCCTGGTTCTCGCGGGCGAACTGGACGCCTCGACGACCCCGGAGATCATGTCCGGCATCGCCGAGCGCATCCCGGGCTCGACCTACCAGGAGCTTCCCGGCACTCCGCACATGCAGACCCTCGAACGTCCCGACCTGGTCGCGGCGGCGCTCGACGAGTTCCTCCCGGCCGACCGCTAGGGCCTTCTCCGCCGAGCGGGGGAGGCGGACGGCCCGCACGGGGGAGCCGGTGCCGGGTCGGCGGACGGCAGGCTCCGATCATGACGGGATCGCCTGATGCGTCCGGAGCGATCGGGACGAGGTGGGACACGGCCCGACGGGTCGGCGGGTACGGCGCAGCCGCGTCGCTGTCGCTGTACCTGGTGGTCAAGGTCGTGTGGATAGCGGCGGCGGCGCTGGGCCACGTGCCGGCGGATTTCGGCGGCGCGGACTGGATCGTGCTCAACGCGGTGACGGTCGGCATGTCCGCGACCGGGATCGTGCTGGGGCTCGTCTTGGCCCGGGGCGGGAAGTGGCGGATCCCGGCCGCGCCGCTGGTCTTCTTCACGTGGGTGAGCAGCGGTTTCCTGATCCCGCTCCTGCCCTACACGCTGGTCGGCTCCGTCCTCGGCGCCGGTAAGGAGGACACCGGCGGGGACGGCGGCGACGTGGCACCGTCCTGGGAGATGGCTCTCATCGGCATCGGATTCACCGGCATGGCCATCGGCCTCGCCATCGCCCTTCCCATCTACATGAGGGAAAGGTGGCCGGCCGCCTTCCTGGGACGCCTCGCCGACCGGAGGAGGACCGCCGTTCGCCGTGCACGCGCCGCCGCCCTCCTCAGCGCTGCGCCGACCGCCGTGTGGGCCGTGTGGGCCGCGGGTGGAGGACTCGGCCTCGACCCCGCACACCACGACCTCCTCGACCTGAACACCCGGCTCCTGCTGGGCGATTCGGCGCTCTGGACCGTGCTCGGCGCCTGGAGCGTCCTGGCCGTCGCCTCCGCGCGCTCGGACCTGCCCGCCTGGCTTCCGACCGCCCTGGGGTTCACCGCGTCGGGCTCCCTCTTCGCGTGGGGCGGCTGGAAGCTCGCGGTGGCGCTCCTTCGTCCGGGCGGCTACGCGACCGCCGAGTACCCGGCGGTCGCGATCGTCCTCAACGCCCTCGCCGTCGCGGGCGGCGTCCTGATGCTGAGCACGCTCCTGGACTCCCTGCGCGCCGCCGGCACCCCGGCCGCCGGGCGGGGGTGAGCCCGCTCAGCGCGTCCGGCCTCGGGGCTTGAGGGGCGTCGCGGGCATGGCGGGCGCCGGGATGGGCGCGCCGTCGTAGCCGCGCACGGTGCCGAAGCGGTCGCCGCCCATCCAGTCCTCGCGGGCGCGGGCGATCTCCTCTCCCGTCCGGGCGACGAAGTTCCACCACATGACGAGCTTCTCCTCGAACGGCTCGCCGCCGAGCAGCACGAGACCGCTCGCGCCGTCGGCCCTCAGCGGCAGTTCGCGGCGGCCGGATCCCAGGTACAGCATCGATCCGGGCTCCACGCGCATCCCGTCGACCTCCGTGACGCCGGACATCGTGAGCGCGGCGTACTCGAAGTCCGGTTCGACCGGCAGGCCCACGTCGGCGCCGTCCGCCAGGGCGATGTCCGCCCCGACGATGGGCGTGAAGACCGTGCCGGGCGACGCGGCGCCGTCCAGTTCCCCGAGGATCACGGTGGCGCTGAACCCCGGACCGTCCACGACGGGCAGGTCGGCGTGGTGCTCGAATGCCGGGTCCGTGTACCTGTCCGAATCGGGCAGCGCCACCCAGAGCTGGGCGCCGTGCAGGACGGGGCCGTGCCCGCGCGGCGACTCCTCCGAATGCGCGATGGCCCGTCCGGACGTCATCAGCCCGAGCTCCTTCGGCCGGACGGTCTGCAGGCTGCCGAGGCTGTCGCGGTGCAGCACCTCACCGCCGTGCAGCCAGCTCACCGTCTGCAGCCCGATGTGGGGGTGGGGCGGCACCTGCATGCCGGGTTCGTCGGTGATGTCGTCCGGTCCGTAGTGGTCGACGAAGCACCAGGCGCCGACCATCCGCCGCCCCAGGCTGGGCAGCAGCCGCCGGACGACCGTGCTCTCGCCGAGCGGCACCCGCCGCGGCGGCAGCAGCTCGTGGACCGGGCCTCCCGGAACCTCCTCCCGGCCCCCGCACTCGACCGGCTTCGGCTTGACGTCGAGATTGCTCACCCGGACCCCCTCCTGAGACGCTGTCCCCCCACGATGCCATCCACACCCCGACCCGCGCCCCGCGCCCACACCCCCAACCCGCGCTCCGTGCTTCCGGCCCGCGCTCCGTGCCCCCAACCCGCGTCCCCGGCCCGCGCCCTCGCCCGGCTCACCGGGTGGTTGCCGGGCCGCTCGTTGAGGTCCTCAGGTGGGGAAGTGGGGGGCCCAGGGCTCGTTGTCGAGTTCCAGGGTGTTGATGAGTTGGCTGATGGTGCGGTACCAGCCGGCTAGCGCCAGGAGTTCGAGTAGTTGGGGCTCGTCGTAGTGGTCGGCGAGGGCGTCCCATGTCGGGCGCGTTATGCGGGCCGAGTCGTGGAGTTCGTCGACCGCGCTGATCAGGAGGCGCTCCTTCGGCGACCAGGGGGCGGGGTCGCCGGACACGGTCGCCCCGATCTGCTCCGGGTCGAGCCCGGCGGCCTCGGCGAACGCCGCGGTGTGGACGCCCCACTCGTATTCGCAGCCGGCGCGTGCGCAGGTGCGGTCGATGACGATCTCGCGGTCCCGGAGGGGCAGGCGGCCGTGGCCGAGCAGGCCGGCGCCGAGCACGCGCATGCGCGACGCCAGTTCGGGGTTCCGGTGCAGGGTGCGGAACAGGACCAGCGGCTCGTGCGCGACGTCCGGCGGCATCCACTTGGCGAGGGCGGCGGCGATGTCGGGGGTGTACGGGGGGTCGAGCGGTGCGATGCGCGGCATGGCGGCCTCCGATGTGCTTCGAATTCAGAAGCAGTCTGGCGCTTCTGAAACAGAAGCACAAGGGGTGGCACCCGTCACGCGGGGGGTTCCTCCAGGGCGGCGGCCCACCGGTCGGACCATCGCGACAGGGGGCCGAGCGCCTCGCGGGCGTCGCGGCCCAGTCCGGTCAGGGCGTACAGGTTCTCGGGCGTCTGGTGGACGAGGCCCGCGTCGATCAGTTCGAGGAGCCGCTGCCGCAGGACGCTGGACGACATGGCGTCGCAGCGCTGCTGGAGGGGACGGAATCCGAGGGGCGCGTCCTGGAGCTCCCAGATGATGCGCAGCGTCCAGCGGCGGCCGAACAGGTCGAGGGCCGCCATGAGCGGGCGGCCGCCGGTCGAGCCGCGCACCGGCGTTCCCGGTCTCGGCATGCCCCCTCCAGCGGTCGGTTCCCGGAACCCTAGCCGGAGCCGCCGCACCCCAGCCCGCACGCGGTGGAATCGCGGGCGCGGCCGCGGGGTTCAGTCCTACGTGATGCACGGTGAGTACAAGGTCCCCGGCGGGAAGCTGGTCGTCGCCGACGTCGAGGTCGTGGACGGGCTGCTGCGCGGCCCGCGGATCAGCGGCGACTTCTTCCTGGAGCCGGACGGCGCCCTCGAAACGATCAATGCGGCCCTGGACGGGCTGCCGGCCGGGCTCGACGCCCGGGCGCTCGGCGCCCGCGTCCAGGCGGCCCTCCCGCGCGACACGGTGATGCTCGGCATCACCGCCGAGGCCGTGGGGATCGCGGTGCGGCGGGCCGTCACGCGCGCGTCCGACTGGCGCGAGCACGACTGGCGGCTGATCCACGAGCCGCCGCAGGAGCCGGCCCTGCACATGGCCCTCGACCAGGTCATCGCCGAGGAGGTCGGCGCGGGACGGCGCCCGCCCACGCTGCGGGTGTGGGAGTGGGCGTCGCCGGCGGTGGTCATCGGCAGCTTCCAGTCGCTGCGCAACGAGGTCGACGCCGAGGAGGCCGCGCGCCACGGCGTGGAGGTGGTCCGCCGGATCAGCGGCGGCGGCGCGATGTTCATCGAGCCCGGCAACACCATCACCTACTCGCTCTACGCGCCGGAGAGCCTGGTGGCGGGGATGTCCTTCGCCGAGAGCTACGCGTTCCTCGACGACTGGGTGCTGGGCGCGCTCGGCGAGCTCGGGATCAGGGCCTGGTACCAGCCGCTGAACGACATCACCTCCGACCACGGCAAGATCGCCGGCGCCGCCCAGAAGCGGCTCGCCGCGGGCGCGGTGCTGCACCACGTGACCATGGCCTACGACATCGACGCGGACAAGATGCTGAAGGTGCTCCGCATCGGCCGGGAGAAGATCTCCGACAAGGGCATCGCGAGTGCGAACAAGCGCGTGGACCCGCTCCGCCGCCAGACGGGCCTGCCTCGCGAAGAGATCATCGACCGCATGATCGCCCACTTCCGCGGCCGCTACGGCCTCTCCGACGACCGGGTGACGGACGACGAGCTGCGCCTCGCCCAGAAGTACGTGACCGACAAGTTCTCCACCTCCGCCTGGACCGCCCGAGTCCCCTGATTCGCTTGTGACCCTCTCGGTCTCATTCCACAAGCCGGGTCTCCTGGGGGTGAGGCTGTGGGTTGTCCCCGTGGGCCGTAGTGGTCGGCCTGAGCAGCCGGGTCCTCAGGCGGTCCGGGTGTGGGAGCAGGCGGCGGCCGGTTCTGGGACGGCGCGGTGTTCGCGCCGTTCGGTTCGCTCGGGACGGGCGATGAGGCGCCAGGCGGCCAGTGCGGCGGCGAGGTAGGCGGCGCCGATCAGCGCGAACGAGACGGTGGCGCCGGTCGTCCAGTCGGTGGACGCGCCGAGGACGGCGCCGATGGCCGCGATGCCGATGAGCGTGCCTATCTGGCGGCCCGTGTTGAGGACGGAGCCGGCCACGCCGCCGTTGCCGGGGCCCGCGGCGTCGACCATGACGGCCGTCATGGCGGGGGAGGTGACGCCGCCCGCGATGCCGGCCGCGGCCAGGGCGGCCGCGGTCGTCCAGTAGGGGGTGGACGGGCCGATCGTGGCCAGGGCGAGAGAGGACGCGGCGGCGAGCAGGAGGGAACCGATCAGCAGCAGGCCGGTCGGGACCCGCGCGGACAGGTGCGCGAAGGCCAGGTTGCTGAGCGGGATGAAGACGGTCAGCGGGAGGACCATCAGGCCCGCCTTGACCGGACCGGCGCCGCCGCCGTGCTGGAAGTACAGGCCGACCAGGAACAGCGTCCCGAAGAAGGCGGCGTTGAACAGGAAGCCCACGGTGTTCGCGCCGGCGAAGCGCGGGCCGCGGAACAGCCGCCACGGCATCACGGTGCTCCGGGCGCGGCGCTCCCGCAGAGGCAGGAGGGCGGCGGTGCCCAGCGCCACGGCGATCGCGGCGAGGACCGGGGGAGAGGTCCAGCCGCGGTGCGGGCCCTCGATCAGCGCGAAGCTGAGCGCGCCGAGGCCCGCGACCAGTGCGGCGTGCCCGGGGACGGCGAGCGGGACGGGGCGGCCGGGGACGGGGGCGATGAAGCGGCGGGCCAGGGCCATGCCCGCGAGCGCGAGCGGCACGTTGATCAGGAAGATGGCGCGCCAGCCGAGCGTGCCGACCACGACGCCGCCGGCGGTGGGCCCCAGGGCGACGGAGGACGAGACGATCGCCGACCACAGGCCGAGCACGCGGGCCCGGCGCCGCGGATCGGGGAAGGCCTCGACCAGCAGTGCCAGCGAGCTCGGCATGAACAGCGCGGCGCCGGCGCCCTGGACGAGCCGGGCCGCGATGAGGACCTCGATCGTCGGGGCGAGCGCGGCGCCCAGCGAGGCGGTCAGGAACACCGCCATGCCCCACAGGTAGACCCGCCGGGCGCCGAGCCGCCCGGCGAGCCCGCCGGCCAGCATCAGCAGGGCCGCGAACGTGAGCACATAGCCGTCGACGGCCCAGGTGAGGCGGCTCAGCGGGGCGTGCAGGCGGTCCTGGACGGTCGCCCCGGCGATCTGCATGACCGTGGCGTCCACACTCGCCAGCACGAAGCCCGCGGCGAGCGCGGTGATCTTCATGGCGGGGGAGCCTCCGGGTCCGGATGCCATGATCAGTCCCTTCGTCGAAAGCGGACCAGTCGCGTCCGCTTCGGCGAAGCTAGCGCAAGCGGACGCGAGCTGTCCACTTAAATCGGACGGAAGGCGTCCGGTTGTGGTTAGAATCCGGTTCATGAGCGGTACCAGGAGCGCCGTGGACCGCCTGCTGGACGACGGCACGGGCCGCCGCCCGCGGGCCGACGCCCGGCGCAACGTGGAACGTCTCGTCGCGGCGGCGCGCGAGGCGGCCGTCGAGAGCGGCGGCGAGGTCACGGCCCACGAGATCGCGCGCCGCGCGGGAGTGGGCGTGGGGACGTTCTACCGGCGCGTCAGCACGCTGGAGGCGCTGCTCGAGGCGGTCCTCGCGGAGGTGCTCGGCGAGATCGTCGCCAAGGGCGACGAGGGGCTCGCCGATACCGACCCCTGGCAGGGCTTCTGCGACTTCGCGGCCTCCTACACCCGGCTGCGCAACGAACTCTGCGACATCAACCACACGCTGGGCGGCGGCATCGACCACGCGCGCGCGGAACTGCGCGAGCGCATCCGGCTTCTCGTGGAGCGGGCCCAGGGCGCCGGCGCCATGCGCGCGGACGTCACCTGGCAGGACGTCGCGTTCCTGCTGGTCTCGGTCTCCACCGGCGACCAGACGGTGGGCCTGCGGGCAGGCGACCAGCAGTGGGACCGCAATCTGCGGATCGTCCTGGACGGCCTGCGCACGCCCGAGCCCGCTCCGCTTCCCGGCGCGCCGCCCACCGACTCGTCCGGGTGAGGCCGCGCCGCCGGGGAGCGGAACTCCCCGGTGCCGCCGTGCGTCCTCCTCTCATGGCAGTCGCGGGGCCGGGCGACTGCCTCTAGGTTGGTGGCAACGGTCGATGACGAGGAGCGTTATGTCGATGCAGAAGGGCGCCAACACGGCGGTTCCGGTTCCCTCGGTGCGGGTCGAACTCGGGTGGCAGAGCGGGCCCGGCGTGCCTGACGCGGACGCCTCGGCGCTCCTGGTCGCGGAGACGGGCCGTGTGCGGTCGGATGACGACTTCGTCTTCTACAACCAGCCGGTGCACGGGTCGGGCGCGGTCCGGCACGAGGGCAAGCGGCAGGGGCCGACCGTCCTCGACGTCCTGGCGGTCGACCTGAACCGGGTCGAGCCCGCCATCGACAAGATCGTCATTGCCGCGTCCTCGGACGGCGGGACGTTCTCCCAGTTCCAGGGTTTGTACGTGCGGGTGGTGGACGCCGCCGCCGGGACGGAGGTCGCCCGGTTCGAGAGCCAGGGCGCCACCACCGAGACGGCGTTCGTCCTCGGCGAGCTCTACCGCAGGCAGGGCGCGTGGAAGTTCCGTGCGATCGGCCAGGGCTACGACTCCGGGCTCGCCGGGCTGGCCACCGACTTCGGCATCAGCGTCGACGACCCGGGCCAGGCGGCGCCGCCCGCGCCCCCGCAGCCGCAGGCCCCGCCCCCGCCGGCGCAGCCCGCGCCGCAGGAGCAGTACGCGCCCCCCGGCGGGCAGTATGTTCCGCCGCCTCCCGGCCAGTACACGCCGCCGCCCCCTCCGCCCGGCCAGCAGTACGCCCCGCAGCCCGGCCAGTACCCGCCTCCGCCCGGGCAGTACGCGCCTCCGCCGCCGATTCCAGGGCAGTACTCGCCGCAGCCGGGGAACCAGTACGCCCCGCCTCCCGGCCAGTACGCGCCCCCGCCCGGGCAGTACGCGCCGCCGCCTCCGCAGGGGGCGGCCCCACAGCCCCAGGCGGGCGGAACGGTCTCCCTGACGAAGAACGCGCCGTCGGTGTCGCTCACCAAGCACGGCGCGCGGGGCGGCCACATGCGGGTCAACCTCAACTGGACCGCGCGTGAGGGCGCCGCCAAGGGGCGCCTCGGCAAGCGCCGACGCGGCGTCGACCTCGACCTCGACCTGTGCTGCCTGTGGGAGCTGAAGGACGGGCGGAAGGGCATCATCCACGCCCTCGGCGACATGGGCGCCCTCGACCGCCCGCCCTACATCCAGCTCGACAAGGACGACCGCACCGGCGCGATCGAGTCGGGGGAGAACCTCCACATCAACCTCGACCACACGGCCGAGTTCAAGCGGATCCTGGTGTTCGCCGAGATCTACGACGGCGCCGACGACTTCCGCGGCCTGAACGCCGTCGCCACGCTGTTCCCGGTGGGCGCGCCGCCGATCGACATGCGGATGGACGACTGCATGGACGCCTCCCGCGACGCGGTCCTGGCGCTCATCGAGAACGTGAACGGGGAACTGGTCGTCCGCCGCGAGGGCCGGTTCGTCCTTCCGCCGCCCGGCCGTCCGCGCTGGGGCAAGATGACGGTCGACCAGGCGTACGGCTGGAACCTGGAGTGGGTCGCCTCGCGCGGCAAGGACTGAGCGCCCCGCGGCGCGGGGAGTGCCGGAACGGGCCCGGAACGTTGGCTGATCCTGCCGATTGTCCCGGGCTCGGCCCCGGCGGTAGGAACGGTCGCATGAGCACCCAGCGGCAGTACCCCGTAGTACCCGCGCCCCGTTTCGACGTTCCGCCCGAGGAGTCGGTCGAGCGGGTCCGGGCGTTCGCCGACACGATGGCGTTGCGCCGCACCGTCCGCGACTTCTCCGAACGTCCCGTGCCCCGCGGCGTCATCGAGCACGCGATCCGGGCGGCGGCGACGGCGCCCAGCGGGGCGAACCTCCAGCCGTGGCGGTTCGTGGTGGTCACCGATCCGGAGCGCAAGCGGCTGCTCAGGGACGCCGCCGAGCGGGAGGAGCGGGAGTTCTACGAAAGGCGCGCTTCGCGGGAGTGGCTGGACGCGCTCGCTCCGCTGGGCACCGACTGGCGCAAGCCGTTCCTGGAGGACGCCTCCGCCGTCATCGTCGTCTTCGAGGTGCACAAGGGGCCGGAGACTCCGCGTCCGTACTACGTGAAGGAGTCCGTGGGCATCGCCGTGGGGTTCCTGTTGGCAGGCCTCCACCAGGCGGGCCTGGCGACCCTCACGCACACTCCCAGCCCCATGCGCTTCTTGAACGAGGTCTGCGACCGTCCGCAGGAGGAACGCGCATACGTGGTGATCCCCGTCGGCTATCCCGCGGACGACGCGATGGTGCCCGACATCGCCCGCAAGCAGATGGACGAGGTCGCCGTCTGGACGTGACGCGTGCGCCCGGCGCCTACGCGGCCTTCAGGTGCTCGGCGAGCTTCTTGTCCCGGGCCACCTTCACCAGCGCCGCGCTGAGCCGCGCCATGTCCTTCTCCGGCACCTTGGAGGCGAGCTCCTCGCCGTCGGCGGGCAGGCCGAGCCGTTCGGCGCCCTTCTTCACCTGGCCGTCGACGTAGGGGCGGAGCCACGGCCAGATGGCCTGCGCCTCGCGGCAGAAGATGTCCACCCCGGTGGGGCCGATGCCGGGGAACTCCCGCAGCAGCTCCGCCGCCTTCCCTGTGTCGCGTCCGGCCTCGATGGCGAGGCGCCGCAGGTCGCCCTTGTACCTGTCCTCGACGATCTCCGCCATGTCGCCCAGGCGGGACGCGGTGCTCTCGTCGTAGCGGACGTAGTGCCCCCGACCGAGCGCGTCGACGCGCTCCTGCCAGGTCAGCCTGCCCATGCCGCGTGCCGTGCCGCCCCCGGCCGCGAACAGCTCGCGGGCGGCGGCGAGGGCGATGTCGGAGGAGATCCTGGCGCTCAGCAGGTTGGCGAGGACGAGCAGCTTGAACAGCGGAGCGGGCTGGTCCTTCAGGGTTATGCCGGCCTCTTCGGCGAACGTCTCGCCGGACTCCCGCAGCAGCTTCCTGACGACGGCATCCATGGCATGCACCTCCCGTGTCGGCCGCTCTACCCCGGCCGCCGGAGATGACTCATGCGCCCGCATGCGGGGAGCCGGCTCACAGCAGGCTGAGCTGCCCTTCCCCGGCGAGCGGGTCGCGGTGCTTCTTCATGTGGCGCCAGCGGGGGAGGTCGTCCAGGTAGGACCACGACAGCCGGTGGTGCGGCGTGGGACCGTGCTCCTCCAGGGCCTTCTGATGGACGGGCGAGGGGTACCCGGCACTGTCGGCGAACCCGTAACCCGGGAACTCGCCGTCCAGTTCCGCCATGAGCCGGTCGCGGTGGACCTTCGCCAACACGGACGCGGCCGCGACCGTGACCGACCTCTGGTCCGCCTTGACTTCGCACCGGACCCGCCAGGGGCGGCTGAGGAAGTCGTGCTTGCCGTCGAGGATGACCACATCGGGCCGGACGGGCAGCGACTCCAACGCGCGGATGGCGGCGCGCCGCAGCGCGGCTGTCATCCCCACCTCGTCGATCTCCTCAGGGCCGGCCGCGCCTATGGCGTGCCCCGCAAGCCAGCCGGGAAGGATCCCGGCGAACGACTCGCGATGGGCCTCGGTGAGGAGCTTGGAGTCGGTCAGCGCGATCGCCTTCTTCCCGCGTCCCGGCACGACGGGGGGCGGGCTCAGGTCGGTGACCGCCGCGCACACCACGACGGGGCCCGCCCACGCGCCGCGCCCCACCTCGTCCACCCCCGCGATGACAAGAGGGCGGCCGCTTCCGGACGGCGCGGCCCGCAGCTCCTCCTCGATCTCGTAGCCCGCGGCACGCGCGACGCCCGTGGCGGCGGCGGGGGAGGGGACCAGCCCGGGGAAGGCACCGGTGGAGTCGGTCAAGGGGGCTCCTTGGACGGCGGACGACCTGCGTCACCGATCGTAGGGCCGCACCACTCCCCGTGGCCGGAGGCGGCGGCCCCTTCCGGGCGCAGCGTGGAACTTCCACTTCTGGACAGGACAATTGTCCCGGTCCCAAGTGCGGCACGGGCTCCGTTCCGCACCAGGCAGGGCCGGTGTAAGTCAACGAACAGGGCGCGGGGAGTCCCGTTCCGGGCGGTCCTGCGCTTTACTCGCTTTGATGGCTTTGTTCGGCAGGTCTCGCTCCCGCCCGGCGAAGAACGCCGCGGCGCGGGATCTTTTCGAGCGCCTGAGGTGGCGCTACTTCCAGATCACTCCCGGACTGAGGTTCCTGGGGGCGGTGCTGCTCGTCGCGCTCGTGCTGGTGGCCGCGGTCCTCCTGGACGGCCCGATCCTCGGCGCGGCGGCGTTCACGGTGATCCTGCTGGTCGTCGTCCACCTGACGCTCCGCTCGCCCACGGGCATGGCCGTCGTCACGGTCATCCTGGCCTGGCTCGCCCTGTCGGTGCCTCTGGGCGGGCTCTACCCGGACGAAGGAAACCCGCCGTATCTGAGTCCGGAACTGCTGCTCGGCCTGCTCGCCGTGCCCGTCGCCTTCGTCGCCTTCCGCCTGCGCGGGTACGCGCCGTGGCGCACGACGCTATTGGGGCTGGCCTCCGCGGGCGTGGCCACGGCGGCGTGCGCGAACCCGCTGCCTGAGGCCAGTGTCACGCCTGGATGGCTCGCGGCCTTGGCCGTCCTCGCCTACCGGTGGGACCGGGCAAGGCGCACCGTCCCGGCGGAGGCCTACGAGACGGGCTGGGTGCAGGAACAGGCGAGCCCGAAAGGGGACGCCACGGCGGCGCCGCGCAAGAACCCCTCGGGCACGGACAAGCGCGAGCGGCCGGACAAGCCGAGCAGGCCGGACCGGCGCGGCTCCGGTGAGGCCGGAGCCGCCGCCACCGCGCAGGCGGTGCACGACCAGCGCGCCGCGGCGCAGGCCGCCGACTCCGGCAGCGCCCCCGAGCGCCAGGCGCCGCCCGAGCGGCGCACGGAGTCGCCCGACATCTCCGTGGCGGACGCGCTCGCCGAACTGGAGAACATGATCGGGCTGGAGCCGGTCAAGCGGCAGGTCCGCTCCATCGCCGCGTCCATCGAGGCCGCGCACATGCGCGCCGCTGCCGGGGTGCCCACCGAGAAGCCGATGCGGCACTTCGTCTTCGTCGGGCCGCCCGGCACGGGCAAGACCACCGTCGCCCGGGTGCTGGCCAAGATCTTCTACGCGTTCGGGCTGCTGCCCGAACCCGCCCTGGTCGAGGCCCACCGCGCGGACCTCGTCGGTGAGTTCCTCGGCGCGACCGCCCTCAAGACCAACCGGCTCGTCGACTCGGCCCTGGGCGGTGTCCTGTTCATCGACGAGGCGTACAGCCTGGTCAACTCCGCCGAAGGGCAACCCGACCGGTTCGGCGACGAGGCCGTCCAGACACTGCTCAAGCGCGCCGAGGACGACCGCGACAACCTCGTCGTCATCCTGGCGGGATACGAGACCCAGATGGAGGAGTTCCTCGACTCCAACCCTGGGCTGGCCTCCAGGTTCGGCACGCGCGTGCACTTCCCGTCCTACCGCCCCTCGGAGCTGCTGCAGATCGCCGACTACCACACCGCCCTGCGCGAAGACCGGCTCGACGCGGAGGCCCGGCGGCGGCTCGCCGCCCGCTTCGAGGAGGTCGAGCGGCGCGGCATCATCGACGACCTGGGCAACGGCAGGTTCGTCCGGTCGCTGGCCGAGGCGGCGGCGCGCGCGCGGGACGTGCGCGTGGTCGAGGCCGTCTCGTCGTCCGGTGCGCCGGCCAGGCCCACCGCCGAAGACCTGGTCACCGTGCGCGCCGAGGACGTGGAGACCGCCTTCGCGGAGGTCACCGAGCGGTTCCGCGGCTACACCGAGACCCCGACGCTGGACGAGGCGCTCGCCTCCCTCGACGCGATGATCGGGCTGGAGCCGGTGAAGCGGCAGGTCCGCGAGATCGCCGCCCAGTTGCAGGTGGCCCGGATGCGGCAGGAGCAGGGCCTGGTCACCCGCCCGCCGACCCGCCACTTCGTGTTCGCGGGCCCGCCGGGCACGGGCAAGACCACGGTCGCGCGGGTCCTCGGCGGCGTCTTCGCCGCGTTCGGGCTGCTCGCCCGCCCGGAGGTGGTCGAGGCCCAGCGCGCCGACCTCGTCGGCGAGCACCTCGGCGCGACGGCGCTCAAGACGAACAAGGCCATCGACTCCGCCCTCGGGGGCGTGCTGTTCATCGACGAGGCGTACGCGCTGAGCAACCCGGGCTACTCGGGCGGCGACGCGTTCGGCGCCGAGGCGGTGCAGACCCTGCTCAAGCGGGCCGAGGACGACCGCGACCGGCTGGTCGTCATCCTGGCCGGCTACGACGCCGACATGACCCGGTTCCTGGCCTCCAACCCCGGGCTCGCCTCCCGCTTCGACGTGCGCGTGGACTTCCCGTCCTACGGGCCCGACGAACTGCTCCGCATCGCCCAGCTCATGGCCGAGCAGGGCGGCGACCAGTGGGAGGAGAGCGCCCTGGACGACCTGGCCCTCGTGTTCCAGCGCGCATGCGGGACGGGCCGGATCGACGAACTCGGCAACGGCCGCTTCGCCCGCTCCATGTACGAGAAGGCGTGCGCGCGCCGGGCGCTCCGGGCGGCGAGGCTCGGCTCCGCGGCGACCGCCGCCGACCTGACGCTCCTCACCACCGACGACGTCCGGGACGCCTTCAGCGAGCTGACCCACCGCCTCCTCTGATCTGGAGGCCCCCGTCCGTAGGGCGCGGCGTGCGGTGTCGGTGGGCCGCGGTTTAATCGGGCATGGCCTCGGTGACGTGGAAGCAGGTCCTCGCCTGGCGGATGCGGCGGCAGTTCGTCGAACGGCCGGAGGACGTGTCCGCGCCGGAGATCGCGCGGAGGCTGGCGGGCGTGCAGGCGCAGGTGGCGTCCGCCGCCGAGTTCGCCGTCGCGGTGCGCCGGCGGACGCCGGTCGCCGGCCAGGTGCCGCGGGCCCTGCTGGAGGAACGGACGCTCGTCAAGACGTGGGCGGCGCGCGGCACCCTGCACCTGCTGCCCGCGGACGAGGCCGGCGCCCACCTCATGCTGTGCTCGTCCCTCCGCAACTGGGAGAAGGGGACCTGGCAGCGGGCCTTCGGCACCACCCCGGCCGACCTGGAGGCGATCGCCGCGGCCGCCGCCGGCGCGCTGTCGGGCGGGGCGGCCCTCACCCGCGAGGAGCTCGCCCGGGCCATCGTGGACGAGACGGGTTCGTCGCATCTCGCGGAGGTGCTCGGCTCCGGCTGGGGCACGCTGCTCAAGCCGCTCGCGTGGTGGGGCGTCCTCTGCTACGGACCGCCCCAGGGCAACAAGGTCACGTTCACGTCTCCGGCGCGATGGCTTCCTGGCTGGACGGGCCTGCCCTCCATGGAGGACGCCGCCCGTACCGTGATCCACGCCTATCTGGGCGCCCACGGGCCCGCGACCCCTGACATGTTCGACAACTGGCTGATGCGCAAGCAGAGCCGGAAGAAGGACGTCAGGGCGTGGTTCGCCGCCGCCGAGGAGGGGCTGGCCACCGTCGAGGTCGAAGGCGTCCCCATGTACGTGCAGGCGGAGCACATGGACGAACTCCTCGACACCGCGCCCACCGCGTCCGTCCGGCTGCTCGGCGGGTTCGACCAGTACGTCCTGGGGGCGGGGACGGGCGCGACCTACCTGGTACCGGCCGACCACAGGAGCAAGGTGAGCCGCGCGGCGGGATGGATCTCCCCGGTCGTCCTGTACGAGGGGCGGGTCGCCGGAGTCTGGGACGCCGCAGACGGCGAGGTGACCGTGACCCCGTTCGAGGACATCCCCGCTGCGCCGCTCAAGGAAGAGCTCGACCGCCTGGCTCCGCTGCTGGGCTGACCGCCGTCCCGCCCGGGCCGTGATGACCGAACCCGCCGAATAACGGCCTGAATCGGTCGTCTAGGGTGCCCAGCGTGGAGGAGCGGGATGAGCCGGGCGAGTACCGGCAGACGCCGTACAGGGCGCCGGACGGTGCCACCGAAGTCCTTCTGATCAGGCACGGCGCCTCCGCGCCGGCGCGCCCCGACCGGCCGTTCCCGCTTGTGGACGGCCACGGCGACCCCGAGCTCGCGCCGGAGGGACGGGAGCAGGCCGAGCGGGTGGGCGAGCGGCTCGCCGGGGCCCACCTGGACGGCGGGGAGCGCCTGGACGCCGTCTACGTGACGCCCCTGCGCCGCACGGCGGAGACGGCGGCGCCGCTCGTCCGCCGCCTCGGGCTGGAGCCGCGGGTCGAGCCGGGCCTGCGCGAGGTGCATCTGGGCGAGTGGGAGGGCGGGCTCTTCCGCAAGAAGGTCGCCGAGAACGATCCGGTGGCGCGGCGGATGTTCGCCGAAGAGCGCTGGGACGTGATCCCGGGGGCGGAGGGGAACGAGGTCTTCGCCGCACGCGTCGAGGAGAGCCTCGCCCGCCTCGCGGCGGCGCACGCGGGCGGCCGGATCGCCGTGTTCACCCACGGCGGTGTGATCGCGCAGGCCCTCGCGGCCGCCGCCGGCGCCAGACCGTTCGCGTTCCTCGGCGCGGACAACGGATCGATCTCCCGGCTGGTCAGGCTCGGCGGCCTGTCCGCGGTCCGCGGCTTCAACGACATCTCCCACCTGGACCGGCCCGCCCCCGCGCCCCTGACCTGAGCAACCGGGCCGCCGGCTACAGCCGGAAGCGGAGGCTCTGGCCGGGGCGCAGCTGCGCGGCCGCGGCCACGGCGGCCGAGGCGAGCACGGCGACCACGGGGTAGCCGCCGGTGGTCGGATGGTCGGCCAGGAAGATGATGGGCAGCCCGCTGGGCGGCACCTGGAGAGAACCGATGACCACGCCCTCGCTGCCGAGTTCGCCCGAGCGCGCCCGTTCGAGCGGTGGGCCGTTCAGCCGTACTCCTACGCGATTGCTATCTGGCGTCACCTCGTAGGGCATGGACGTGAGCGTGGCCAACGCGGTGCGGGTGAACCAGTCGTCGCGCGGGCCGGGCAGGATGCGCAGGATCGGTGTCTCCGGCAAGGGCGCCGTCGGCGCTACGTCCACATTGATGTGTCCCAAGCCCTTGGCGGAACCGACCGGCAGGCGGTCACCCGGCGCGAGCGGCGACGGCCCGAGGCCGGACAGGAGGTCGGTCGACCGGCTCCCCAGCACCTCGTCCACGGCGACGCCGCCTCGCACGGCGACGTAGCTGCGGAGCCCGGAGCCGGGCGTGCCGAGCTCGACGAGGGCGCCGGCCGACACGAAGCAGGGCGCGTTCATCCCGTGAGCGCGGCCGTCGACCCGCAGCGGCACCGGAGCGCCGGTCACCGCGATCCAGGCGCGCGCGTGAAACCGCAGGACCGCCCCGCCGAACGTGAACTCCACGCCCGCCGCGCCCTCGGGATTGCCCACCAGCCGGTTGGCGAGCCGGAACGCGCGCTGGTCCGCGGCACCGGAGCGGGGGACGCCGAGATGCGCGCGGCCCGGCCTGCCGAGATCCTGGACGGTCGCGAGCGGCCCGGGCCGCACGACCTCGATCAAGAAATCTCCTCGGGGACGAACCGGACCCGCGCCCCCGGCCGGAGCAGCGACGGCGGATCGCGCGACACGTCCCACAGCGGCAGGCGGCTGCGCCCGAGCAGCCGCCACCCGCCCGGCGACCGGGAGGGGTACACGGCCGCGTAGGGGCCTGCCACCGCGACCGAACCGGCCGGGACCGCCTTCCGCGGCGTCGCGCGCCGCGCCACGTGCAGCGCCGGATCCAGCCCCGTCAGGTAGCCGAAGCCGGGGGAGAAGCCGAGGTAGGCGACCGTGTACGAGCCCGCGGAGTGCCGCCGGACGACCTCCTCGCGCGACAGTCCGGTCAGGGAGGCGACCTCGTCGAGGTCCTCCCCGTCGTAGACGACGGGGATCTCCACCGGCCCGGCGTCGCCCGCCGCGCCGTCGGCCAGGCGCAGTCGCGGAATGAGGGCGGCCAGGCGTCCCAGGTCGGCGGAGGGGGCCGCGACCACCAGGACGGTCCGCTCCCCGGGGACGACGTCCACGACGCCGGGCGGCGGCGCGCCCCTGAGGGCGGCGTGCAGGCGGTGGGCGGTCGCCAGGTCGCCCGTCTCCACGAGCAAGGCGGTCTCGCCGGCCCGCCGCACGTTCACGCGAACGACTCCAGGATGACGCCCGCGTCGGACAGTGCGGACCGGACGGCCTTGGCGAGGTCGACCGCGCCCGGGGTGTCGCCGTGCACGCAGATGGAACGCGCCTTCAGCGGGACCTCGGTGCCGTCCGCGGCGACGACGCTGCCGCCCACCGCCATCTGCACCGCCCGCCGCACGACCGCGTCCGGGTCGTGGACGACCGCCCCCGGCTCGCGGCGCGACACGAGCGCGCCGGACGGCGTGTAGGCGCGGTCGGCGAAGCACTCGGCGACGACGGTGAGCCCGTCGGCGACGTCGTGCACGGCGGAGGCAGGGAGCGTGAGCAGGGGGAGCGACGGGTCGTACGCCCGCACGGCGTCGGCCACCGCGCGCGCCTGGACGGGGTCGCGCGCGACCCTGTTGTAGAGGGCCCCGTGCGGCTTCACGTAGGCCACCCGCCCGCCTTCCGCCCGCGCGATGCCGTCCAGCGCCGCGAGCTGGTACAGCACCTCGGCGGTCAGCTCCGGCGCGGCCACGTCCATCTCGCGGCGGCCGAACCCGGCGAGGTCCCAGTAGGAGACCTGCGCGCCGATCGTCACCCCGCGCTCGACGGCGGCCGCGCACACCCGGCGCATGATCAGCGGGTCGCCCGCGTGGAACCCGCACGCCACGTTCGCGCTCGTGATGACGTCGAGCAGCGCCGAGTCGTCACCCAGCTTCCAGACGCCGAACCCCTCGCCGAGGTCGGCGTTGATGTCGATGACCGTCATGCCCCACCACCGATCCCCGTGCTCAGACGGTCTCCTCGCGCAGGTCCTCGACCTCGTGCTTGGACGCCCATGCCTGGTACACGCCCCGGTCGAACGGCTCCAGGCCGAGCCGCTCCGCCACCGGCGCCTTGCCGCCGCTGTACTCCACGCGCAACCAGCCCTCGTGCTCGCCGAGGACCACGAACGGCTCGCCGCGCCACGTGCATTGGGTGGTCACGTACCGGAGGCCGTCGACGTCCGTCAGGGGCACCACCTTGACGTACCGGTCCGGGGAGACCTGGAGGAACCCCTCCACCTGCCGCGCGGCGTAGAGGCGCACCTTGTCGCCGTCCGGGCTCGCCTCGTACTCGGCGCCGCGCCAGCCCGCGTAGTAGCCCTGCCGGACGCTCATCCGCGCCCTCCCGGCAGCTTCACGAGCCACCTGCGCAGATCGGCGTCGTATCCCGCCACGAGGGTCTCCCTGCCGTGCGCGTCGAGCCGGTACATCTCGGCCCCGTGCGGCAGGCGCTGGCTCTCGATCTTGAACTCGGGGATCGCGGGCCCGTCGCCCGGCGCGTACCCCGAGCCCGGGAACGGCGCCTTCTCGATCACCCAGCCGCCCGGGATGATGCCCATGCTCCACTCGTCGATGCCGCCCAGCGGGCGGCGGAACAGCGCGGGCTTCACGGCCGGCCACCGGATCACGAAGATCTGCTCGTCCGCGGGCGCGAACGGCGACCCCTCGTACACCAGCCCCAGGGCCCGGATCAGCGCGGCGGGGCTCTTCAGCTCCTGGACGTCCTGGAAGCGGTGGACGTAGCCGGCGACCAGGTCGTAGCCGCCTTCCAGATAGTGCTGCACATGCTCGGGCCGCACGGCCTTCTGCATCACCACGACCTGGGACGCGTCGGCGGGCATCTGCGGTCGTGTCGCCGGCCCGGCCTCAGGCGCGGACCGGGCCCCGCGTTCGACGATGCTCGGCGTCCTCTCCGCGCGGGTCCGCGTGTCGGCACGCGCGGCGGCCGGGACGTTCTGCTGCCGGGTGTCGGCCCGTGCCCGCTCCCGCTGGCCGTAGAGCGGCGCCGCGGGAAGGCCGTGGGGGTCGCTCGGCGTCTCGCGAGCAGGGTTCGGCGGGACGGGCGGCTTCCGCCCGGGCCGCCCACGCGGGTCCGCCGGAGTCTCCGGAGCCGCCGGCGCCTCCCGGACGACCGGAGCCTCCCGGGTGACCGAGGCCTCCCTCGCGACCGCCGCCTCCCTGGTGACCGGAGTTTCCCTGGTGACCGGCGTCTCCCTGGTCACGGGGGCGTGCCCGGCGGCCGGGGCCTCGGGGCGCCGCGGCGGCGGAGGAGCGGGAGGAGCCTGCGCGGGAGCCGGTCGGCGCTGCGCGGGGGCGTGGACCGGCGGCGCGGGCGGGCCGCCCGGAGGCGCTGTGCTCGCCCGTGAGGGGGCGGGGGCGGCCGAGGGTGCCTCGGTCCGGGGGCGCGCCGGTTCCGGGCGCTGAGGCGGTTTGGGCGCCTGCCGGGCGCCTGCCGGAGCGGCGGTGGGGGAACCGGTCGCGGCTGCGGGCGGCTCGGCGGGCGAGGCGGCCGGCGGGGCGCCCCGGGCTCCGGCCCGGGAAGCGGGCTTGCGCGAGCCGCGGCGCGGCGGGCCGGCCACGTGGACGTCGGTCGGGACCGGCGGCGTGGGCGCGCCGGGCTCCTCGGGCTCGAGGAGCGCGTTCGCGTCCAGGTAGCACGCGCTCGGCAGGCCGGGGTTCACGGCGAGCTGCCATTCCGGATGCGGCCACCGCCGCGACAGCTCCGCCAGCGAGGCCCGCCGGTGGTGGACCGCCTGCCCCTGGAGTGAGCGGTCCATCGCCTCCGGCGAGGTGAACGCGAGGACGAACGTGCCGTCGCCGAACTGCGCCGTGGCGAACTGGTGCTCGGCGGCCTCCGGGTCGCCGGGCGCGGGCAGGTACAGCACCGCGCGCGCGAGCAGCTCCAGGTAGCCGTGCTGGTCGCCGCGCTCGCGGGCCTCGGCCAGGGCCGCCTCCAGAGTGGACCCGGAGGGGCGCTCCTGGCGCGCCGAGGTCTGGGCGGCGCGTTCGTCCTCCGGCACGGCGAGCGGGATGCCGAGCCCGGGCAGCGCCAAGGGCCCGCCTCCGGGGCCCGACCTGCTCGCCTGGTAGACGAGTTCGAGCGGCGACTCGATGCCGTACACGTCGCGGAACGCGCCCGTCATCTGCCCCGCGAGCAGGGCGCACGCCTCCAGCAGCTCCGAGGAGCCGCGACGGCCGCCGCGCTCGCGGAAGGTGAGGCGGTCCCACCAGTTCTTGCGGTCCTCCTCGTCCGGCGGCTCCCAACCGAGCGCCCTCAGCCTGCGCTCCTGCCGCGACGCGAGCGGGCGGGGCAGGAACGCGCTGCCGACGGCCTCGGCGTCGAGCGTCCCCTCGGAGCGCATCGCCTGGACGTAGGGGAGCCCGCTCGGACCTTGCACGATGAGGAACGACGTGACCGGCAGCCGTGAAAGCTCCAGTGTCAGCCGTTTGGCGAAGTCGTTCCAGTCCACTGGGGATCCACTTTCACGTGCGGGGCGGGATTCCGTACTCGACGGTAGCCGAAGGGCGCGTCACTCGCTCCAGGGAGAGGGAACCGCGTCGGCCCGCACCGGTGTCCAGACGCCGCCGATGGCGTCGTAGACGGCGACCGGGGCCTGGTCGCCCTCGCCCGCCGCGCGCCAGAGACGCGTCCCGTGCGGGGGCCGGAGCGGGACCCCGGCGGGGCGCTCGTCCGGAGGGGGCGCCTGGCGCGCGGGCCGGTCGGGAGGGCTCCCGGTCGGCGCGCCGAGAGGCGACGCCGGTTCCGGTTCCGGTGCCGTCGGCGGGACACCGGCCTCGAGAGCCGCCCGAAGGTCGGCGGCCGTGTACGGGTCGACGGCCGTGTGGGAGTCGTCGCGCGGAACGTCCGCCGCCGGGGCGCCCTCGCCCGGCACCGCTCCGCCCGGGGCCGCCTCACCCGGTGCCGGCACGCCCGGCCCGGGGAAGCCGTGCGCCGAACCGTTGACCGAGGGGGCCGATCCACCGACCACGGGGTTCGGCCCGGCGAGCGCGTTGGGGTCGACCGTCCCGTACGGGTTGGGCTCGTCCTGCACGGGCGTGGGCGGCTCGCCCTGGCCGCCCTGCAACCGGCCGATGACGGAGGAGTCGAGCAGGACCTCGCTGGGCAGGCCCCAGTTGATGGCCAGGCGCCATGCCGGATCGGGCCAGCCGGCCGCCAGGCGGGCGAACGAGGTGCGCCGGTACAGGCCCGGGTGCCGCTCGCCGGTGCGGGCCAGGGCCCCGGGCGAGGTGAACACCGTGACGTAGGTGCCGCTGCCGATGGTGACGGTGGGGAACTCGGCGCGGTCGGGGTCCTCCACGGCGGAGGCGGTCGCGGGGAGGACCAGGTCGGCGTTCTCCAGGAGCCGGAAGTAGGCGGTGTTGTCGCCGTTGGCCTTGGCCTCGGCCAGGCGGGGTTCGAGCAGTTCCGCGTCCATGCCGGGCAGCGCGTGCTCCGGCAGCGGCAGCCGCGTCCCCGCGAGGGAGTCGCCGCCGGGCGGGGAGCCGGCCGGGAGCGGGTCGGCGGGCAGCGGGTCGGCGGGAAGGGCGTCGGCGCCGAAGTGGACGCCCTCCGAGGACGCGCGGCGCTTGCTGACGCGCGACGGGTCGGCGACCTCGATACCGAAGTCGACCAGTTCGATGAGGCCGGACCCGTGCCGGTGGAACGACTCGTACACGAGGTCGGACGGGCGCCGGACGCCCTGGACGTCCCGGAGCGCCGTGACCATCACGTCGGCGAGCCGTGCGAAGTCGCGCTCGGTCACGCTCAGCATCCCGCCGGGGACGCCCGCCTCCGGCAGCTCCGTCCACCAGTTGCGCGGCGCGGGCTCGGCGGGCGGGCGCCAGCCGGCCTCGCTCATGACCTCCTCGTCGGCCAGGGTGAGCAGGAGGGGCCCTTCGAGGAAGTTGTTGCTGACGGCCTCGGCGTAGAGCCGGTCGGGCTCGCGCATGGCCTGGACGTAGTGACGGCTCTCATCGCGTTCGCGCACGATCAGGATCGTGTCCCGTTCGAGCCCCGCCAGCTCGCGTCCCAGCCGCCGGGCGAACTCGGACCACTCCAACAAGATCACTCCCTACGACCAAGGGCCGGTGCCGACCCCCGCGAGACCGCGCCCGGGACCCGATGATTGTCGCCGGGAGCGCGACGCGCAAACCAGGAGTTCAGTCGGGCGGCGGTTCGTGACGAAGCACACGCAGCGCCTCCCGGAGGGCTTCCGGATCGTCCCCGCAGCGGTCGAGGACGCCGATGAGTTTGTGCAGGATCTCATGCCGTTCGTAGCCGACGTCCAGCAGCGACTGGGCGGTGTCCCACAGGCTCGGCGGCTCGCCGTCCCACAGCATCGCCGCGAGGCGCGCGTGCGCGTCGAGGTGCTCCTCGCCGCCGCCCGGATGCTCGAACTCCAGCAGGACGCGGCGGTCGCCGGGGTCGGCCGGGTCGAGTTCCGACAGGTCGACGAAGCCGTGCCGCCCCGTCCGCCTGTGCGTGCCCGACAGGAACGGGAGGGCGAACGCGCGGCGGGGGAGGGCCTCCAGATCGCCGTCGGGCAGCAGCCGGGCGACCAGTCCGGGGTCGAGGCCGAAGGCGGCCGGATCGCGGTAGGCCGCGGAGAACTGCGCGGTGGCGTCCCAGAGAGCGTCCAGGGTCGCCCTGATGCCCTCTTCCGGCAGCCCCGTGCGCCGCCCCGCCCAGCGGACCCACGCCGCCAGCACGTGGGGGACCGCCTCCTGTTCCGACGGGGACAGCAGAACCTTGCGCGGCAGCCAGTCGAGCAGGAACATCTCGCATTTGACCGGGCTGACGCGCAGGGGCCGCCCGAAGTCGTGCGTGCAGCCGTAGTCGATGATCCGGTCGACGCACCGGATCGCCGCGGCGAGGTCCGACAGCTCCGCCGCCTCGTCCGAGGCGAGGAACCGCGTGGCGATCGTGGCGCGCCTGTCGCGCCCGTACACCGGAGGCTGGGGCAGGCGGCCGCCCGGCGGGAGGATGTCCACCCGCGCGCGCACGAACGCGTGGTAGGAGCCGAAGCTCTCGTTCACCGGCGGATCGACGGTCTCGTCGGTGAGGTCCAGGGCGCTTTGCAGCAACGCCTTGGTGTCGCGCGGGTCGAGCTCCTCGAACCGCATCAGCGGGTTCTCGCGGCCTTCGCGGCGGCAGTGGTCGAGAAGCCTGTCGACCCGCGAGGAGACCCACGCGTCCCGGACCATCCCGCTCGCCGGCGGCCGCCCCGCACGCGCGGCGGGCGCGGACGGGCCGCCGCGCGACTGGACCACCCCGGCCCTGTTGCGGTCGACCAGGATGATCAGGGCGTGGCGCTCGGCGCCCCCGTAGGTGTAGGTGCAGATGACGGAGTCCTGGTCGCCGTAGACGTCCCTGGAGGCGAAGCACGCCTCCGGCTCGACCATCCCGACACGGTCGGCCCAGCCGGGTCTGGCGACGCCGTCGGCCATCAGTTGCAGCGCCGCGCGTTCCGCCTTGGCGGCCTGGCGCGGGGTGCCCATGTAGGCGATCCCGGTGAGCAGTGCCAGCGCGGCCGGCGTGGCCGCGGCCGCCGCATGGTCGACCAGCGCCTCGCCGATGACCTCCTCCACGTCGCCGTCCGGGACGCGCTGCCCCCACCAGGAGCCGAGGATCTCGCTGATGATGAGCTCCGCGTCCAGGGGGCTGCGCACCGCCAGCAGTTCGCGAGCGTGCTGGAGCATGCCGTCGAAAATCGCCGAGACCTCGTCCGGGTGCTTCGGGCCGTCCCGGGGCGGGTCCCCCGAGGGGCGGTTGCGGCTGCGGGGACTCACACCTCTAGCGTCTCAGATCCGGGGCGGACGGTGGCCGGGACACCGGCGAAGACCGGAATGGGCCGCCACCCGCCGCACACGCCGCCCGCATGGGCGACCTGCCGGTCAACCGTCGGCGCCGCCCGCGCCGCCGGCGGGCGCGCGCCCGGAGGGCGGCTGCGACTTCAGGATCCCGGTGAGCTGCTCCCGGGCCATCCGCTCGACTCTGGCCGGCGTGGCGTCCAGGCCGAGATGGGCCATGCACGCCTGGACGTCGGCCACACACCGGTGCACCGCGTCCGAGGGGAAGGACGCGAACTCGTCGCACAGCCTTCGTGCGAGCGCGTCACGTGTCTCGTTCCGGTGATCGGCCAGTGCAGGCATCAGCGCACACCTCCGCGCACGGGGTTGCCGGCGGGGGGCCCCGCCGGCGAGACGGAGCGCGCACCGAACCGGCCCTGGCACGGGAGCCTCGGCGAGAACCCCGCCTCGATGCCACACTCCAGCGCGCGTCCCGGGCGAGTCAAGACGTGCCGGGGGGTCGTTTCGCAAAATCCGGATCCCGTTCACCGGGCGTTCCGCGGGGATCATGGGGCGTTCCGCGGGGAGCGGGCGCTTCCCCCTCCACCTGCGCACTCGGCCCGGCGGCGGACGATCTCCCGCCGGCGCCTCGGGAGCCGCTCACGGCGTCGGCCCAGGCCACGTGATGCCGTGCGGCCCAGTCGGGGTCCACCCGCCCTGTCAACATCCCGGTCAGGGCCTGGCGGTCCCGCAGCGCCTCCCACAGGTGCCCGGCGGTCACCGCGAGGACGGCCAGGAAGAGCCAGTCGTGGACGAAGGTGGAGCCCGTACGCCACCGGTCGCCCCACGGCCCGGGGAAGGTCATGATCTCGCCGGTGCCGAGCATGACGAGGATCGCGCCCGCCGTGAACGCCGCGTTCAGCTTCTGGCCCGCGTTGAACTTGCCCACCGGCAGGATCCCGCGCCCGCCCCGCACGGCCCTGCGGTCGCCGCGCCTGAGCCACTGCCAGTCCGCGGGCACGAACCTGTTCAACCGGTGGAGGTCGGCCCTGAACGCCCGGGACACGAGACCGAGCACGATCGGCACGGGCAGGGCGAACCCGCACCAGACATGGACCGTCTTGACCATCTCCCTGCGGCCCACCAGCGTGGACAGCAGCGGCAGGTAGAGCAGCCCGGCGGTCAGCAGGCAGATCAGCATCAGCAGCGCGGTGGCATGGTGAATCGACCGCTCGGCCCGGGTGAACCGGACGATCCACGCCGGTGACGGCTCAGGTGGGCGCATCGCTGCGTCCGTTCGACCTTCCGACCCAGGCGTCCACGTCGTACCCGAGTTCCTCCCAGTAGCCGGGCTTCACCCGGTCGGTCACCTCGATGCCGCCCAGCCACTTCAGCGACTTGTAGCCGTACATGGGCGCCACGTACAGCCGTGTGGGGCCGCCGTGGTCGTGAGTGACGGGCTTGCCGTCCATCTGGGTCGCGACCAGCACGTCCCGGCGGCGCGCCTGCTCCAGCGTCAGCGACTCGGTGTAGACCCCGTCGAACGACGTGAACCGCACGGCCCTCGCCCTGGAAGAGACTCCGACCGCGTCCAGCAGATCGGGGAGCGCCACACCGACCCACCGCACGTCCGGTACCCGCCAGCCCGTCACGCACTGGAAGTCCCTGTCGAGCACCGTCTGCGGCAACCGCGCCAGATCGGCCATCCCGAACGATTGCGGCTTGTCCACAAGACCCGAAACGGTCACACGATGCGTCGCCGCGCTCTGCCGCTTCACGCTGGACGTGACCGAGTAGTACCGGAATCCGCCGGCGGCCGGCAGGACGTCCCCGATCGGCCCGACCGGCGCCAGGGTCCGGCTCACCCTGTCCTGGACGGATGCCCCCACGGCGACCCCCGCCACGCCGAGGCCGAGCATCCCCAGGACGACCCTCCGCCCCACCGGACTGCCTTCCGTCCGCTCTTCCTCGCTCACGTCCCCATTCGAGCACCACCGGCCAGGGCCCGCCACCGCTCGGCGGCCCTCGTAAGACTTCTGACAGATCCGGGCGTCCTCCAACGGATCCGCGCCGACGGTTCCAGGACCGCCCTGGACGGGCGCGGCGGCGCTCTAAGCTGGGCCCATGGCCACGAAGGTTCAACTCGCACAGCGTCCCGAGGCCGACGAGCTGCTGGGACGCAGCCCGCTGGCCGCGCTGGTGGGCATGCTGCTCGACCAGCAGATCCCGATGGAGTGGGCTTTCTCAGGCCCGTACACCATTTCGCAGCGGCTCGGCTCCGACGACCTGGACGCCCACGAGATCGCCGCCTACGACCCGGAGCGGTTCGCGGCGCTCCTGGCGGAGAAGCCGGCCGTCCACCGCTACCCCGGTTCGATGGCCAAGCGCGTCCAGCAGCTGTGCCAGTACCTCGTGGACCATTACGACGGCGACGCCGAGAAGGTGTGGAAGGGCGTTGACAGCGGCAAGGAGCTGTACAAGCGGCTGAACGCCCTCCCGGGTTTCGGCAAGCAGAAAGCGCAGATCTTTCTGGCCCTGCTGGGCAAGCAGTACGGCGTCCGCCCGGACGGCTGGCGCGAGGCCGCCGGCGTGTACGGCGAGGAGGGGGCGCACCGGTCCGTGGCCGACATCACCGGACCCGAGTCCCTCGCCCAGGTGCGGGCCTTCAAGCAGGAGATGAAGGCCGCGGCCAAGGCCTCCAAGTAGGGCCGCCGAGCATGGGCGGCGGAAGGGCGGAACTCGCCGAACGGGGCGAGTTGACGCCCCGTGACGCATCAACGCCGTAACATCTCCTTCTTGCCGTCCTGAGCGGGCCGCCCCGCAGGCCCTTCCTGGACGGTGTCCGAATCCGACGAGTTCGTCCGGGGCCGAGGGGACAAGGATGTTCAGCAGGGGTTCCGTACGCGGCGAACCATCGGGATGATGAGTACCTGACTCCTACCGGTGTTGTGATGGAGGCGGGAGCGTTAACCTGCTCCCATTCACTCATAGTGATGAATAATTGCCGCGCGGTACGGGACCCTCTGGGGCGGAGGTGTTGTCCTTGAGCACCGAGACGTCCGTTCCGCATCCCCGCGTCTCAGGGGTGGAGGGGCAGCCCATGGATGCGTCCGACGCCGCGCTGTACGCGACCTTGCTGAAGGAAGCCCCCGAGGGGCTGGCGTTCTTCGACCGTGATCTGAGGTGCCGCCGGGCGAACGACGCGCTCGCGGCGCTGCTGGGCGTCCGCGTGCGCGACCTCCAGCAGCGCCGGCCGTCGGAGGCGCTGGCGGCGGCGTTCGAGTCGGCGCTCCGGAAGGTGGTCGCCGAGGACCGCCCGGTGAGCGGCCTCGAGGTCGTGGTCCCGGTCCGCCCGCAGGAGGCGTCCGACGAGCCGTCCGGCGTGGCCACCGCCGTCGAGGAGCGCATCCTGGCGTGCACGTGGCTGCCCGCCAAGGGCGGCGGCGACGAGCGGCCGGGCGTCGTCCTGACCGCGCTGGACGTCACCGAGCGGCGCAGGGCCGAGGAGGTCATCCGCCGCAAGGAGCAGCGCTACCGCTCGCTCGTGGAGGCCAGCGCCCAGGTGGTGTGGGTCGCCGCACCGGCCGGCGGCGTGATCGACGACGCGCCCGAATGGCGCGCGATCACCGGCCAGACGCCGGACGACTACGCGGTCGGCGGCTGGCTGTCGGTCGTGCACCCCGAGGACCGTCCCCGCATCGAGGCGCACTGGCGCGACTGCGTCGAGGAGAACCGCGTCTTCGAGACCAACTACCGCATCCGCACCAAGAGCGGCACCTACCGGCACTTCGACGTCCGGGCCGTGCCCATCTGGCAGGGCGACGCGGTGATCGAGTGGGTCGGCGCCAACACCGACGTCACGGGCCAGCGCGAGGCCGAGGAGATGCGCGGCAGGCTGACCGAGCAGCTTTCGGCGGCGGCGCTGCGCACCGCGCGCCTCCAGCAGGCCACCTCCATGCTCGCCGAGGCCCTGACCGTCTCCCAGGTCGTCCAGGTCATCACCGAGGTCGGCCGGTCCGCCATCGGCGCCGACTACTCCGCCGTGGCGCTGCTGGACGACGACAAGCTGCGGCTCAGCATCGTGGCCCCGTCCCAGCCGGGGGCGGAGAGCGAGACGCCGCCGCCGTCCCGCGACGGGATCAAGGTCAGCGACCAGACCGTGATGTCGGTGGCGGTGCGCGAGAGCCGGCCGTTCCTGGCCGAGCATCCCGACAGCCTGCGCCTGCAGCTGGGCCACGGCGAGCGCGACCTGTTCGCCCAGCACACGGAGGAGCGCGCCTGGGTGGGCCTGCCGCTGCTCGCGGCCGGCGCCCCGATCGGCGCGCTCCGCTTCTCCTTCACCCGGCCCCGGGAGATCACCGAGGAGGAGCGGGTCTTCCTGGAGGCGCTCGCGGGCCAGTGCGCGCTGGCCGTGGAGCGGGCCCTGCTGTTCGAGCGCGAGCACCGGACCGCCGAGGAGCTCCAGCGGAGCCTCCTGCCGAGCGACCTGCCGCAGCTGCCGGGAATGGCGCTGGCCGCGCGCTACAACCCCGCGACGCGCCACGTGCAGGTGGGCGGCGACTGGTACGACGTCTTCCGCCTCGCCGACAACCGGCTCGCCGTGGCGTGCGGCGACGTCATGGGCAAGGGAGTGCTCGCCGCGGCCGGAATGGGCCGCGTCCGCAACGCCCTGCGCGCCCTCGCGCTGAACGATCCGCGCCCCGCCGCCGTCCTGGCCGGCCTCGACCGGCTGTTCAGCGCCACCGAGGACGAGGAGCAGTTCACCACCGTCGTCTACGCGGTGATCGACCCCGAGACGGGGCAGGGGGAGCTCAGCAACGCGGGCCACCCGCCGGCCCTGCTGATCTCGCCCGACACGCCCGCGCGCGTGAGCACGAGGGAGCCCGGAACGCCCCTCGGCTGGCCGAGCCAGCGACAGCAGACAAGTTTTTCCATCGAGACCGGCAACACTGTGGTCTTCTATTCCGATGGACTTGTGGAGAACCGTAGGCGTGGGGTGGACGCCGGGCTGGAGGAGCTTGTCGCCGTGGCCGCGGACGCCCCACCTGAAGTGGTAGGAGATCCCGAGAGACTCGTCGACTTCCTGGTCGATCGGATGCTTGCCGGGTATGAGCAGGTAGACGATGTGACCGTGCTTGCCCTGCACGTCCCGCCCAAGTCCGAGTGAACCCCGCCGAAGGCGGCGCCGAGACGGTCCGGCACGTTCGAAGGACCGCCCCGCGCCCTCTAAGGTGGAGTGTTACCGGGTAGGACTCCAAGGCGGAATGCGCAGCAGTGCCAGAATGCTTGACCCAGAGAGAGCGGGTACGCTGCGGTCCCGCACCGGGAGGTCCGCTCCGTGTGTGGTCCCACCCAGTGTGAGGCCGAGCCCGTCAGGGCACTTGGGTCAACCAAGCCACACGTTCGTTCGAGAGGTATTTGTGTCGCCTGCTAGCTCGACCTCGAAAGCGTCAGATCTGCACGATCACGTCATCGCGCAACTGATCGAGCGTGGACGGTCCCAGGGTTACCTCGAAGCCGACGACGTACGACGTACGTTCGAGGAGGCCGACATCCCCGTGTCGAAGGCCTCCAGCATTCTGCGGAGCCTCAGCAAGGAGGGTGTGACCGTCATGGTGAGCGCTGCCGACTCCGCGGCGCCCAAGCGTCCGCGCAAACGCGCGACGCCGCCGGCACGCAGGCCCAAGACCGCCGCCGCCGCCAAGGAGCAGCCCGACACGGTGACGGCCGTCGTCGGCGACGACGCGCCGGAGGAGGCCGTCGCCGCGCCGCGCCCGGCGGCTCCCAAGCCCGCGCCGCCGAAGAAGGCCGCGCCGGCCAAGGGCGCCAAGGCGAAGAAGGGCGCGCCGGCGAAGAAGGCCGCCGCCCAGCCCGTCAAGGCCGCCCCCGCCGACAAGGGCGACGAGCCCGAGGTCGACGACGAGGTGGACGTCGATCTCGACGCCGACCTGACCGACCTCGAGGTCGAACTCGTCGAGGACGACACGGCCGAGGTCGAGGAGCCCGAGACCGAGGAGGAGCCCGCCCCCGCCGCGCCCGCGGCGAAGGCCGCTCCCGCAGGCAAGGGCGACACTCCCTCCGAGGAGGAGGGGTTCACCCTCGGCGACGACGACGAGGACGCGCCCGCGCAGCAGATCGCGGCCGCCGGCGCCACCGCCGACCCCGTCAAGGACTACCTCAAGCAGATCGGCAAGGTCCCGCTGCTGAACGCCGAGCAGGAGGTCGAGCTCGCCAAGCGGATCGAGGCCGGCCTGTTCGCCGAGGAGCGCCTCGCCGCCTCCGGTCCCTCGATGTCCGAGGAGGACCTCGAGGACTTCGAGTGGATCGCCGAGGACGGCCGCCGCGCCAAGAACCACCTGCTGGAGGCCAACCTCCGCCTGGTGGTCTCGCTGGCCAAGCGCTACACCGGGCGCGGCATGCTGTTCCTGGACCTGATCCAGGAGGGCAACCTCGGCCTGATCCGCGCGGTCGAGAAGTTCGACTACACCAAGGGCTACAAGTTCTCCACGTACGCCACCTGGTGGATCCGGCAGGCGATCACCCGCGCGATGGCCGACCAGGCCCGCACCATCCGCATCCCGGTGCACATGGTCGAGGTCATCAACAAGCTGGCGCGCGTGCAGCGGCAGATGCTCCAGGACCTGGGCCGCGAGCCCACCCCGGAGGAGCTGGCCAAGGAGCTCGACATGACCCCGGAGAAGGTCGTCGAGGTCCAGAAGTACGGCCGCGAGCCCATCTCGCTGCACACGCCGCTCGGTGAGGACGGCGACAGCGAGTTCGGCGACCTCATCGAGGACTCCGAGGCCATCGTCCCGGCCGACGCGGTCAGCTTCACGCTGCTGCAGGAGCAGCTCCACTCGGTCCTCGACACGCTCAGCGAGCGCGAGGCGGGCGTGGTGTCGATGCGGTTCGGCCTCACCGACGGCCAGCCGAAGACCCTGGACGAGATCGGCAAGGTGTACGGGGTGACCCGGGAGCGCATCCGGCAGATCGAGTCCAAGACCATGTCGAAGCTGCGCCACCCGTCCCGTTCCCAGGTCCTGCGCGACTACCTGGACTGACCGGCCGCGACACAGACCCGTCGACGATAGGGCCCCGGCAGTGCCGGGGCCCTATCGCGTGCTTGGAATCGTGCCGAGGACGTGTCGTCAGTCGTGCAGGACGACGTCGAGGTCGGCGCCGTTCAGTTCGACGGTGTGGCCGAGGCCGGCGACGGCCTTCACGAGTTCCTCCGGGGTGCGCGGAGAGGCGCCCGCCTTGATCAGGTCATGGGCGATCCGCCCGCGGGTGGCCTTGGCCATGTGGCTGACGACGGTCCGCTTGGCGACGCCGTCCACGAGCCGCTCCCGGAACACCCGTACGGAGACCGCCGGTCCGGGCGCCTTCCACGCCGACGCGTACGGCCCGGACCGCATGTCCACGACCAGGTCGTCGCCGAGCCGGAGGGCCTTGCGCATCGCCGGGCGCCACGACGCCCCCAGTCCTCCCGCAGGAGGTAGCGAGACCCCCATGGCGAGCCGGTAGGGCGGGACGCGGTCGGTGAGCCTCAGCGCGCCCCACAGGCCCGAGAACACGATGATCTGCCGGGCGGCGGCCTCGGCGTCCAGATCGGGCAGGTCGAGGTTGTCGTAGAGGACGCCGGTGTAGAGCCGCGCCGCCGGCAGGGTCGGCGCCTTGCGCACGGCCTTGTTGCGGGCGACGGCCTCGTCGGCCTGGCCGGGCGGAAGGCCGAGCACCTCCGCGGCGTCGGCCCGCTGGCACGCCTTCGCCAGGGCCGCGAGAACGCGTTTGCGCGTCGGGTTCAGCTCCGGGAAGCTCAGCGAGGCGAGATCGAGGGGCGGGCCGTCCCCCTCGGTGGCCTTCTTCTCCGACGGCGGCAGCAGGATGTGCACGTTCCCCCCGAAAGCGGTGACAGATGGCGCGGTCCCTGGAGAGTCGGTTGGGCGAACTGGTCGCCGAGGCGTGGCCCGCGCCGTCCGCCCAGGATATTGGCGGCTGGCTGCTGCGCCACGCCGGCGGCGTGACCAAGCGGGCCAACTCCGTCCTGCCCTTGGACGATCCCGGGGACGTGCACCGAGCGATTGAGCGGGCGGAGGGCTTCTACACCGCGCTGGGGCTCCCGACCGTGTTCTCGATGGACGCCCAGGCGCGGCCCGCAGGGCTCGACGGGGTCCTCGAAGGGCGGGGATACGACCTGGTCGACCCGACGCTCGCGATGGCGACCGAGTTGAGCGGCCCCTACGAGCGGGACGGTGTGGACATCGCGGACGCGCCGTCCATTGAGTGGCTCGATCTGTGGTGGTCGGTCGACGGCCGCTACGACCACCAGCTGCCGATGGCGGAGAAGATCCTGACCGGTGTGAGCGCCGGCTACGCATGCGCGGACGGCCTCGCCGTAGGGCGCGGCGTCCCTCAGGGGGAGTGGCTCGGCATCTACGCCATGGCCGTCGCGCCGGAAGCGCGCAGGCGGGGTCTGGGCTGGCGCGTCCTGCGGGCCCTTCTCGGCTGGGGGAGCGAGCAGGGATGCGAACGGGCGTATCTGGTGGTCGTCGAGCGGAACGCCCCCGCCAGGGCGCTGTACGAGGCGGAGGGGTTCGTGCGTGCGGCCGCCTATCACTACCGCGTGAGGAATGTCACCACAAGGTGAGAAGTCGAAGGGCGAAGCGCATCACCGCGCCGTCCCTATATGGCTACGATGTGCAATCACTCGTGCACTCAACGCAATTGTCCTCCGCATGTGCCGGAGGGAGGAATGCGAACGGCGGCCACCGTCTCCGGTGGCCGCCGCCTAGGGTCGCTCTATTTTGAGGGCTACCGCTCCTCGTCAGAAGCGACGGCCGGGGTTTCGTTCAGCCGGTCGGTCTCGTCCTGAATGTCGGCCCCGTTGGAGCGGAGGGCCTCTGCGTACTTGCGCCCGTGGTGGGCGCAGAACAGAAGGTCGCCGCCGCCTACAAGGACTGCACGGACGTAGGCCTGAGCGCCGCAGCGGTCGCATCGGTCGGCGACGGTCAGCGGCTTGGTTGGGGCAAGGGCTCCAGTCACGGCACCTTCCTCATGCTCGGGGTCGGTACTTAGGACAACATCTAACCCGACGCTGGCGTTCCCAACCTGGTTCTTCGTACGCCCACAGCAGAATGGCCCAATTAGTGACCGAGGTCACATTAGGCGGCATCCCAGCGGAACAGCCGCACCGCGACCAAGGCACCGACGACCGCGACGCCCAGCAGAACGGCGATCTGGGGCAGTGCGGAGGCCGGCCCGAGCCCCCGGCCCATCACATTGAGCATGCCCTCGTTGAGATAGCGCAGCGGGAAGATGTAGGACAGCGTCCTCATCCAGGCCGGGGAGGCGTCCAGGGGGAAGAACGAGCCGCCGAGGAACGCCATCGGCAGCACGATCAGCTGGGTCACCGCCTGCGCGGTCTCCTGCGTCTTGGCCCACGCGCCGATCACCATGCCGATCGACAGGAAGGCGAGCACGCCCGCGATCACCATCGGGATCGCCATCCACCAGGCCCCGCTGAGCTTCAGGCCGAACATCGGCAGCTGCGCCACGAGCACGAACAGCGCGAACTGGACGAGCGCCACGGCGAGGCTGACCGCCACCCGCGCGGCGAACACGGTGGGGATCGGCGCGGGGGAGAGCTGGAGGCGGCGCAGGATGCCCTTGGTGCGCCACGTGACGAGCGTCTGGGACGCCCCGAAGACGCCCGCCGACGCCAGCGCCCAGCCGAGGAGGCTCGGCGTGAAGAACTGGATGGCCTTGAGGGAGTCGTCCTCCACCTGCCGGTCGGTCACCCGGTAGGCGGGCGGCTTGCCGGACGCGGCGAGGTTCGCCGACTGGACGATCGAGTTCATCAGCCCGCGCACCGTCCCGGACTTGACCTGGTCGGCCACCGAGTAGTGGACGACCAGTTCGCCCCCGGCCTGCTCCACGACGGCGTCGGCGTCGCCCTTCTCGACCTTGCGGAGGGCGGCGGCGCGGTCGGGGGCCTTCTCGACCTTCATGACCTTGCCGAGCTCGCCGGCCCCCTGCGCCACCGCCTGGTCGATGACCGGCGCCTTCCCCACCTCCAGGACCTTCACCTTGGACGTCGACTGGTGGCCGAAGATCCCGCCGAAGACCACCAGGAACATCAGGGGGAACAGCACGGTGAAGAACAGCGCGGTGCGGTCGCGCCGGAAGCCCAGGAACATCGCCCTGGACAGGCTCTTGAAACTCTCGAACGTGCTCACGCCCTGTACTCCCGTCCGGTGAGCTCCAGAAAGACGTCCTCGAGGGTGGCGCCGCGGATCTGGACGCCGGTGAGCGCGTCCTTGGCCGCCATGGCGGCGACCACCGCGGAGGGGTCGCGGGTGGAGATGGTCAGCGAGACGCCGTCGTCGTCGGCCTCGTCCGCCCCCGGCAGGAGCCGCGCGTCCTCGACGGCGAGGACTCCGCTGGCCACGCTGATCCTGGCCGGGGCCGCCAGCCCGCGCACCAGCACCGCCGGCGGGCCGAGCCGCAGGATCCTGCCCGAGTCCATGATGGCGACGCGGTCGCAGAGGATCTCCGCCTCGTCCATGTAGTGCGTGGTCAGGACGATGGTGCGGCCGTCGGTGTTGATCGAGCGGAGCACGTCCCACAGGTTGCGGCGCGCCTGCGGGTCCAGCGCGGCGGTGGGCTCGTCCAGGAACACGAGCTCCGGGTCGTGCACGAGCGCGCACGCGATGGACAGGCGCTGCGCCTGGCCGCCCGAGAGCTTCTCGACGCGGGTGTCGGCCTTGTCGTCCAGGCCGACCAGTTCGAGCATCGCGTCGGCCTTCTTCGCCGGGACGCCGTAGAGGGAGCCGAACGTCCGCAGCTGCTCGCGCGCGGTCAGCCGCTCGAAGAACGACGACGCCTGCAACTGGACGCCGATCCTGGGGAGCAGCTTGGAGTTGCGCGGCCACGGGGGCAGGCCGAGCACGGTGAGGTCGCCCTCGTCCGCCCGCCGCAGCCCCTCGATGATCTCCAGTGTGGTGGTCTTGCCCGCCCCGTTCGGCCCGAGGATGCCGAAGAACTCGCCCTCCTCGACGGCGAACGTCACCCCGTCCACGGCCTGGACGTCTCCGTAGCGCTTGCGGAGGCCCGAGACCTCGATCGTGTGCACCATGCGAGGACAGTAGGGAGGAATCCGGCCCTCGCACACCCACCTATAGGTGGACGTTCGGGTCTGATAGTCGAAGTAGGGGTAGCCTGGCGGACCGTCCGGGCCCCGCCGCGACGACGTGCGGAACGTCGGCGGCGGCGAGCCTTTCGGTGGATTGTCGGCGTCCGGGGGTACCCTTCTGCCGACCGTCCTACCCCCGAGGAGCACACGCACGTTGACCGCCGCGACCGCCGAAGCGACAACCGAAGACCCGCACGGCTACTCCGCCCGGCACCTGTCGGTGCTGGAGGGCCTGGAGGCCGTGCGCAAGCGACCCGGCATGTACGTCGGGTCGACCGACAGCCGTGGCCTCGCGCACTGCCTGTGGGAGATCGTCGACAACTGCGTCGACGAGGCCCTCGCGGGCTACTGCACGCACATCAGCGTGACGATGCACGCCGACGGCTCCTTCGAGGTGGGCGACAACGGCCGCGGCATCCCGGTCGACCTGGAGCCCAAGACGGGCCTGCCCGGCGTCGAGCTGGTCATGACGCGGCTGCACGCGGGCGGCAAGTTCGGCGGCGTGTCCTACACGGCGTCCGGCGGCCTGCACGGCGTCGGCGCGTCCGTGGTCAACGCCCTGTCCGCGCGGCTCGACGTCGAGGTCGACCGCGACGGCCACACCCACGCGATCAGCTTCCGGCGCGGCCTGCCCGGCGAGTTCGCCGACGACGGCCGCCCGAACGCCCGGTTCAAGAAGAAGTCCGGCCTCCGGCAGACCCGCAAGGTCGCCAAGAAGACCACGGGGACCCGTGTCCGCTTCTGGCCCGACATGCAGATCTTCCTGAAGGACGCCACGGTCGAGCAGTCCCTCGTCCTCGACCGGATGCGGCAGACCGCGTTCCTCATCCCGGGCCTGACCATCGACGTCCGCGACGAGCGCGGCGAGGAGGTCGTCGACGAGACGTTCCGGTTCGACGGCGGCATCGGCGAGTACTGCTCCTACCTCGCCAAGGACGCCCCGCTCGTCGACGTGCTGCGGCTCCAGGGGCGCGGCCACTTCACCGAGACCGTCCCCGTCCTCGACGACCAGGGCCACCTCACGCCCACCGACGTCGAGCGCGACCTCGAGGTCGACATCGCGCTGCGCTGGGGCACCGGCTACGACACGATCACCAAGTCGTTCGTGAACGTGATCGCCACCCCGAAGGGCGGCACGCACGTGCGCGGCTTCGACCGCGCCGTGCTCAAGGTCGTCAACGAGCAGCTCCGCGCGACCAAGCTGCTGAAGAACGGCGACGAGGACGTCATCAAGGAGGACGTCCTGGAGGGCCTCACCGCCGTGGTGACGGTCCGCCTGCCCGAGCCGCAGTTCGAGGGCCAGACCAAGGAGGTCCTCGGCACGTCCGCGGCGACGCGCATCGTCTCCCAGGTCGTCCAGCGCGAGCTGCGCGCGATCTTCGAGAACCCGCAGCGCGGCCAGAAGCAGCCGCTGCGCGCCGTGCTGGAGAAGGTCGCCGGCGCGGCCAAGACCCGCATCGCCGCCCGCACCCAGCGCGACAACCAGCGCCGCAAGAACGCCCTGGAGAACTCCGCCCTCCCGGCCAAGCTCGTCGACTGCCGCACCGCCGACGACCGCAGCGAGCTGTTCATCGTCGAGGGCGACTCGGCGCTCGGCACCGCCAAGCTGGCCCGCGACTCCGAGTTCCAGGCGCTGCTGCCGATCCGCGGCAAGATCCTGAACGTGCAGAAGGCGTCCGTCGCCGACATGCTGAAGAACGCCGAGTGCGCCGCGATCATCCAGGTGCTCGGCGCCGGCTCGGGGCGGACGTTCGACGTCGACGCCGCCCGCTACGGCCGCGTGGTGATCCTCGCCGACGCCGACGTCGACGGCGCCCACATCCGCACGCTGCTGCTGACCCTCTTCTACCGCTACATGCGGCCGATGCTGGAGGCCGGGCGGATCTTCTCCGCCGTCCCGCCGCTGCACCGCATCGAGCTGGTCAAGCCCCGAAAGGGGCAGGACAAGTACATCTACACCTACTCCGACGCCGAGCTGCGGCAGCGGCTCGTCGAGCTGGAGCGCAAGGGCCAGCGCTGGAAGGAGCCGATCCAGCGCTACAAGGGCCTCGGTGAGATGGACGCCGACCAGCTGGCCGAGACGACGCTCGACCCCCGCCACCGGGTGCTGCGGCGCGTCCGCATCGAGGACGCCGAGGAGGCGGGCAAGGTGTTCGACCTGCTGATGGGCAGCGAGGTCGCCCCGCGCCGCGCGTTCATCACCGCCGGGGCCACCGAGCTCGACGCGGAGCGCATCGACACCTGAGCGAGCGGTCTCCATCCTGAGGTGGAGACCGCGAAGTCCAGCCGGGCGCCGATCCGCGCGGGGGCCCGGGTGCCTACCGTCAGGGGGCATGAACGCCGTGAAGACCGTGGGGGGCCGTACCGCCCGTGTGGTGATCGTCGGCATCCTGCTGAGCTGGGGCCTCACCGCCTACGTCCGGGGGCTGCTCAGAGCCGACCCCGCCCCCGCGCTGCACGGCGTCGGCCTGGCCCTCGTCGTGCTCAACGTGATCATGTTCGCCCTGCTGGGGAGCGGCATCTGGCTCGGACGAGAGTGCGGGGCACGGTACCGGTCCCTGGCCATCGTCCTTCTGCTGGGGGCCATCGCGGCGGCGATGGTGCTGTACGCGCTGGCTCCCGACTCGGGCAACGGGTTCTTCTTCTCCATGGCCGGGCTCTGGGCGCTGCTGATGTGGCTGCCGGTGCCGTGGGGCATCACGGTGGGCGCGCTGACGGTCGCCGCGATCGGCGGGCTGGGGCAGGCGTACGCCGCGAGCGGCGCGGACCTCGGTCTGATGGCGGCGGTCGCGGGCATCACCCTGGGCGCGCTGGCGAGCCGCCAGGGCAAGGCCGCGCAGGAGGCGACCCGCCGCGCCGAGGCGGCCAACGCCGTCCTCGCCGAGCGGTCGCGCATCGCGCGGGAGATCCACGACATCCTGGCCCACTCGCTGTCGGCGCAGATCGTCCATCTGGAGGGGGCGCGGCTGCTGCTCGCGCGGGACGGCGACCGCGTCCAGGCCCTGGACCGGGTGGAGCGCGCGCGGAACCTCGCCCGATCCGGCCTGGAGGAGACCAGGCGCGCCCTGGCCACGCTCCGCGGCGAGATACCGGAGCCCAAAGAGGTCCTCCAGGAGCTCGCCGAGGAGTTCTACGCCAGCACCGGACGCCCGTGCGACGTGCACGTGACGGGCGTGCCGCGCGAACTGCCGCCGCAGGCCGGGCTCGCGGTCGTCCGGACCGCGCAGGAGGCGCTCACCAACGTCCGCAAACACGCTCCCGGCGCGCGCGCACGGGTCGCCCTGCGCTACCTCACCGGCAAGGTGGAACTCGAAGTGACCGACACCGGCGGCACGGAGACCGTCGAGGAGCTGGGCGGCGGCGGATACGGCCTCGTGGGGATGCGGGAGCGTGCGGAGTTGATCGATGGCACGCTGGTGACCGGACCGGATGGCAGGGGATTCCGCGTGTCCCTCAGCGTCCCGGCCTGAGCGGAAGGTGCGAGTGGTGAGCGACACGGCGAGGATCCTGGTCGTCGACGACCAGACCGTGGTGCGCGAGGGACTGGTCCTGCTGCTGGAACTGCTGCCCGGCATCGAGGTCGCGGGGGCGTGCGGCGACGGCGAGCAGGCGGTGGCGCTGGTCGCCGACCTGCGCCCCGACGTCGTCCTCATGGACCTGCGCATGCCGCGGATGGACGGCGTGGAGGCGACCCGCCGCATCAAGGAGGCGCACCCGGAGGTCGGGATCGTCGTCCTCACCACCTACGCCGACGACGAGTCGATCTTCGCGGCGCTGCGCGCCGGGGCCCGCGGCTACCTCACCAAGGACGCCGGCGCCGACGAGATCGCCCGCGCCGTCGCAGCCGTCCGCGAGGGAGGGTCCCAGCTCGACCCGGCCGTCCAGCGCCGCCTGGTCGAGGCCGTGGCCGTCGGGGACGCCCCCCGCCGCGCCTCGGGCGGCCGGCTGCCGGACGGCCTGACCCGCCGCGAGGCGGAGGTTCTCACGCTCATCGCCCAGGGGCGCTCCAACGCCGAGATCGCCGGCGACCTGTTCATCTCCGAGGCGACCGTCAAGACGCACATCAACAACCTGTTCGCCAAGGCCGGCCTCCGGGACCGGGCCCAGGCCGTGACCTACGCCTTCCGGCACGGCCTCAGCGGATGATCTTCGGTCAGCGTCCGGCAAGGGCCTGGTCAAGGCCCGCTCCGGCACGCTCGCGCGGCCCCAGCATGGGACGGTGCTCAGAACCTGCATGATCGCGGAGTACCTGCGCCCGTACGCGCAATGGCGGATCAACCGCCCCGATCCCTGCGACGACGGCCGCAACGCCCGCGCCGCGATCGGCCTCATCGACGCGGCCGCCTACGTGGGGCAGCTGGACGACAGCGAGCGCGTCATCGTCCGCATGGCCGTCGCCGGCTGCTTCACCCTCGGCCGCTTCAACCCGGGCGCGGAGGGCGAGAAGATCATCCGCTTCTGGCACTACGACGACGCCTCCCAGGGCCCGGCCGAGCTCCTCGAAGCCCTGGCCGACTGCGCCGAGCGCGGCCTGGGTGCCCCTGCGCCGCGCCCCCGCGAGAGCCAGAGCACGATGGCGTAACTCCCGCGGTGTGATTCAAACGGTGTGATTCGGGCGGTGTGGTTACACCCCGCGTAATTACACGGGTTCGTTGCCGGGCTTCCACTTGATGCCGCAGCCGAGGCTGGGCGTGTGCGGCTCGGGGACGTCCTTCCCGGCCAGAACCAGGTCCAGTGCGGCCCTGAGCGAGGCCCCGTCGGCCTCGACGTCGTTGCGCGGTCTCGCCCCGTCGAACTCGCCCCGGTAGGCAAGCGCGCGCTCCCGGTCGTAGAGGAAGAAGTCGGGCGTGCATGCGGCCTTGAACGACTTGGCGGTCTCCTGCGACTCGTCCATCAGGTAGGGGAACCGGAACCCGGCCCTCTTCGCCTGCTCCCGCAGGTGATCGGCGCCGTCGTCGGGATAGTTCGAGACGTCGTTGCTGCACACGGCGACGGTGGCCAGCCCCTTGTCCGCGTACTCGGCGGTGAGGGCGCCTATCCCGTTCTCGATCCGCCTGACGTAGGGGCAGTGGTTGGACAGGAAGACCACCAGGAGGGCCGCCGCATTGGGGAAGTCGCCGTCCGAGACGACCCCGCCCTCGACGGAGGGGAGCCGGAACGCGGGTACTGGGGAACCGAGCGGGACCATGAACGATGCGATAGCCATGACCCCATTCTGGTCCACCGACAACCAAGCGATCGCTTGCTAGGCTGCCCCCATGCCCTCCCAGGACCACATGAAGCAGGCGCTCCAGACCTACGTCGACGCCTTCAACGCGGCCGACGCCGCGACCGTTTGCGGCCTCTACGCCGACGACGCCGTCATCGAGGACCCGGTCGGCCACCCCCCGATGGCCGGCCGCGCCGCCATCGAGGAGTTCTACACCAACGCCGTCGCCAGCGGCGCCAAGCTCGCCCTCGAAGCGCCCATCCGCGGCTCCCACGGCGACCGCGCCGCCATGGCCTTCACCGTCGACGTCCCCGGCATGCGCATCCGCGCCATCGACGTCATGACCTTCAACGCCGAAGGCAAGATCATCCGTATGGAGGCCCACTGGGGCCCCGACGACATCGAGACCTGACCGGCCCCGCCGAGCGGCCTTCCCCGCGGACGTCCGCGCAGGCGCCGGCACCGCGGTCGGTGGACTCGGCCGCTACCGGGTCTCTACGGCCTCGGACCCGCGAGCGGACGCGCGGGGACGCCGTCGCGGTGCGCCGCGCCGGAACGGTGCGCCGCCGCCAGGGCCAGAGCGCCGAGGACGATGAGGGCCCAGCCGCCCGAGGCGGGTTCCAGTACCGAGATCGGGACGCCGAGGGCTTAGTCGCGCGGGGCGTGCCCCGCTTCGTGAGTTTGATCTCGCTCTGGGGTGGGCGGAGTTGGGCCAAGGTCTCGCTGCTGGTCCGGCGCATTCGGGGCCTGACGTCCGAAGCCGGGCCGGGCGGGGCTGCACGGGTGACTGGCCGCATTCGGACAGGTGCACTCTGTAATGAACCAACTACTGCAGGTGAGAGCCGCTGTGGAGCGGGTGGGGCGTTTCCGCAATCCAGATTGTGCACTCTCCGTAATCACATGAGGTGGACGAGGCTCTAGAAGCCGAGCGTGACTTGTTGAACACTCGTTGTGTTCAACCCCTCACCGGTTTCCCCCGCCACTCTCGTCCCGAGCACCCCCCGCGTCTCCGGGGGCGATCGGGCGCCGGCGGTGCGGGAACCACCGTCGAAGGAGAGCGCAATGCCGTCGATCAAGACCACCGCTCTGGCCCTGGCCGCGACCGCCGCAGCGACCGGCCTCGCCACGGCCGGCGTGGCCAGCGCCCAGAGCGCCCAGTCCTCCTCTCGGCCGGCCGCGCACCGGGCCGCCGCCGTTCCGCCGGGCTACCAGCTCGTGACCCTGGCGAACGCCAACGTCCCCAACTTCCAGCGCCGTGTCGTCTGGTGCCCGCCCGGCAAGCACGTCCTCGGCGGCGGCGGGGAGGCGCGCGGCAACGGCGCCATCCTCGTCGGCTCGTTCCCGACCGACGACGCCCGCGGGTGGATCGTGCTCGGCCGCCAGACCGGCTTCAACGACGTCGGCATCAGCGCCTTCGCGATCTGCGCCGACTGACGTCCCGACCTTCCGCCGGTCCCTTCCGCCAGCACGGCGGACGGCGGAACGCAGAGGCCCCGGGCGACCGCCCGGGGCCTCTCGCGTCACTCTTCGGGGGTGTCCTCCTCGGGAGGCGGCGGGCCCAGCGGGCCGCTGATCGCGGTCAGCGGCTTGTCGAGCTTCTCGCCGGAGCCGTCGCGGCGGCCCAGCGCGACGTTGAGCATCGCCGGCTTCCCGTTGGCGGCCGCCGCGCGGAGCGGTGTCGGGGCCGCCCACGCCTGGATCAGCACGTCCTCGCCCTTGAGGAAGCGGTGGGCGCGGACGCCGCCGGTCGCGCGGCCCTTGGCCGGGAAGTCGGCGAAGTCGGCCAGCTTGATCGCGCCGGTCTGGGTGCCGGGCAGCGCCGAGGACGAACCCGAGATCGTGATGACGCGGGCCTCGCGGGCCGGGTCGAGGGCGCCGAACCACAGGACGCTCGCACCCGCGCCGAGCTTGATGCCCGCCATGCCGCCGGCGGCCCGGCCCTGCGGACGGACGAGGGACGCCGGGAAGTGCAGGAGCTGGGCGTCGGTGGTGATGAAGACGAGGTGCTGCTCTTCGCTCAGCAGCTGCACGGCGCCGATCACCCGGTCGCCGTCCTTGAGGCCGATGACCTCGAACTCGTCGCGGTTGGCGGGGAAGTCGGGGACCACCCGTTTGACCACGCCCTGGGCGGTGCCCAGCGCAAGGCCGCCGCCCTCCTCGCCGACGGACGCGATGCCCACGATCGTCTCGTCCGGCTCCAGATCGACGTACTCGGTGATCGGCGCCCCGCCCGCCAGGGACGGCGGCGTCGCGGACGGCGGCAGCGTCGGCAGGTCGAGGACGTCGATGCGGATCATCCGGCCCAGGGACGTCACCGCGCCGATCTGGCCGCGGGCCGTGGCGGGCACGACCGAGGTCAGGACGTCGTGCGCGGCGCGGGGCCCGCTGTCGGGCAGGGGCGACGCGTCGTGCGTGCGGGCCAGGAGGCCGGTGGTGGAGAGCAGCACCGTGCACGGGTCGTCGGCCACCTCCAGGGGCACGGCCTCCGCGGCGGTGTGGCCCGAGGACTCCAGCAGGATGGTGCGGCGCGGGGTGGCGAACTCCTTGACGACCTCGCCCATCTCCTTGGAGACGACGCCGCGCAGCTTCCGCTCCGACTCGAGGATGGCGGTCAGCTTGGCGATCTCCTTGGCGAGCTGCTCCTTCTCCTTCTCCAGCTCCAGGCGGTCGAAGCGGGTGAGGCGGCGCAGCGGGGTGTCGAGGATGTACTGCGCCTGGATCTCCGACAGCTCGAAGATCTGCATGAGGCGCTGCTTGGCCTGGGCGGCGTCGTCGCTCTGCCGGATGACCTGGATGACCTCGTCGATGTTCAGCAGGGCGACGAGCAGGCCGTCCACGAGGTGGAGGCGGTCCTCGCGCTTCTTGCGCCGGAAGAGCGAGCGCCTGCGGACGACGTCGATGCGGTGGTCGATGTAGACCTGGAGCAGGTCGCGCAGGCCGAGCGTACGGGGCTGGCCGTCGACCAGGGCGACGTTGTTGATGCCGAACGTCTCCTCCATCGGCGTCAGCCGGTAGAGGTCGGCGAGGACGGCCTCGGGGTTGAAACCGTTCTTGATCTCGATGACCAGGCGGAGCCCGACGGTGCGGTCGGTGAGGTCCTTCAGGTCGGCGATCCCCTGGATCTTCTTGGCGTTGACCAGTTCCTTGATCTTGGCCTTCACGCGCTCGGGGCCGACGGCGTAGGGCAGCTCGCTGACGATGATGCCCTTGCGGCGCGGCGTGACGTTCTCGATGGAGACCGTGGCGCGGGTGCGGAACGTCCCCCGGCCGCGCTCGTAGGCGTCGCGGATGCCGTCCAGGCCGACGATCTTGCCGCCGGTGGGCAGGTCGGGCCCGGGGACGAAGCGCATCAGCTCCTCGAGCGTGGCGTCCGGGTGGTCGATCAGGTGCCGGGCCGCGGCGACGACCTCGCCGAGGTTGTGCGGCGCCATGTTCGTGGCCATCCCGACCGCGATGCCGGACGCGCCGTTGACCAGCAGGTTCGGGAACGCGGCGGGCAGCACCTCCGGCTCCTGCTCCTGCCCGTCGTAGTTGGGGCGGAAGTCGACGGTGTCCTCGTCGATCGAGGCGACCATCAGCATCGCCTCGCGGGACATCCGCGCCTCGGTGTACCGCATGGCGGCGGGCAGGTCGTCGCCGCCGAGCGAGCCGAAGTTGCCGTGCCCGTCCACGAGCGGCATCCGCATCGCCCAGGGCTGCGCCATCCGCACCATCGCGTCGTAGATGGCGCTGTCGCCGTGCGGGTGCAGCTTGCCCATGACCTCGCCGACGACGCGGGCGCACTTGACGTGCCCGCGGTCGGGGCGCAGCCCCATCTCGTTCATCGAGTACAGGATCCGGCGCTGGACGGGCTTCATCCCGTCGCGCGCGTCGGGAAGCGCCCGCTGGTAGATCACCGAGTAGGCGTACTCGAGGAAGCTGCCGCGCATCTCGTCGGAGACGTCGACGTCGACGATGTTCTCCTCGAAGTCCGGCGGAGGAGGAGGGGCTTGGGATCCGCGTCGTGCCATGCCCCACATTGTGGCCGGTCCCGGGGACATCTTTCGCCCACCCCACCGGGTGTTCCGGGCAACTCGGCGGATCGATCCCGTTTCGTCACCTCCGCGGACCTGGCAGATTGAGCACGGACCGTTTCGGTTCTCCCGCCCGGAAGTCCCACGGCGCGGAGGTCCGTCGAGCAGGTGGAGGTTTCGTTGAGCGGGCTGGCCGACTTCCAGAACTCGATCTATCTGCAGGGGCTCGGGGACGTCCTGCCGGCGCTGCCCACGGACCTGACGAGGCTGGAGGGCCTCGCCGAGCGGTCGCTGTCGGCGCGGGCGTTCGGCTATGTGGCCGGGTCGGCGGGCAGCGAGGCGACCGCGCGGGCGAACCGGGCCGCGTTCGACCGGTGGCGGATCGTCCCGCGCATGCTGCGGGACGTCGCCGAGCGCGACCTGTCGGTGACCGTGCTCGGCACCCCGATGCCGTCGCCGGTCCTGCTCGGCCCCATCGGCGTGCAGTCGATCTTCCATCCGGACGGCGAACTGGCGGTCGCGCGGGCGGCCGCGGCGGAGGGCCTGCCGATGGTGCTGAGCACCGCCGCCTCCTACAGCATCGAGGAGGTGGCGGAGGCGAACGGGGACGGGCCGCGCTGGTACCAGCTGTACTGGCCGAAGGACCGGGAGCTCGCCGTCAGCTTCCTGGAGCGGGCGAAGGCGGCCGGCTACACCGCCCTCGTCGTCACCCTCGACACCTTCACGCTGGCGTGGCGTCCGCGCGACCTCGACCAGGCGTACCTGCCGTTCCTGCGCGGGATCGGTGTCGCGAACTACTTCAGCGACCCGGTCTTCCAGAAGGCCGTCGGCGGGCCGGTGACGGAGGCCAACCGCGACATGGCGATCCTGCACTGGGTCGCCAACTTCGGAAATCCCTCCCTGACCTGGGACGACCTGGTCTTCCTGCGCGAGCACTGGGACCGTCCCATCGCGCTCAAGGGCATCCAGCACCCCGACGACGCCCGCCAGGCCGTGGACGCCGGCATGGACGCCGTCATCGTCTCCAACCACGGCGGGCGCCAGGTGGACGGCGCCGTCGCCTCGCTGGACGCGCTCCCCGGCGTGGTCGACGCGGTCCGCGACCAGGCCACGGTCCTGTTCGACAGCGGGATCCGGACCGGAGCGGACATCGCCAAGGCGCTCGCCCTCGGCGCCAAGGCCGTCCTGGTGGCGCGCCCGTACGCGTACGGGCTGGCGCTGGGCGGCCAGGCCGGCGTCCAGCACGTGCTGCGCTGCCTCCAGGCCGAACTGGAACTGACCATGGCGCTGTCCGGCATCAAGCGCCCGGACGAGCTGACCCCGGATACCCTCGTGCGCGCGTAACCGGCGCCCAGAGCCGAGGCCCCACCGGACTTTTGCAGGCGATAGCGGGTAGGGAGACGCGCATGCGCTGGCCCGATCATGTCATCTGGTGGCACGCCTACCCCCTCGGCTTCGTCGGTGCCGAACGCGCGGCCGCGACCGCCCCGGAACCGCGGCTGGGGCGGATCGGCGACTGGCTCGACCATCTGGTCGGGCTCGGCTGCAACGGGCTCGCGCTCGGCCCGGTGTTCGCGTCCGAGACGCACGGCTACGACACCGTCGACCACTTCCGGGTCGATCCCCGGCTCGGCGGCGAGGACGATCTGCGGCGCCTGATCGACGACGCGTCCCGGAAGGGAGTGCGCGTGCTGCTCGACGGCGTCTTCAACCACGTCGGGCGCGGGTTCGGGCCGTTCGCCGATGTCGCCGCCAAGGGCGACGCCTCCCCGTACAGGAAGTGGTTCCACGACGACCTGCGCACGTTCGAGGGGCACGACCGCCTCGTGACCCTGAACCACGCCGAACCCGAGGTCGCCGATTACGTCACCGAGGTCATGACCCACTGGCTGGAGCGCGGCATAGACGGATGGCGCCTCGACGCCGCCTACGCCGTTCCGCCGGAGTTCTGGCATACGGTCACAGACCGCGTGCGCGCGCGCTTCCCCGACGCCTGGTTCGTCGGCGAGGTCATCCACGGCGACTACGCGAGCCTCGTGCGGCAGAGCGGATTCGACTCCGTCACCCAGTACGAGCTGTGGAAGGCCATCTGGAGCTCACTGAACGACCGGAACTTCTTCGAACTGGCGCACGCCCTCGACCGCCACAACGGAATGCTGGCCACCTTCGCCCCGCAGACCTTCCTCGGCAACCACGACGTGACCCGCATCGCCACGCGGCTGACCGACCGACGCGACCTGGCCCACGCGCTCGTGGTCCTCATGACCGTCGGCGGTGTCCCGTCCGTCTACGCGGGGGACGAGTTCGCCTTCGAAGGCGTCAAGGAGGAGCGCGAAGGCGGGGACGACGCCATCCGCCCGGAGTTCCCTCCGCATCCCGGCGACGTTCCCGGTCACGGCGACGTCCACCACCGCCTCTACCAGGACCTGATCGGCGTGAGACGGCGCCACCCGTGGCTCGTCCGGGCGCAGACCACGGCGGAGACCTTGACCAACACGGCTTTCTCCTACACCGTGGGGGACGGCCAAGAGCGGCTGGGAGTCGTCCTCAACACGGGTGAAGAGCCCGCCAAGGTCGGCCTGCCCGCCGCCGGCTGGACGTGCGCGGCCGGCGACGCGGCCTTCACCGCGGACGGCGCCGTCGTCCCGCCCGCCGGGTGGGCGATCGCCGAACCCTGACACGGTGGACCCCTGACATATGTCACGGGTCATCCCTGCGATCTTCATGATCGTTTCCTGACGTCCGTGACTGCACGCCCGCCCGGCCGCCGGACAGCATGGATGCCATGAAGGCACCTGTGATCGAGGTACGCGACCTGGACCTGAACGAGGCCGTCCGCAACGTCTCGTTCACCGTGGCGCGGGGGGAGGTCTACGCGCTGCTGGGCCGCTACGGCTCCGGCAAGACGGCCCTTCTGGAGATCCTCGCGGGGCTGCGCCGCCCCACCGGCGGCGCCGTCCGGATCCGCGGCGCCGACCCCTACGCCGACCGGGACGCCGCCCGCGCCGGGGCCGTCTGGCGCGACGGCGGCCTCTTCCCCGGGCTGACCGTCGCCGAGGTGGTCGACACCTGGCGGCGCTGGACCCTCGACCCGCTCACCCGCGACCGGGCGCTGCGCCTGGCCCGGCTCACCCGCCTCGCCGACGTGCCGTTCGAGCGGCTGACCGCGGGGCAGCGGCGCCTGCTCGACCTGGCGCTGGCCCTGGTCGGACGGTCGGACGTGCTCGTCCTGGACGAGCCCACCGCCGGGCTCGACACCGCGGCGGCACGCGAGGTGTGGTCGGTCCTGCGGGCGCTCGCCGCGGACGGCGTCGCGGTGGTGGTCACGACCCGCGATCCGGACGAGGCGTGCCGCGCCGACCGCGTCGGCGTCCTGGACGAGGGCCGCCTGGTCACCGGGCGGGACGCCGCCCGCCTCCGCGCGGCCTGAGCCCCCGCAACCCCTTGACGGCCGCATACGCTGGGCGCGTGCAGCCCAGGATCCCGCGCCCCACCGTCATCGCCGCGATCATCGTGGGGATGACGGTGCTGACGCTCGCGGGGTTCCTCCTGCCGGCGCTCTGGTACGAGACCGTCGACCGGCGGGACGCCGGACGCCTCCTCCTCGCCCTCGCCGGAGCCGGCGCCGCCTTCGCCCTCTACGCCCGCCTCCTCTGGCAGAACCTGATGCGCCGCACCGCCCCCGCGCACAGGCTCGGGCTCGCCGCGATCGCGGCGATCTGCTGGGCGCTGCCCCCGCTGCTCGGCACCGGGCAGGGCTGGGGCAACGCGCTCCTCGTCCCGGCCGGGCTGATCGCCGTCGTCCTCCCGGTGCGGGAGGCGATCGCCGTGACGGCGGCGGCGACCGTCCTGACCCCCGTCTACGGCGTCCTCCTCGGGCTCCCCGCACTGACCGTCCTGTACGAGGTGACGGGCGTGCCGCTCGGTGCCTTCTCCGGGTACGTCACGGTCTGGCTGTTCCACGTGGTGCAGGAGCTCAGGGAGGCGCGCGCGGAACTGGCCCGGTCCGCGGTGGGGGAGGAGCGCCTCCGCTTCGCCCGCGACCTGCACGACGTCCTCGGCCACAGCCTCCAGGCCGTCGCGCTGCGCGCCGAGGTCGCCGAACGGTTCCTCGAACGCGACGACGGCCGCGTCCGCAAGGAGCTCACCGAGATCCAGACGATGGCGCGGGACGCGGTGCGGGACGTGCGCGAGGTCGTCCGCGGCTACCGCGCCACGTCCCTGCGCACCGAGCTGGACGGCATGTCCGCCGTGCTGCGCGCCGCCGGGATCCGCTGCGAGCGCCCCGAGGTGTCGCCGGACCTGCCCGCCCACGTCCACGAACCGCTCGGCTGGGTCGCCCGCGAGGCCGCCACCAACGTCCTGCGGCACTCCAGCGCCACCTGGTGCGAGATCACCGTCCGGTCCGGCCGCGACGGCGTCCGGCTGGAGATCGTCAACGACGGCGCCGCGCGCCGCGCCGCCGGGGACGCCGGCAGCGGCCTGGCCGGGCTCGCCGAGCGGATCGCCGCCGCCGGCGGCGTCTTCCGGGCGGGCCCCGCGGGCGACGGGACGTTCCGGGTGACGGCCGCCGTCCCCGCGAAGGGAGACGCATGATCCGCGTGCTGCTGGCCGACGACCACCTCCTGATCAGGGAGGCGCTCGTCCTGCTCCTGGAGACCGAGGACGGCATCGAGGTCGCCGCCGACGTGGGGCGCGGCGACGAGGCCGTGGAGCGCGCGCTCGCCCTGAAACCGGACGTCGCCGTCCTCGACATCGACATGCCGGGCCTCGACGGCCTCGCCGCCGCCGAGCGCCTGTCCCGCGAGCTGCCCGGCTGCCGCCTGGTGATCGTGACCGCGCACGGCCGCCCCGGCAACCTGCGCCGCGCGATGGCCGCCGGCGTCCGCGGCTTCCTCGGCAAGGACACGCCGGGCCGCCGGCTCGCCCAGGTCATCCGGCAGGTCGCGGAGGGCGCCCGCTACATCGACCCCCAGCTCGCCGCCGACGCCCTCGCCGCCGAGGAGTGCCCCCTCACCCCGCGCGAGCTCGACACCCTCCGCGCCGCCGCCGACGGCGCCCCCGTCTCCCGCATCGCCCGCACCCTCGGCCTGTCCGAGGGCACCGTCCGCAACTACCTGTCCGCCGCCGTCACCAAACTCGGCGCCGACAACCGCCACACCGCCGCCCGCACCGCCAAAGACTTGGGCTGGCTCTAGTTCATTGCATTTTTCTCCTCCTTCGGGCCTTGAAGGCCCTCCATCGTCGAAAAACGCGGGCGATCGCTGGCATCGCTCCGGCTCGCCTTGGCGGCTCGCTGCGCGATCAGATTCTTGCTTCGCTCGAATCTGCCTTCGGACGCGATCGCAGCCATTCAGGTTGTTGCGGGGTTGCGGTGGGGCTGCGAGGCCTGTTCAGCGGCGGGCCAGGACCAGGGAGCCGCGCTTCGTGACCGGGAGTGGGGTGTTCAGGTGGGTGGCGGCCTCGGTGGCCTGGGGGCGGGGGACCTGGCGGGCGATCAGGTAGTCGCGGACGGCGGCCTGGTCGGGGAGGGTGATCAGCGGGGCGTCCCAGCGCTCCACCTCGACCTCGCCGAAGACCTCGCCGACGCGGGTCGGGGCGTCCTCGGCGTCGAACGGGGTCGGCTCGGGGCGCCACACCGGCGCCAGTTCGGGGCTGTCCGTCCGGCAGATCGCGGTGGCCAGGAGGAGGCCGCCCGGGGCGAGGACGCGGCGGGCCTCGCGGAGCGCCCGCTCCGGGTCGTCCAGCAGGGGGAGCAGGTTCACGGCGACGGCGGCGTCGAACGTCGCGTCCCGGAACGGCAGGCGCAGCGCGTCGGCCCGCACCCGCGGCGCCGGATGGGCGGAGACGAGCTCGCCGGACACGTCCAGCCCCACGAGCCCGAACGGCGGCGGGTGGGGGAGGGCGTCGCTGAGGGCGCCCTCCCCGCAGCCGATGTCCAGGACGCGGGACGCGCCGGACCCGAGCAGCTTCGAGGCGATGTGGTCGTGCAGGCTCCGCGCCCCGATCAGGTACTTCCTGGTGACCCTGGCGGCGAGGCGGAAGCGTTCAGGGCCGGAGTCGTGGTCGGGTGAGAGGGCCATGCAGTGAGCATTCCCGGTGAGCCGCCCGGAAAGCGTCTTCAGGCGGTGACGCCTCCGTCGACGACCAGGTCGTGGCCGACCACGTGGGACGCGGCGTCCGAGGCCAGCCACAGGATGGTCTCGGCCACCTCCGCGGTGTCGGCGACGCGGCCGGACGGCGTGGCGCGCATCCGCTCCGCGCGCTCGGCGGGCGTCTCGCCGGGCAGGAGCGACATCGGGGTGTCCGTGGCGCCCGGGCTGACGGCGTTGACGCGGACGCCGTCGGCGACGTGGTCGAGGGCCGCGGTGCGGGTGAGGACGCTGACCGCCGCCTTGGACGCCGCGTAAGCCGCGAGGCCGGGGCGGCGCCCGTGCGCGCCGATGTTGGAGGAGACGTTGACGACCGCTCCGCCGCCGTGGGCGCGCATGTGGGCGATCTCGTGCTTCATCGACAGGAACACGCCGGTCAGGTTCACCGCCAGGACCTCGTCCCAGGCGGCGGTGTCGATGTCGGCGACGGGCCCGGCGGCGCCGAGGATCCCGGCGTTGTTGACGGCGACGTGGAGGGCGCCGTGGCGGCCCGCGACCGTCTCGACCATCGCGGCGGCCGAGGCCGGGTCGGTCACGTCCGCGACGACGTGGTCGGCCCGCTCCGAGCCGATCTCCTTAACGGCCTCGGCCAGCGCCGCCACGTCGCGTCCGGCCAGGACGACGGTCGCGCCCTCGCGGGCGAAGGCGTGCGCGGTGGCGCGGCCGATGCCGCGCGCGCCGCCGGTGATGAGGACGATCTTGCCGTCGAATCGCATCGTCTGCACTCCTGAATATTGGATCGATCGGTCTTGAATAAGGGCCGAAAGAAGCCCCGCCGGAAGGCGGGGCGGTGCCGGTCGGCGCCGGCCGTCGAGGGGCGGTCAGGCGAGGAGGGCCGCGGCCTGCCGGGTCGCGTCGCGCAGGCGGTCGTCGTCGGGGGCGGCCCGGCCGAGGACGCGCATGCCCTGGAAGAGGACGAGCAGGAGCCGGGCCAGCGCGCGCGGGTCCCGGTCCGGGGGCAGCTCGCCCTGGGCCCGCGCGCGGGTCAGCGCCGTGGTGAGCGACGCCTCCAGGAAGGTCCAGCTCGACTCCACGAGCCGCGCCGCCTCGGGGTCGCGCGCGGCCAGTTCGACCGCCGTGTTCACTACGAGGCAGCCGCGCCGGGGCCGGCCGCGCGCCGACTCCTCGGCGTAGCGCTCGATCAGCTCCCGGACCGCGGGCAGCACCGGCCCGGGCTGCGACAGCGCCTCGGCGATCTTCGGGTCGGTGTCCCGGAGGTAGCGTTCGAGGGCCTTCAGGAACAGCTCGCGCTTGCCGCCGAACGTCGCGTAGACGCTGGCCCGGGCGATGCCGAGATGGGCCACGAGGTCGGCCATGGAGGTCGCCTCGTAGCCGCGCTCCCAGAACAGTTCCAGCGCGCGCTGCAGCGCGGCGTCCGGATCGAACTCCTTCGTCCGTGCCATGCGGACGACGGTAGGGGATTCAAGAACGAACGGTCAAGTATCAGGCCCGCGAAGCCGCCGGGACGGACGGACGGTCCAGGTCCATGACGTCCAGCACCGAGTCGTCGGCGGCGAGCGCCTCCACGACCGGTCCGCGGCGGGCGCCCCAGACCACGACGACGTGGCCGTGCTCGGGGACGTCCAGGATCCGCTTGCCGACCCGCACCCGCGCGACCTCGGCCGAGGCCCGCAGCCGCGCCTCGTTGACCCACTTGGCGCCCCACGGCAGCAGCCGGTTGGCGTTGCGCACCGTCCGGCCGGACCCGTACTTGAGCAGGTGGCGCCCCATCTCGCCGGACGAGCGGCGGGCCAGCGGCTCGGCGGGGGCCGAGCCGCCCGCGCCGCCCAGCTCCATCCACTCGCCGTCGCGGCGATGGAACGTCCAGCCCTCGATGAACGCGGAAGCGGGGTCCGCCCACTGGTAAAGGAACGTGACAACGGCGATGTCGCCGTCCTTGTCGAGTCCGAGCGGAAGGTAGTCCTGGCCCTCGGTGAAGCGGGCGGGAGCGGGGACGGGGAGGCCGTCCCGGAGGAGCCGCAGGCACTCCTCGTGCACCTCGTGGTCGTTCATGATGGGGGACCTCTGATCGTGCAGGCAGGGCAAAGGGCCCTCCCGCGAGAGGGCCCCACGTGGCATTCACTCTAGAGGTCCGGCTCGTCTGGTTTCACCCGTCTGGCGTACTCCCGACAGCCCTTTGCCATCCGTCCTTCATCTCGTGGTCGATCGCGGGCCCGCGGAAGGCGGACGCCCGCGCCGCGAGGACCGCGCACAGGGCCGCCAGCGGCAGCTCCACTCCCGCCGCCAAGGCGATCGCCGCCGTCCGCTCCGCGCCGGGCGTGGCGGTCATCACGTCGAACCACGCGTCGACGGCCAGCAGCGTCCCCGCGGCGGCGGCGCACAGCCCGTGGCGCGGATCGCGGCGGACGAGCAGCACACCGGTGCCGAGCAGCGCGGCGGCCTCCATCGCGTCCAGCCCCACCCAGGCCGCGGACCAGTTCGACACCACGGCCGTGGACGGCATGGTGGCGGCGAGCATCCACATCCAGGGCACCAGCGCGGCGGCGCCCCCCACGAACGCCCAGCCGAGCCGCCGGCTCCCCGCCGTCCGCCGGGCGGCGGGGGCGGGCGGCCCAGTGCGTCCGCGGCGCGGACGGTGCCGGGGGGCGATCCCGAGGCGGGACGAGGAGGGAGCGAGGCCGGGGACGGCGGCGACCATGGGGAACTCCTGGGGGGAGGGGTGCGCATCCGCTTCCCGGATGCCTGATCAAAAGCCTGACCGGAAACCGCCTCAAGATCAGTAGCGCGTCCTTCCGATCCGGGGTGGCACTGGCTTCACCCCCGGCCCTGCACCCTGGTTCATGGCGGCGCCCGAACTGGGGCAATACGGTTGCCCCATGGCAACCCTCTCCGCGGTCCGGCACGTCCGCGTGCGCGCTCCGTGGTCGGCGGCGGCGTGGCGCGACACGGTGTTCGTCGCCTCCGGGGTGCCGCTGCACCTCACCGGCTGGCTGATCCTGTGCTGCCTCTGGGGGGTCTGGACGCCTGTGAACGTGACCCCGATCCTCCTGCTCCTCGGAGCGTCGGTCCTCCTCCTGCTGCTCGCGCTTCGCCGGCTGACCTCCTGGCAGCGGGAGCGGTGCTGGGCGATGCTCGGCCTCGACATCCCGCGGATGCCCGACTTCGACGACGGGCGCCCCTGGGACGCGCTGCGCGACCTCCGCTCGCCCGAGCTGTGGCGGGTCCTCCAGTACCACCTGCTGGCCGGGCCGTTCCTCGCCGCCGGCGGGGTGGTCGTGATCGGGGCGTGGGCGGCCGGCCTCGCCCTCACCACGTCCGCGACCTACGCGTGGGCGGTGCACCCCGGCGATCCGCTGGCCGGCCATCCCCAGCGCGTCGCCGTCCTCACCGCGGTCGGCGTGCTCCTCGTGGCGGCGGCGCCGTGGGCGGCGGCGGGCGTCCGGTACCTGGACGCCCGCGCCGCCGCCCGGCTGCTCGGCCCCGACCGCGCGAAGGAGCTGGAGCGGCGCGTCGAGGACCTGGCCGAAAAGCGCGCCAGCGTGGTGGACGCCGCCGACATCGAGCGCCGCCGCATCGAGCGCGACCTGCACGACGGCGCCCAGCAGCGGCTCGTCTCCCTCGCGCTCAACCTCGGGTTGGCGCGCGAGACGCTCACCGGCGTCCCGGACGACGCCATGCGCGTGATCGTGGAGGCGCACGAGGAGGCCAAGGCGGCGCTGGCCGAGCTGCGCGACCTGATCCGCGGCCTGCATCCGGCCGTGCTGGAGGACCGCGGACTGGACGCCGCCCTCTCCGGCGTCGCCGCGCGGGTGCCGCTGCCGGTCCGGCTCCGCGTCGACATCGAGCCGCGCGCCTCCTCGACCGTCGAGGCCGTCGCCTACTTCGTCGTCTCCGAGGCGCTCACCAACGTGGTCAAGCACGCGCGCGCCGGCGAGGTGGACGTCCGCGTGGCCCGCAGCGGCGACGTGCTGCGGGTGACCGTCCGCGACGACGGCGAGGGCGGCGCCGACCCGTCCGCCGGGACCGGGCTGACCGGGCTCGCCCGCCGCGTCCGGTCCGTGGACGGTACCTTCCGGATCACCAGCCCCGCGGGGGGCCCGACGACCGTCACCGTGGAGCTGCCGTGCGCATTGTGATCGCCGAGGACTCGGTCCTGCTCCGGGCCGGGCTGATCAAGGTCCTGGAGACCTCCGGGTTCGAGGTCGCGGCGGCCGTCGGCGACGCCGAGGGGCTGCTCGCCGGCGTGCGCGAGCACCGGCCGGACGCGGCGATCGTGGACGTCCGCATGCCGCCCGGCTTCACCGACGAGGGCGTGCGCGCGGCGCTGGTGATGCGGCGGGAGACGCCCGGGACCGCCGTGCTGCTGCTGTCGCAGTACGTCGAGGAGCGGTACGCGGCGGACCTGCTGTCGACCAGCACCAGCGGGATCGGCTACCTGCTCAAGGACCGCGTCGCGGACGTCTCGGTGTTCCTGGACGCGCTGCGCCGGGTCGCGTCCGGCGGCACCGCCCTGGACCCGGAGGTCGTCTCCCAGTTGCTGCTGCGCCGGCACCGCGACCCGCTGGACCGGCTCACCCCGCGCGAGAAGGAGGTCCTCGCCGTCATGGCCGAGGGCCGCTCCAACGCGGGCATCGCCGCGGCGCTCGTGGTGAGCGAGAGCGCGGTCGCCAAGCACATCAACAGCATCTTCGCCAAGCTTGACCTCCCGCACGCCGAGGGCGACCATCGCCGCGTCCTCGCCGTGCTGCGCTTCCTGGACGGCGAGGCGTGACGGCTCCGGGCGCCGAGGCCCCGTCCGCTCCTCCGGACCGGCCGAGGCGGCGCGGCGTCTGGATCGCGCTGGCGATCGCGACGGCGCTGGTCGTGGTCACGCCGGCCGCGGCCGGCCTCACCGGGTCCTTCCGGGCCGTCGAGCGGACGTCGACGTCCTACCGGCAGCCGGTCCGGGAGGTGCGGCTGGACGTGGACGACGCCGAGGTCTCGGTCTGGCCGGGCTCGGACGGCGGGGCGCGCGTCTACAAGGACCTCCACTGGGTGCGGAGCAAGCCCGAGCTCACCGAGTCACTGGTGGATGACGTGCTGTTCGTCACGTTCCGCTGCCCGGGGCCCGAGCGGCTGGGCCCGGGGTGCGGGGCGGACATCGAGGTCCAGGTCCCCGCCGGGGCGCGTGTGTCGGCGGTCTCCGGCTCCGGGCGGATCGACGTGCGCGGGATCACCGGCGATCTCGACCTGCGCACCGGGTCCGGGGAGATCGACGTCGTCGGCGCGCGCGGGCGGCTGCAGCTGCTGGCGAGGTCCGGCACGGTCACCGGCCGCGCGCTCGCCTCGCCGAACACGCAGGCCGACGTGTCGTCCGGCACCCTCGACCTCCGCTACGCCGAGCCTCCGGACTCGGTCGACGCCTCCGCCCACTCCGGGACCGTGAAGATCATCGTCCCGGCGGGCTCGCGCTACCGGGTCGCCGGGTGGACGGGCGCCGGCGACGCCCACCTCAACCCGGCCCTCTACGACGACCGCTCGCCCCGCCGGATCTCCGTCCGCAGCGGCTCGGGCGGCACCTACCTCGACTACCGCGACGACTAGGGCGCTGACTAGGGCGAACGCCGTGTCCCGAAGCGACGGGCGTCACACCGGGCGGAGTTGCGTCATCGGTGTGGAGCCGGTTAACTGCTGACATGCCTTCCGTACGCCCGTGCCGTGAGCACCGCCCGCCGATGCGGCGGGCCCTTGGGCGTACGTGTTGCCGGCGAATGTGTGACCGCTGAGGGCCCCCGCCTGAGTCTCGCGCCCCGAAGCGAGCGACCTCCGACCCCCTGAGTCGCGCATGTGTTTCGAACGCCACCTGCTGGGCCACACGCCGTACCCGCCCGGTCTCTCCTGACCGCGCCGCGCCGTCCCGGCAATCCCTGATCGCCGCGCGCTGACGACCCGCGCCGTGTGATCGCCGTCCCGTCCTGAACGCCGCCGCCCGTGTGGCGGCCCCTGTCCGCATGGATGATTTCCTGTGATTCAGATCGAAAAACTTCGCAAGGTCTACCGCGGCCGCGGCCGCGAGGTGACCGCCGTCGACGGCGTCGACCTGACCGTCGCCGAGGGCGAGGTCTTCGGCGTCCTCGGCCGCAGCGGCGCGGGCAAGAGCACCCTGCTGCGCTGCGTCAACCTGCTGGAGCGCCCGGACGAGGGCCGCGTCGTTGTCGGCGGCCGTGACCTGCTCGCGCTGCGCGGCGGGGAGCTGCGCCGGGCGCGCCAGGGCATCGGCATGATCCACCAGCATTTCGGCCTGCTCGGCAGCAGGACCGTCGCCGGGAACGTCGCGTTCCCGCTGGAGGTCATGGGCGTCCCGCGCGCCGAGCGGGCCGGGCGCGTCGCCGAGCTGCTCGACCTGGTCGGGCTCACCGAGCACGCGAAGGCGTACCCGGCGCGGATCTCCGGCGGGCAGAAGCAGCGCGTCGGCATCGCCCGCGCGCTCGCGGGACGGCCGAAGGTGCTGCTGTCGGACGAGGCGACCTCCGCGCTGGACCCGGAGACGACCGCCTCCATCCTGGAGCTGCTGCGCGACCTCAACCGCCGGCTCGGCCTCACGATCCTGCTGATCACCCACGAGATGGAGGTGGTCAAGCGCATCTGCGACTCGGCCGCCGTCATGCGGGAGGGCCGGTTCACCGAATCGGGGCCGGTGCCCGCGCTGCTCGCCCGGCCGGGCTCGGAGCTGGCGCGCGGCCTGTTCCCGCTGCCGCCCGCCGAGCCCCGCGACGGCACGACGCTGGTGGAGGTCACGTTCACCGGCGGCGCCACCGACGAGCCGTTCGTCTCGGCACTGGCCCGCAAGTACGCGCTCGACGTCAACATCCTCGGCGGCGCCGTGGAGACCGTCGGCGGCGAGCGGGTCGGCCGGCTCCAGCTCGAACTGCCCGGCGACCCGGCGCAGAACGCCGCGCAGCTGGCGTTCCTCCGCGAATCCGGCCTGGCCGTGGAGGTCCGAGACCCCGGGCGGGTCGACGACCCGGCGCAGGCCGGCCCCGTACAGGAGGACGCACGATGAGCTGGGACGAGGTCATGCCGCTGCTGTGGCCCGCCACCCGCGAGACCCTCTACATGACCGGCGTCGCGACGCTGTTCACCGCCGTCCTCGGGCTGCTGCTCGGGGTGCTGCTGGTGATCACCGAACGGGACGGGCTGCTGTCCGCGCCGCCGGTCAACGCCGTGCTCGGCGTCATCGTCAACATCGGGCGGTCGCTGCCCTTTCTGATCCTGATGGTGGCGATCATCCCGTTCACCCGGGTGGTCGTCGGCACCAGCATCGGCAACGCCGCCGCGATCGTCCCGCTGACCGTCGGCGCCATCCCGTTCTACGCGCGGCTCGTCGAGATCGCGCTCCGCGAGGTCGACCCGGGCGTGCTCGCCGCGGCGCAGGCGATGGGCGCCACCCGCCGCGTGATCGTCGGCAAGGTCCTGCTGCGCGAGGCGCGGCCGGGCCTGGTGTCCGGGCTGACCGTCACCGTCATCGCGCTCATCGGCTACACGGCCATGGCCGGGACGGTCGGCGGCGGCGGGCTCGGCAACCTCGCCGTCGTCTACGGCTACGAGCGCTTCGAGACCAAGGTCATGGTCTCCACCGTGGCGCTGCTGATCGTCCTGGTCCTGGCCGTCCAGGCCGCGGGGGACCTCACCGCCCGCCGCCTGACCCGCAGATGACGCACCGACCCCCTCCCACCGCAGAGATTCCGGTACCGCAGAGAAAGGCACTCCTCGTGCTTCGCAAGTTCACCACCGCGCTGGCCTCCGTCGCCCTCCTCGCCGGCCTCACCGCCTGCGGCTCGTCCTCGGCGTCCGACGACCCGGACGCCCCGCTGAAGGTCGCGGTCAACCCCGTCCCGCACGGCGACATCCTCAAGTACGTCAAGGACGACCTGGCGGGCAAGGCCGGCCTCAAGCTCGAGATCGTCACCTTCAGCGACTACCAGCAGCCGAACACCGCGCTGAAGGAGAAGCAGGTCACGGCGAACTACTTCCAGCACGTGCCGTTCATGGAGGAGTTCGAGAAGAAGTCGGGGACGAAGCTGGCGTTCGTCGCTCCGGTGCACCTCGAACCCCTCGGCGTGTACTCCGAGAAGGTGAAGAGCCTGCAGGAGGTTCCGCAGGGCGCGACCGTCGCCGTGCCGAACGACCCGGCCAACGAGGGGCGCGCGCTGAAGCTGCTCGCCGACAACGGCCTGATCACGCTGAAGCAGGGCGCGCCGACCAGCGCGACCGAGCGGGACGTCGCGGCCAACCCCAAGGGCCTGAAGTTCAAGCCGCTCAAGGCCGCGCAGCTGCCCCGCTCGCTGGCGGACGTCGACCTCTCGGTGATCAACGGCAACTACGCCATCGAGGCCGGCCTGGCCCCGAACAAGGACGCGCTCGTCGCGGAGAAGGCTGAGGGCAACCCCTACGCCAACGGCATCGTCACGCTGCCGGAGGACAAGGACGACCCCCGCGTGAAGAAGCTCGTCCAGCTGCTGCAGGGCCCCGAGGTGAAGAAGTTCGTCGAGGACAAGTACAAGGGGTCGGTGCTGATCGCCTCCTGACCCCGGGCCCGTCCCCGAACCGCGGAAAGCGGCGCGGTTTGTCCGCCGGTCCTGATAGGACATGTGCCGAAGATCAGGCGAAGGGGACCCATGGGCGTATATGAGCACATTGAGGAGTACGTCGGCCTGCCGGTGGCCACGTTCAACGAGGACACCGGCACCGAGGAGGAAGAGGACGACGGCCGCGGCGCCGGCGCCGACCCCCTCACCGGCCAGGACTTCCCGCCCGCGGGCGAGGCCGCCTGGTTCGTCGGGACCTCCTTCGACGAGGAGCCGTTCGACGCGGTCTTCCGGCGGTTCCTCGACACGATCGACACCACCGAGGTGACGGCGCTCATCATCGGCTACTGGGGCGCGTCCTACGAGTCCGACGACTTCCCCGACCCGGTGGCGCTGCTGACCGGGGCCGCCGCGTCGTTCCCGAAGCTGCGGGCGCTGTTCCTCGGTGACATCACCGGCGAGGAAGCGGAGATCTCCTGGATCGAGCACGCCGACATCACGCCCCTGTTCGCCGCGTTCCCCGACCTCGAACGCTTCGAGGTGCGCGGCGCGCAGGGGCTCGTCCTCGACCCGGTCAAGAGCGAGAAGCTGAAGGTGCTGCGCTTCGAGTCGGGCGGGCTGCCCGCCCGGATCGTGCGCGCCGTGGGGGCCAGCGACCTGCCGAACCTCGAGCACCTCGACCTGTGGCTCGGCGAGGAGAACTACGGCGGCGACGCCACCGTCGCCGACCTCGCGCCGTTCCTGTCCGGCGAGCGGCTGCCGAACCTGCGCCACCTCGGCCTGGAGGACAGCGAGATCCAGGACGAGATCGCGGCGGCGGTCGCCGGCGCGCCGATCGTCGCGCGGCTGGAGTCGCTGAGCCTCGCGATGGGCGTCCTGACCGACCAGGGCGCCGAGGCGCTGCTGGCCGGCCAGCCGCTGACCCACCTGCGCAAGCTGGACCTGCACCACCACTTCCTGTCCGACGCGATGATCGAGCGGGTGCGGGCGGCGCTGCCCGGCGTCAAGGTCGACCTCGACGACCAGGAGAAGCCGGACGGCGACTGGCACTACATCGCGGTGTCCGAATGATCCAGCAACGCCTCTCCACCTTCGCGGGGCTGCCCGTCCACACCTTCGACGGCGAGCCGGACGGCCCGCTGCCGGAGCCGGACGAGGTGGCCTGGGGCGTCTACCACCACGTCCACGACAACGGCGCGTGGGGCGCGGAGGTCCCCGAGAACCTCGACCTCCTCCTGACGACGGTCGACACCTCCAAGGTCACTCACCTCGTCATCGGCTTTTGGGGGTTCTCCCGCGAGGAGTTCGACCTGGTGCGGTGGCTGGTGGACAACGCCGGGCGCTTCCCCCGCCTGCGCGCGCTGTTCTTCGGTGACGTCCTCGACTGGGAGTGCCACATCTCCTGGGTCCAGAACGGCGACATCTCGCCGGTGTTCGACGCCTACCCGGGGCTGGAGCACTTCGAGATCCGGGGCGCGTCCGACCTGCGATTCGAGCCGCTGCGCCTCGAACGGCTGAAGGCGCTGCGGATCGAGTCCGGCGGGCTGCCGGCGGAGGTCGTGCGGGCGGTCGCGGGCGGCGACCTGCCCCTACTGGAGCACCTGGACCTGTGGATCGGTTCGGAGCAGTACGGCGGGTCGTCCTCGGCCGAGGACTTCGCGCCCATCCTCACCGGCGAGCGGTTCCCGTCCCTGAAGCACCTCGGCCTTGAGAACGGCCCGTTCCAGGACGAGCTGGCGGGAGCCCTGGCGAGCGCGCCGGTCGTCGCCCGGCTGGAGTCGCTCAGCCTGGCGATGGGGATGCTGTCCGACCGGGGAGCGGAGGCCCTCCTGTCCGGGCAGCCCCTCACCCACCTGCGCAGCCTCGACCTCCACCACGCCTTCCTGAGCGAGGCGATGGCCGAGCGGCTCCGTGCGGCGCTGCCGGGCGTCGACCTCGATCTCACCGACGCGCTGGGCGAGCCGTCGTGGCGGGACCAGGAATGGCTCTTCAGCGACTCCTACATCGCGGTGTCGGAATGACGCTCGCCGTGGTCGGCTCGCCCGGCGACCGGCGTCCCGCGCTGCTCGCCGCGGCGTGCCGGTCCGCCGGGCTGCCCGAGCCCCGGCTCGTCCCCTGGACCGGCGTGCTGCGCGGCGCCCCGCTCTCCTTCGCGGCGGGCGAGGCCGTCCGCGTCGACTCGCCCGGAGAGGACGCCGAGGCCGACGCGCTGCTGCGCGGCCCCGGCGCGCCCGAGCGGGTCGGCGGCGGGGCCCGCTGGCACCGGACGTTCACGGCGGCGCTGCGGCGGGTGTCGGCGGCGGCCTCGGCCTCCGGTGCCCGTCTCCTCGGCGACGTCGAGGAGATCGCGGTCATGTTCGACAAGCGGCTCACCCATGCCCGCCTGCTCTGTGCGGGAGTGCCCGTCCCGCCCGCCCTGCCGGAGGTCGACGGATACGCCTCGCTCCGCGCCCGGATGACCGAGGCGGGCGAGCGGCGGGTGTTCGTGAAGCCGGCGCACGGCTCGTCCGCCTCCGGGGTGGTCGCGCTCCAGACGGCGCCGGGCCGCGTGCGTGCCGTGACGTCGGCGCTCCTGGAGGGCGACCGGCTGGTCAACTCGCTGCGCGTCCGCTCGTACGAGACCGAGGCCGAGGTCGCGGCGCTGATCGACCTGCTCGCCCCGGACGGCCTGCACGTGGAGCGCTGGCTGCCGAAGGCGACGATCGGCGGGCGCGTGTTCGACCTGCGGGTCGTCGTCATCGGCGGCGAACCCACGCACGCCGTCGTCCGGACCAGCCGGACCCCGATGACGAACCTGCACCTGGGCGGTGCCAGGGGAGACCTGGGGGCGGTGCGGCGCGCGCTTGGAGAGGACGGCTGGAACCGGGCCCTCGGCGTGTGCGCGCGGGCCGCCGCCTGCTTCCCGGGCAGCCCCATGGTCGGCGTCGACCTGCTCGCGGGATTCGGGTTGAAGCGGTTCGCGGTCTGCGAGGTGAACGCCTTCGGCGACCTGCTGCCAGGGCTGACCGGGCTCCCCGGGACCTCGGCCGAGGGCCTGGACACCTACGGAGCCCAGGTCCGGGCGGTGTTGAGCGCGTGCACGACATGAACGAGGTCATCGGCAGCCACGACGTGCTGCTGGTGACCCTCGACACGCTGCGGTACGACGTGGCCGCCGAACTGGCCGCGGCGGGGGACACCCCCACGCTGGCCGCGCTGCTCCCGGAAGGCCGCTGGGAGCGCCGCCACACGCCCGGCAGTTTCACCTACGCCGCGCACGCGGCGATGCTGGCCGGCTTCCTGCCGACGCCCGCATCGCCCGGCCCGCATCCGCGCCTGTTCGCCGGCGCCTTCCCGGGCAGCGAGACCACCGCCGCAGGCACGTGGACGTTCGACGCCGCCGACCTGCCGGCGGGCCTCGCCGCCGCGGGCTACCACACGGTCTGCGTGGGCGGCGTCGGGTTCTTCAACAAGCTGACACCGCTCGGGTCGGCGCTGCCGTCGCTCTTCGCCGAGAGCCACTGGGAGCGCGAGTTCGGCGTGACCGACCCGGAGTCGCTGCCCAACCAGATCGACCGGATCGCCGAGGTCATGGCGCGTCTGCCTGCCGGACGGCGCCTGTTCCTGCTGCTGAACGTCGCGTCCTTGCACCAGCCCAACTGGTTCTACATGGACGGCGCCACACGTTCAGACGGGGATACGCGTGCGAGCCACGCCGCCGCGCTCCGGCATGTGGACGCCCACATCGGCAGGCTGTTCGGCTTGATGCGCCGGCCGTGCTTCGTCATCGTCTGCTCCGACCACGGGACGGCGTACGGCGAGGACGGCCACACGGGCCACCGCATCGGCCACGAGGTCGTCTGGACCGTTCCGTACGGGGAGTTCGTTCTGCCGTGAACCTGAACGCCGTGAACCCATATCAGGCGTACGTGTACGCCTATCCGCACAAGACCGCCTACCGTCCGCTGCGCCCCGAGCCCGCGCTGCGGGACGTGTGGGCGGACGAGCCGCTCGACGCGCTCTTCCTGTACTTGCACGTGCCGTTCTGCGAGATGAGGTGCGGCTTCTGCAACCTCTTCACCCGCACCGGCGCGCCGGAGGAACTGACCGGCGCCTACCTGGACGCGCTCGACCGGCAGGCCACCGCCGTCCTGGACGCCCTGGACGGGCCCGCCTTCGCCACCGCGGCGTTCGGCGGGGGGACGCCGACCTACTTCACCGCGTCCGAGCTGGAACGGCTCTGCGGCATCGCCGGACGGTTCCCCGGGTTCGGCTCGATCCCGCTGGGCGTGGAGACGTCCCCTGCGACCGCCACCACCGACCGGCTGACTGTCCTCGCCGAACACGGGACCACCCGCGTATCCATCGGCGTGCAGAGCTTCCTGGACGAGGAGGCGCGCGCCGCCGTCCGGCCGCAGAAGCGCGCCGAAGTGGAGGCCGCGCTGGACCGCATCCGTGCCGTGGGGTTCCCGATCCTGAACATCGACCTGATCTACGGCATCGACGGCCAGACGCCCGCGACGTGGACGCACTCCTTGGACGCCGCTCTCGCGTGGCGCCCTGAGGAGGTCTACCTGTACCCGCTCTACGTCCGCCCGCTGACCGGCCTCGGCCGCCGTGCCCAGGACTGGGACGACCAGCGCCTCACCCTCTACCGGCTCGGCCGCGACCACCTGCTCGGCGAGGGCTACGAGCAGGTGTCGATGCGGATGTTCCGGCTGCCGTCATCCGGTGCGGGCGGCACGGAGTACTGCTGCCAGACGGACGGCATGGTCGGTCTGGGCTGCGGGGCGCGCTCCTACACCTCCCGCCTCCACTACTCGTTCGAGTACGCCGTCGGAGCCGGGCAGGTGCGCTCCATCATCGACGACTACGTGCGCGAGTCCGATTTCACCACCGCCCGCGTCGGCTTCGCGCTGGGCGACGACGAACGCCGCCGGCGGCATCTCGTCCAGTCCCTTCTGCAAGCGAGCGGCGTCGATCTGGGCGCCTACCGCGCGCGCTTCGGGAGCGACCCGATGGACGACTTCCCCGCCGATCTGAAGTCCTTCGCCGATCGCGGATGGCTGGAGACCACCGAGGACGCCGTTCGACTCACCCCTGAGGGGCTCGCCTACTCCGACGCCATAGGCCCGGCCCTGTTCTCGTCCCCTGTCCGGGACCTGATGGCCTCCTACGAGGCGCGGTGATGGACCATCTGACGATCCTGTACCGGGGGCCGCTCGCCAGCTGCGACTACGACTGCCCGTACTGCCCGTTCGCCAAGCGCCGCGACACGCCCGAGCAGCTCCGCGCCGACCGCGCCGCGCTCGAACGCTTCACGGAGTGGGTGGCGCACCGCGACCACCGCGTCTCGGTCCTCTTCACGCCGTGGGGCGAGGGGCTCGTCCGCTCCTGGTACCGGCGCGCCCTGACCGACCTGAGCCACCTCCCGCACGTGGAGCGGGTCGCGATCCAGACGAACCTCAGCCACCGCGTGTCGTGGACGGCCGACGCCGACCTCACCCGGCTGGCGCTGTGGGCGACCTACCACCCCGGCCAGGTGCCCTACGAGCGGTTCCTCGGCAAATGCCTGGACCTGGCGTCGCGCGGTGTCCGCTTCAGCGTCGGGATCGTCGGCCAGCCGGAGCACCTCGACGCCGCCCGCCGCCTCCGCGCGGACCTTCCCGACACCACCTATCTCTGGGTCAACGCCGCCGAAGGACGCGTCTACGACGACGCCGAGGCCGCCTCCTGGACCGACATCGACCCGCTGTTCCCCGTGAGCCGCCATCCGCACGCGAGCCGCGGCCTCCCCTGCCGGACGGGGGACACGGTCGTGTCGGTGGACGGCGACGGAACGGTCCGGCGCTGCCACTTCGTCCCGTCCGTGCTGGGCAACCTCTACGACGGATCGTTCCAGGACGCCCTGGCACCGCGCCCTTGCCCGCTCGACACGTGCGACTGCCACATCGGCTACGTCCACCTCGAACCGCTCGGCCTCTACGACACCTTCGCCGGCGGCGTCCTCGAACGGATCCCCGCCCTGCTCGGCCAGGCTCCCTGAACGGGCGGCGCCCCCTGGTGACTGGGGAAGTGAGACCAGGGGACGCCGGCCAGACCGGATACTCCGGTCGCCTACAGGCTCAGGTCTGCTTCTCGGGGTGGTAGTCGGCCTCGTCCACGCCGAACGTCCACGCGACGCCCGCGCGCGCCGTGCGAGTGTCGGGCGGGACGCGCAGGTAGTAGGTGCGGTGCGTGCCGTCCGGCTCGGGCGTGGAGTTGACCACCTCCACCATGACCACCGGTTCGTCGCCCGGCAGGTCGATCGACCACAGGACGCCCGTCTCGTCGCGGTGCCGCGGACGCGCGCCGGTCTCGGCCAGGTACCGGTCGTAACCGAAGATCTCCAGCATCACGCGGCGCAGCTCGGCGTTCTGCTCGGCGGAGATGCGGTCGGGCGTCAGGTCGGTGAGCGACTCGACGAAATCGGGCGGGATCGGCATGCCGCGCCAGGCGTGCAGGGCGAATCCGTCCGGGTAGGCGAGGGCGGGGCCGTCGCCGCGGTGCAGCCGGCCGGGCTCGTCGCGGTACAGCTCACTGGGCCGCTCGGAGAGGATCACCAGCCGCTCGTAGGGCCACCACCAGCCGGCCGACCGGGCGACTTCCGCCAGCCCGGTCAGCGGGCCGTCGAGCCGTCCGAGCGACTCGAACAACGCCAGCCACGGCGCGTCGTGCTGGCCCAGGACGGCGTCGAGCGTGGCCGCGCGCAGCAGCGACTCGGCCGCGTCCTCCTCCGGGGTGGACCGCTCGTTCCCCGCCGCCATCGACCGGCCGTGCGCCCGGTCGCCGACAGCCCCGCGCACGCGCGTCACCAGCGCCTGCACCTGGTCCCACAGCAGCCCGCCCGTCTCGGCCCAGGTGCGCGGCCACTGCTCCGGCCCCTGTTCGGAGCAGGCCGCCGCGCGTTCGGCTTCCCAAGGCCGGGTGCGCACGTCCGTCAGGACGCTCCGCCCCGCCGCGTCGGCGCCCAGGTCGGCGCGGGCCTGCTGGAGCAGGTCGTCAAGCCCGGCCTTCTCCAACGCCTCGCCATGCCCGGCGAGGACGGCCGCCGCGACGGCGCCCCGCATGGGGGAGGGCACCCACAGGTACCGCTCGGGGGGCTCCAACCCTGCGGCCGCGTAGGCGGCGGCCACGCCCGCCTCGGCGCGTGCACGGTCGGCGGGACCGGTGGCGAACGCCGCCGCCTGCCAGTCTCCGACCACGTAATGGGTCTCGCGTACCGTTCCGGTGAGCATCGTTCCGGTGAGCATCGTCCCGCCCCTCAGTCGGCCACGACGCGGACCGCGCCGGGCACGTACTCGCGCTGGCGGATCACCCGGTACCAGCCCTTGGGCAGGGTGATCGCCGCGTGCTCCTCATGCACCAGCCGCCCGCCGGACGGCAGGTGCAGGTGGTCCGGGACGAGCGGGTCGGGGGTGCGCAGCAGCGTGCCGGGCGCGGCGAGGGCGTGGGCGTGCCCGGTGGCCTCACCACGGGCCAGCACCATGCGGCCCCGGCCGTCGCGCGGGGACGGCGGCAGCTCGCGGACGGCCTGCGGAACCGATTCCTCGGGCACGGGCAGGATCAGGACGTCTCCCTGTCGGTACATGCCGCGAACGTAACGTCCACCACCGACAAAACCGCCGCCGGAACCACCCACCGCCTGGGCGCCGACGAGGCGCCCACCGGCGAGGTCGCGCGCCGGCAGGACCGGCCGCCGGCAGGACCGGGCGGGGTCAGAAGCCGCGGGTCCGGCGGGCCGCCGGGCGGGCCCAGCGGCCCGACGCGCTGAGGCCGACGTGCTGGAACGCGCGGACGAGTTCGCCGCCGAGGTTCACGCCGGCGCCGAGCGCGAGCGCCACGGAGATCGCTCCGATGAGGCTCAGCACGCCCGCCTGCGGCGAACCGGTGTTGAGCTCGACCATGCCGCGGTAGAGCGCCGTCCCCGGCAGCAGCGGGCCGATGGCGGGGACCACGAAGGGCATGACGGGCGCCCCGTGCCTGCGGGCGAGCCAGCTCGCCATGACACCGACGAGGGTCGCCGCCACGGCGGCGGCCAGGACGGGTGGAACGTGCCATCCGCGGCCCAGGACGTACAGCACCCAGATCATCGCGCCGCCCAGGGCGACCGTGGTCAGCACGTCGCGCGGGGCGGCGAGGGACACCGCGAACGTCAGCGAGATGGCGGCGGCGGCCAGGACGGCGATGGGCTTCAGGCTCGCCGAGGGGGTGGGCAGGTGCACCACGTCGATCGGCACGCCCATGTTCACCGCGAGGTAGACCACGGCGCCCAGCCCGGCCACGATCGCCGCGATCATGAAGAAGACCTCCAGGACCCGCGCCCCGGCGCTGACCAGGTCTCCGGTGATGCCGTCCTGGATGCTCGCCACCAGCGGGCGTCCCGGGAGCAGCGCCAGGATCGAGCCGGTGACGATCGTCGCGGCCTGGCCCGGGTTGCCGAGGGCCACCACCCCCGCGGCCGCCGCCGCTCCTATCGCGGCGGCCACCGACAGCTGGAAGAACTCCGCGATGCCCCGGCGCGCCAGCGCGGCGGCCGTGCGGTCGCCCAGCATCGTGGCGACGAACGCCGTGGTCGCCACCAGCGGCCCGCCGCCGGACAGCACGCTGCCCGACGCGGCGATGAGCCCGAGCGACACGACCAGCAGCCAGGTCGGGTACGGAGGGCGGCCCCTCTTGATCTCCGCGAGCCGCTTGTGGGCCTCCTCCAGTTCGAGCATGCCGATGGACGCGTCCTGGACGAGCTGGTGCAGCGCGGTGAGCCGCCAGTAGGCCGGAGTCCGCCGCCGGATGGCGCGCGCGCCCGTCATCGGCGCCGCGCCCCCTCCCGGGTGCGCCGAGACCAGGATGCTGGTCAGCGTGACCTGCACCTCGCAGCGGGGGAGTTCGTAGGCCACGGCCAGACCGAGCATCGCCTCGTTGACGCGCTCGGTGGTCTCGCCACTGGCCAGAAGGAGCTCGCCCACGCGCAGCACCAGATCGACGACGCGCGCGTCGACGATCTCGCTCGGCTCGTCTTCCGGCGCCTCGGGGGGCGTGGTGTCCATCAGGACCTGCCATGTCCGCCGCAAGCGATCAGCCGCGCCCATTCCCCCCAGGTGTCCCTTCCCGCCCATGAACCGATCTTGACTGGCAGGCTACCCACCTGCCCGGCGTCCCCAATCCGTGGCCTGCGTCCCACCCTTCTCACTCACCGGCGTCGCCATGCGAATGCCGGGCGGCAGTGGCCGACGCAGCGCACTGGGGCCGCCGACCTGTGGCCGCGGCTCAGGACATCAGGTGACGAAGTTCACGACCAAACCCACGGCAAGAGATGCCCCTGCGACTCCGGCCGCCAAGCAGGAGAACAGGCCGGGCCTGTCGTAGCCCTCCAAGCGAACGCGCTGAGGCTTGGCCGGGTCGTACCGGACGCGCAGCCGCGTCGAGCGGTCGATCGGATAGAGCCGACCGACCTTGGACTCCACTCTGACCTCGTCGCTGTCCGGCGGGCTGAAGGCGACCTCGGGATAGAAGCGGGGATCGCCCTCGCCGTCGGAGTCCTCACGGACTCCGACGATCTCCGCCTCGATCCACTGCCCGCGGACCAGGAGTCGGAAGTTGGCCCACGCTTCTACGAAGGCCCAGCAGGAAAGCCCTGTGCAGAGCGGGATCATAGCCGCCTTGATGGCCGTGTCGATCGTCTGTTCCCAGTCCACTCGCGAAGAGTATCGGTCGCGCGGTGCAAGCCGTGATCAGCCGAAACCGGCCGTTTTCCACAGAACGTCGTTCTGGTGCGGGTGCTCCGCGGCACTGGTACCAAGGACGCATGAGCTCTTCGGACGGTCTGCGGGACGAGGCCGAGCGGTGCCTGCGCGCCCTCGCCGGTGACCACGCGCGGCTGCGCGACGACCAGTGGACGGCGATCAGCGCGCTCGTCGTCGAGCGGCGGCGCGCCCTCGTCGTCCAGCGGACCGGCTGGGGCAAGTCCGCCGTCTACTTCGTGGCGACCCGGCTGCTGCGCGAGCGCGGCGCCGGCCCGACCGTGATCGTCTCGCCGCTGCTGGCGCTGATGCGCAACCAGATCGAGGCCGCCGACCGGGCGGGCATCCGCGCCCGCACGATCAACTCGTCCAACACCGGCGACTGGGAGCAGGTCTTCGCCGAGGTCGAGGAGGGCGCGGTCGACGTCCTGCTGGTGAGCCCCGAGCGGCTCAACAACCCCGACTTCCGCGATCTCGTCCTGCCGAAGCTCGCCGCGGGGGCCGGGCTGGTCGTGGTCGACGAGGCGCACTGCATCTCCGACTGGGGCCACGACTTCCGCCCCGACTACCGGCGGCTGCGCACCCTGCTGGCCGACCTGCCGCCCGGCATCCCGGTGCTCGCCACCACCGCGACGGCCAACGCCCGCGTCACCAAGGACGTCGCCGAGCAGCTCGCCGGCGACGACGCCCTGGTCCTGCGGGGCCCCCTCGAACGCGACTCGCTGCACCTCGCCGTGGTGAACCTCCCCTCCGCCGAGCAGCGCGTCGCCTGGCTGGGCGAGCACCTCGGCGACCTCCCGGGCTCCGGCATCATCTACACCCTCACCGTCGCCGCGGCCCACGAGATCACCGGCTGGCTCCGCGACCGCGGGTACGAGGTGGCCGCCTACTCCGGCCAGACCGAGCAGGCCGAGCGCCTCCAGGCCGAGCGGGACCTCCACGACAACAAGCTCAAGGCCCTCGTCGCCACCAGCGCCCTCGGCATGGGCTTCGACAAGCCCGACCTCGGCTTCATCGTCCACGTCGGTGCGCCGCAGTCCCCGGTGGCCTACTACCAGCAGATCGGCCGGGCCGGCCGCGGCGTCGACCGCGCCGAGGTGATCCTGCTCCCCGGCCGCGAAGACCGCGACATCTGGGCCTACTTCGCAAGCCTGGCCTTCCCTCCGGAGCACATCGTCCGCAGCACGCTGGACGTCCTTGACATGGCCGACCGCCCGCTCTCCACCACGGCCCTGGAGCCGATGGTCGACCTCAACCGGGCCCGCCTGGAGATGATGCTCAAGGTCCTCGACGTGGACGGCGCCGCCCGCCGCGTCAAGGGCGGCTGGACGTCCACGGGCGAACCCTGGTCCTACGACCGCGAGCGCTACGAGCGCGTCACTGCCGAGCGCCGCCGCGAGCAGCAGGCGATGCTCGACTACATCGCCACCACCGGCTGCCGCGAGGAGTTCCTGCGCCGCCAGCTGGACGACCCCGCCGCCGCGCCCTGCGGCCGCTGCGACAACTGCACGGGCCGCCACTGGCCCACCGAGGTCACCCAGGAGAGCACGACCCAGGCCCGCGACCGCCTGCACCGCCCCGGCGTCGACATCGCCCCCCGCCGCATGTGGCCGACGGGCGTGAAGGACGACCTGGGCGTCTCCGGCCGCATCAAGCCCGAGCTCCAGGCCGAGACGGGCCGCGCCCTCGGCCGCCTCACCGACATCGGCTGGGGCAACCGCCTGCGCGGCCTGTTCGCCGCCGACGACACCGACGTCCCGGCCGACCTGGTGGACGCCGTCGTGAAGGTCCTCGCCGCCTGGGACTGGACGGCCCGCCCCACCGGCGTCGTCACGATCGGCTCCCGCTCCCGCCCCCGCCTGGTCACGACGTTCGGCCGGCGCATCGCCCAGATAGGCCGCCTGCCCTACCTGGGCGAACTGACCCCCATCGGCGACCCCGCCCCCCGCCGCCACAACAGCGCCCAACGCCTCCGCTCCGTCTGGAACGCCCTGGCCGTCCCCCAAGACCTGGCCGAGGCCCTAGCCGACAACCCCGGCCACATCCTCCTGGTGGACGACCGCATAGAAACCGGCTGGACAATGACCGTAGCCACCCGCCTCCTAAAAGAGTCCGGCGCTCAATCAACCCTCCCCTTGGCACTAGCCACGCCCACCTAACCCCGAAGCCCCGCACTCCCCACCCCGGCACCCTTCCCAATCCCCGCCCTGCCACCACACGCAACACCCGAACGCGCAGGACGCCGAGCGCGCTCAACCCACCGGGCACGCGGCCTGCAACCACACGCGCGACGTGCCGGGGGCGTGTCGGGTGCCGGGCGTGTGCAGGCTGCCGGGCGCGCGCCCTACCGCCGCACGCGGACGGCCGAGGCCCGGGTACCGGCGTGTTCGACCCGCCGGACAGGCGGCCGGGCGTGCGATGTGTCGGGTGTCGGGCGTGCGCAGGCTGCGGTGGCCATGGTGGCGCGGCCCCTATTGGCCATTTTGGGGGTTGGCGTGAAGGCGGGGGGAGTGGGCGGGCAATAACGGGTGTCAGGGGAGCCACTCGGAAGGTGCCGACGCATGGCCGCCACTGTTCCCTCGTCCGCGGCGCCGGCCGGGATGCCCGTGGAGCCCAGCGACGCCGTGGTGATGGCGGCGTCCCGTGGTGATCCTGAGCGGTTCTCGGAGATCTTCGACCGGTACTTCGCGGAGATCCACCGCTACGTCGCGTCCCGTCTCGGGGACGCCGCGGCCGACGACGTGGCCGCCGAGACGTTCCTGACGGCCTTCACGCTGCGGCACAAGTACGACACCGGACGCCCCCAGGCCCGCGCGTGGTTGTACGGCATCGCCACCAACCTCCTCCGGCGGCATCGCCGTTCCGAGACGCGGGCCTACCGGGCGGTCGGACGCGCGGCCGACGAGACCGACCACGCCGACCGGGTCGCCGAGATGGTCAGCGCGCAGGGGATGCGGCCCCGGCTGGCGGCGGCGCTGGCGGGCTTGGGCGCGGGAGACCGCGACGTTCTGCTGCTGGTCGCGTACGGCGACCTGGGTTATGAGGAGGTCGCGCAGGCCCTCGGCATCCGCGTCGGGACGGTCGGCTCCCGGCTCAACCGGGCGCGGCGCAAGCTGCGCAAAGCCCTTGAAGGAGACGCGGAGTGATGGACGAGATGCGCATGCTGCGGGAGTACCACGACGCCCGTCCCGGTCCGTCGTCCGAGGTGACCGCCCAGGCACGAGCCCGGCTGGAGGAGAGGGCGCGGACACGGGAGCGCAGGTTTCGGGTGCGGCGGCGCTACGTGCTGGGCGTCGCGGCCATCGGCGCCGCGGCGGTCGCGACGGTGCCGCTCGGCGGAGGGTCGGGCGGTGACCAGGCGTACGCGGCCGAGCGGCTGCCGGACGGCCGGATCAAGGTGACGATGGACGACCTCGCAGGCCCACCGGCGATCATCGAGCGGCGGCTGGACAGGGTGGAACGCGAGCTCGCCGCGCTGGGCGTCAAGGCGGACATCGAACTGATCCCCTCCCAGACGGAGTGTTCGAGCGTCCCGCGTGGTGATCTCGACGTGGAGGCCAACAGGCGTGCGAGCCCGGTCGATGACGGATGGCTCCTGCCCCACCGGGACAAGCGCGCGATCTTCTACGTGCATCCTGAACGCATCAAGCCCGGAAACACCCTGGTCTGGACGCTCGCCGTGACCCGCGCCGGAGGCATGACGGCGGTGCAGCTCAGCTTGTACCAGGTGCGCGGTCCGGTGAAGCCCTGCGATCCAGTGCCGCTCGGCGAGATACGCCCCCGGTTGGGCGGAGGCGGTTGATCCTGGTCCGCCCCCTCGCCCACGTCGGACCGGGAAGACGGAGGGACCGACCGACCTCTTGCCCGGCGGAGGTGGCGGATCCTGGTCCGCCCTCGCCTACAGCGGACCCGGGAGCGCGGAGGGACGATCTCTGCCCGGCCTTCGCGGAGGGCGGATGCCGCGTGTGACCGCTGCCGCCGGTTGCGGCACGAGGCGGCTCTGGCGGTGACCGCGCTGGGCCGGGCCGTCTCGTCCTCGGCGTGCGGCGGCGGCCGCGCCGCTGGCGGGTGGACGCCGTGCCCCGCCGCGGGCCGGGTTCGCGGCAGGGGAAGAGTGTGCCGCCCGCGCGCCCCCGAGGGCGCGGGCGGGACGTTTTCGGGCCGGGCCGTGCGCGCGGCCCCGCGCACGGGCCGGCGTCCGGTCCCGGCGCCGCGGCGGAGAAGAGCCGCGGCGAACGGGAGTCGGGGCGCCGGGCGGCGGCCCCGGCGGCCGGCACCACCGGGGCGCGCCCGGGAGCGCCGCCGTCCTGGGAGTGGGACGGGTGACGGCGGCGGTGGAGCGGCTCGAAGGAAAGTGTTCTAGAGGTTAGAAAACTCTGTCCAGTTGTTTGGCAGAACATCTTGAGATAAGTTCAGGCGGAAATGTCATCATTTCCCGCTTAGTTGACCGCGCGGCCATTTCCGCGACCCGCCGGATGAGGTAGTAATGTCCCACCCCATGTCCCCGACCCTCGACTCGCTCCTGGAGTGTCCGCCCGGCCTGCTGGACATGACGTTCGACCAGCTCCGGACGCTGCTGGTGGTGCACGAGACGGGGTCGGCGCTACGGGCGGCCCGGGTGCTGGGCCGCGAGCAGTCGAGCGTCCAGAAGCAGCTCGACACGCTGAACCGCAACAGCCAGGTCCTGTGCGGCGAGGTCCTGACCGTCCGGCAGGGGCGCGGGAAGGACTACCTGTTCACCCCGACCGGGGAGACCACGGTCGAACTGGCGCGCACGACCTTCGAGAAATGGCTGGAGTCCATTCACTGGAGCCGGCGCCGCCTCGGCCGGATGCTGACGGTCGGGACGACCGAGTTCACCCTGCCGATCGTCTCCCGGGCCTGGGACCGGGTCTCCGAGGAGTTCCGGCAGCGGGAGGTCGAGTTCAAGGTCGCCCACGTCCGCACCAAGGACCTGTGGTCCCGGCTGGAGACCCGCCAGGTCGACCTCATCTGCGGCAGCATCGTCAGCACCCCGGAGGGCGACCTGCGCCTGAAGGAGTACGAGGTCATCGAGTACGCCCGGGGCCAGGCGCTGCTGCTCACCAACCTGCCGGAGGGCGAACTGCCCGACACCCCCGTGGAGACCAGCCGCCTCGGCCGGATCCCGCTGGTGGTGCCGCCCGCAGGGCTCGTCGCCGACCTGCTCGCCACCTGGTACGGGACGAACTTCCGCGAGCGCCTGAGCGTCGTCGCCGACATCGACGACCTGCACTACGGGCTGTCGCTGCTGCGCTCCGGGTTCGTGCGCGGCTGCATGATCGTCACGGGTTCGATCGGGCGGGGCATGGCGGCGCAGGAGGACCCCGACGCCGTCCCGCTCCGCGCGATCAAGCTGCACGACGACCTGGAGCCCAAGGCCGAGCTCATGACGGGCGCCTTCGTCCGCCGCGCCGATCTCGAACGCTATGACGCGGGGCACCCCCTCAACCGCCTCTGGGACGCGGTCAAGGAGGACGTCCGCACCTACACCCCGCTCGCCTGACGGGCGCTGCTCTCCCGAGCGACCGGGCCGCCGCTACTTGATCTGGTTGTCGACCACGTCGAGGGTGGGGCGGGCGCCCAGGTGCTGCATGGCGCGGGCGGCCAGGCGGCAGCCCGCGGTGAGCGCGTCGGCCGGCTGCTTGCCGTCCAGCCAGGGCGGGAGGAACCCGGCGACGAACGCGTCACCGGCGCCGGTGCCGTCGACGATCTTCTCGACGGGCTCCGCCGCGACGGTGACCGGCTCGGGGCGGCCGTTGGTGTACCAGAGGGCGCCGTCGGCGCCGCTCTTGATGACGACCTGGGGGTACCAGGCGGTCAGCACCTTGGCGGCCTGCTCCGGGGTGTCGCGGCCGGTGAGGATCTCGGCCTCCTTGGCGTTGACGACCAGGAGGCGGGCGCCCTGCGTCCACTCCAGGAAGGGCTCGGCGCCCATCCGCTTGAGCGGGGAGGACGAGCCGCCGTCCACGGAGACCGACATCTGCGCCTTGCGGGCGATGTCGAGGGTGTGGATGGCCGCCTTGCGGGAGCCCTCGTTGATCAGGGAGTACCCCGACAGGTGCAGGTGGGTGCCCTGGGAGAACAGGTCCTTGCAGCGCTCGATGTCCTCCGGGAGGAGGGCGGCGTTGGCACCGGGGTCCGACAGCATCGTCCGGTCGCCCTTGTGGGTGACCATGACCACGCAGGTGCCGGTGGGACGCTCCTGGTCCATGACGAGGCGGGCGTCGACGCCGTAGCCCATCAACTCCATGTCCCGGTTACGGCCCGCGATGTCGGAGCCGCGGCGGCCGACGAAGGCGGCGTCGGTCCCCTCCACGGCAAGCCATGCGGCCACGTTGGCGCCGGAGCCGCCACCGTGGGTCGTCACGGCGGCGGGCGTGTCGCTCCCCTTCGCAAGGGGATACGCGGCACGAGCCACGGTGTCTGTCATAAGATCGCCGACCACGACCACGCGCGTCATGGAGTCATCACCTCGATCAACACGGCCCGCGCGAGCGGCATTCAGGGCGTGTGCTCGACCGTAACAGCTCTCGAGCCCCGATTAGGTCTCGAACGCGCAGCGAAACCGAGGAAGCCCGTTTTTCTTCGCGGGGGCCGTGACGCATCCGTGCCTTACCCTCGGGTACGTGACCGAGCGTTACCCGGACCAGTGGGAGGCCGACGTCGTCCTCAGCGACGGCGGGACGGCCCATCTGCGTCCCATCCGGCCCGAGGACGCCGAGCTCCTGCGCACGTTCCACGCGCGGCTGTCCCCGGAGTCGATCTACTACCGGTTCTTCTCCCCGCGCCCCCACCTGTCGGACCGCGATGTCGAGCACTTCACGACCGTCGACTACGACCGGCGCGTCGCGCTGATCGCCACGATCGCCGAGGAGATGGTGGCGGTCGTCCGCTACGACAGCCTGGCCGACCGGCCCGAGACGGCGGAGGTGGCGTTCCTCGTGGAGGACGCGCACCAGGGCCGCGGGCTCGGTGCCGTGCTGCTGGAGCACATCGCCGCGGCGGCGCGGGAGCGGGGCGTGCGCCGGTTCGTGGCGAGCGTCCTGCCCGACAACCGCCGGATGACCCGGGTGTTCCGGGAGGCGGGGTACCAGGCGGAGCAGCGCTTCGAGGAGGGCGTGATCGAGCTCGTCCTCGACCTGGAGCCGACCGACACCTCGCTGGAGGTCATGACGGCGCGCGAGCACCGGGCCGAGTCGCGGTCGATCCAGCGGCTGCTGTTCCCGCGGTCGGTGGCGGTGATCGGGGCGAGCCGGGCCGAGCACAGCGTGGGGCAGACCGTCCTGCGGAACCTGCTCGCCGGCGACTTCAGCGGACCGGTGTACCCGGTGCATCCGTCGGCGGTCGCGGTGGCCGGGGTCCGCGCGTACGCGTCCGTGCTGGAGATCCCGGACGATGTGGACCTCGCCGTCGTGGCCGTGCGCGCCGACGCCGTCCACGAGGTCGTGGAGGAGTGCGCAGGCAAGGGTGTGCGCGGGCTGGTCGTCGTGTCGTCCGGCTTCGGCGAGGTAGGGGAAGAGGGACGCGCCGCCCAGGAGCAACTGGTGCGGCTTGCGCGCGCCTACGGGATGCGGGTCGTCGGCCCCAACTGCCTGGGCATCGCCAACACCGACACCGACGTGCGGCTGAACGCGACCCTGGCGCCGACCATGCCGGGACGCGGCCCGGTGGGGTTCTTCTCCCAGTCCGGCGCGCTGGGCATCGCCATCTTGCAGCGGACGGCCGAACGCGGTCTCGGGCTGTCCACGTTCGTCTCGGCGGGGAACCGGGCGGACGTCTCCGGCAACGACCTCATGCAGTACTGGGAGGAGGACCCGGCGACCAGGGCCGTCCTGCTCTACCTGGAGTCGCTGGGCAACCCCCGCAAGTTCGCGCGGCTGGCGCGCAGGCTCGGCCGCCGCAAGCCGATCGTGGCGGTGAAGAGCGGCCGCAGCACGCAGGGCGTCCCGATCGGGCACGCGGCGCGGGCGCTCACCCTGCCCGACCACGCGGTCAGCGCGCTGTTCGAGCAGGCCGGCGTGATCCGGGTGGAGGACCTCGCGGAGCTGTTCGACGTGGCGCAGGTGCTGGCCTACCAGCCGCTCCCGGCCGGCGACCGCATCGCGATCATCGACAACTCCAACTCGCTGGGCCTGCTGGCGCAGGACGAGGCCGTCGCGCTCGGCCTGGAGGTCCGGCCCCGCATCGACCTCGGCCCGAGCGCCGACGCCGACGACTACGAGGCCGCCCTCGCCGGGGCGCTGGACGACGACTCGGTCGACGCGGTCGTGGCGCTGTTCACGCCCCCGACGATCGGCGGCTTCGACGTCCGCGTCCCCGAGAAGATCCTCCGGCTGGCCGCCGAGGGCAGGAAGCCGATCGTGGCGACCTACCTCGGCACCGAGGGCATGCCCGCCGAGCTGCGCGTCATCGGCCCGGACGGGATGGCCGCGGAGGGCTCCGTGCCGTCCTACGCCTCGCCGGAGGACGCCGTCAGGGCGCTGGCGTACGTGATCCGGTACGCGCAGTGGCGGCAGCGCCCCCACGGCCGCATGCCGGTGTTCGAAGACGTGGACCGCGCCAAGGCGCGGGACCTGGTCGCCGGGTGGCTGGGCGACGGCGGCCCCGTCGAGGTCGACCCGGAGCAGGCGGTGGAGCTGCTGGCCTGCTACGGCATCGGGCTCGCCGGCGGCACGGACGGGGTCGCGACCCGCATCGTGGTCCGGGAGGACCCCTCGTTCGGCGCGCTGGTCTCGTTCGGGATCGCCGACGAGACCGCCGAGCTGCTGGAGGACCGCGCCTACCGCCTGTCGCCGCTCGCGGACGCGGAGGCGGCCGAGATGATCCGCGCGATCCGCACCGCGCCGCTGCTGCTCGGGCACCGCGGCGCCGATCCGGTGAACCTCGGGGCCCTGGAGGAGCTGCTGCTGCGCGCGTCCCGCCTCGGCTACGACCTCCCCGAGGTGGCGCGGCTGGAGCTGAACCCCGTCATGGTCGGCGCGTCCGGCGTCGCGGTGCGCGCGGTCAGGCTGACGCTGGGACGCCCCCTCGGGCCGCGTCCCGAACTGGAGCCGCGCCACCTCTGACCCGGGTCGGGCCGCGGTCTCACCCCGGGGGCGGGGGAGGGCTGGGCTGCGGCGTCGGCGGGACGGGATCCGGCTCGGGCCCCGGCGGGATCGGCTCGGGAGGCGGCGCGGGCGGCACCGGCTCCGGTGCCGGGCCGGGCGGGGTGGGCTCCGGCGGCGGTCCGGGCGGCACGGGCTCGGGCGAAGGGCCTGGCGGGACGGGGCCGGGGGGCTGCGGCGCGGGCCCCGGCGTGGGGCCGGGCGGAGGCTCGGGCGGCACGGGGGGCTGCGGGGGCGGAGCCGGGTCCGGCGTGGGCGGGGGCACCGGCGGCGGGGTCGGCAGTGGATGCTCGTCCATGCCCACCCCCTACCCCGCGCGGGGACATATGACCGTGTGCCGTGCCGGTCATGTGCGCGTCCGGCCCCGGACAGGGCAGGATGGGGCCATGAGGGAAACCCGAGCGACCGTCAGTGGTCTGCGCACGGCGATCGAGCGCAGCGGATATTACCCCGCCCTGGTCGCGGACGCGGTCGAGTCGGCCGTGGGGGACGAGCGCGTCGTCGCCTACGTCGTCCACCACGAGGCGACCTTCGACCCGGCGATGGAGGTGCGGCGGCACGTGACCGTGCTCGTGCTGTCGGCGAGCCGGCTGCTGGTGTGCCACACCGACGAGCACCCGCCCGGCGAGGGCATGACCCGGCCGCACGCGTCCACCACGACCGAGGCCGTCAAGCTGGAGCGCGTCCAGTCGGTGGCGGTGACGCGGGTGGTCCCCGACCCGGCCTCCTACGTGCCCGGGGTGCCGCCCACCGAGGTGGTGCTGACCATCGGCTGGGGCGCCATCGCCCACATCGACCTCGAACCCGCGACGTGCGGCGACGAGAACTGCGAGGCCGACCACGGCTACACCGGCAGCGTCACCGCCGACGACCTGTCGCTGCGGGTCAGCGAGGCCGCCGACGGCGCGGACGCCGTGAGCCAGGTGCTGGCGTTCGCCGAGGAACTGTCCGCCGCGACCGCCAAGTGAGCGGGGTGCCCGCCGGAGGGGGCGGCGAGCCCCGCCAAGGCGCGCACATCGCCGCACCGCCCGTCCCGCGTTATGGAGAGGGCGCACTGGCCGACCTGCCGATTTCCGCGCTGGCCGCGCTGGGCGTCCCGGACGCGCCCAACGCCCTCGGGCTGCCCGCCGTGCCGCGCGTCTGCGTGCTGCTGGTCGACGGCCTCGGCTGGGAGCAGCTGAAGGCCCACCCCGCCGAGGCGCCCTTCCTGAACGCGCTGGAAGGCGGCCCGATCACCGCCGGGTTCCCGGCGACGACCGTCAGCAGCCTCGGCTCGCTGGCGACCGGCGCGCCGCCCGGTGAGCACGGCCTGCTCGGCGTGCAGGTCGCGGTCCCCGGCACCGGCCGGCTGCTGAACCTCCTGCGCTGGGGGGACGACACCGTCGACCCTGAGACGTTCCAGCCGGTCCCGACCGTCTACGACCGGGCGGCGGCGGACGGCGTCGAGGTGGCGTACGTGTCGAACCCCCTGTACCGGAAGTCGAGCCTCAGCCGCGCCACCGCGCGCGGCGCCGACTACGTGGGGGCCGCCGGCCTCGGCCAGCTCGTCGGACGCGCCGAGCTGGCCCTGCGCCGCGGCGACCGCTCCTACGTCACCGTCTACCACGGCGACCTCGACGCGACCGGCCACCGGTTCGGGGTCGGATCGGCCGACTGGCGGCACCAGCTGCGGTTCGTCGACCTCCTCGCGCAGGAGATCGCGTCCGTGCTGCCGCCGGGGTCGTCCCTGCACGTGACCGCCGACCACGGCATGGTCGACCCGGGCGAGCGGATCGACGCCGACACCGTCCCCGAGCTGGGGGAGGGCGTCGCCCTGCTCGGCGGGGACGCCCGCGCCCGCTACGTCTACAGCGAGCCGGGCGCCCACGACGACGTGCTCGCCGCCTGGACGGCCGTGCTGGGCGACCGGGCATGGGTCGTCAGCAGCGAGCAGGCGGCCGAGAACGGATGGTTCGGCCGGATCGGCCCCGGGATGCTGGAACGCGTCGGCGACGTGATCGCCGTCCCGCACGCCGACCTCGCGATCACCGCGTCCGAGCGGGAGCCCTGGCTGGACCGGATGGTCGGCATGCACGGCTCCCTCGTCCCGGCCGAGCAACTGGTGCCGCTGCTCACCGCGTCCCGGCCCTGAGATCCCGTGCGGAGTTGAGATGAACCCGGATTCGCCCCTCCCTAATCGGGGCAACGACGGCCAAACTGGCGATGTGCACCCTCTCATCGAAGTGCCCGCGCTGGACCGGCTGCTCCGAGGACAGGCGAACGTGGTCCTGCTGGACGTCCGATGGCATCTGGCCGGACCGCCGGGGATCGAGTCCTACCGCAAGGGGCACCTGCCGGGCGCCGTGTTCGTCGACCTCGACCGCGACGTGGCCGGGCCGCCCGGCCCCGGCGGGCGCCACCCCCTGCCGGACCCCGCCGCCTTCGAGGCCGCGATGCGCCGCGCCGGCGTCTCGGCCGACAGCCTGGTCGTGGTCTACGACGACGCCGACTCCACGGCGGCCGCCCGGGTCTGGTGGTCGCTGCGCTACTTCGGGCACGAGCGGGTCCGCGTCCTGGACGGCGGGTACCGCGCCTGGGCGGAGGCCGGCCACGCGGTGAGCACCGCCGAGCCCGAGGTCAAGCCGGGCGACTTCACCGCCGACCCCGGCCGCCTGCCCGTGCTGGACGCCGAGGGGGCCGCGGAGCTGGCCCGGGCCGGGGTGCTGCTGGACGCCCGCGCCGCCGAGCGCTACCGCGGCGAGCAGGAGCCGGTCGACCCCGTCGCCGGGCACATCCCGGGCGCCCGGAACGCCCCCACGTCCGGCAACGTCGGCGTCGACGGCCGGTTCCTGCCGCCCGAACTGCTGCGCGAGCGGTTCGCCCAGCTCGGCGCCACCGACGCCCTCGACGTCGGCGCCTACTGCGGCTCGGGCGTCACCGCCGCGCACGAGATCCTCGCCCTCCACCTCGCCGGCATCCCGGCCGCCCTCTACGTGGGGTCCTGGTCGAACTGGGTGACAGACCCCGGCAACCCGGTCGCCACCGGCGACGGCTGACCCGCGCTCCGGGCCCGTCTCAGCCGGCGCCCATGGCCAGGAAACCGGCGGTGGCCGGGGTCCGCGGGATGGCGGCCAGCGCCCGGGAGGGGGCCAGGCCGTCAGCCAGGGCCGAGTGGAAGGCGGTCATGAAGGCGGGGGTCGCGTCGTCGCGGACGGGCAGGACGCTGGCGATGACGGTGGCGGTGCCGAGTGCGAGGAGGGCGCCGGCCATGCCGAGGACGGCGTCGCCCTCGTCGGCGCGGCCGATGTCGCACGCGGACAGGACAATCAGGTGCGGCGGATCGGTCAGCTCGTCCAGGTCGTGGACCATGAGCGGGCCGTCGGCCAGGCGCAGGCGCGAGAACAGGGCGTTGCCCTGGTGGAACTCGCCGTGGGCGGCGATGTGGGCGAGGGCGGCCCCTTCCAGAGCGTCGCGGACGGGTTCGGCGCGGGCGTCGGGGCCGTCCAGCACCACGGCGTCGGGGTGGAGGCGACGGAGGGCGGCGATCTCACGGTCGGCGTGCAGGAGGTCGGGGCCCGCCACGAGGACGGCATGCCCGTCGGAGGGAGCGCGCGTGCAGGCATGGAGCCAGGCACGTGCGGACGGCACGATCGTGACCGGGCGTCCGGCCAGGGACGGGAGGGCCGCCCAGGGCAGCCCGTGCAGCGCGCCCGTCGGAGCGATCACCAGTTCGCGGTCGCCCAGGACGGCGTGAAGCGGATCGAGCAGGAGACGGTCGAGGCGTTCCGCCGCACCCGTGAGGGCGGACGGCTCCGGCCGGCGGCCGTCCTCGGCGAGGCGGCGGGCGGCGAAGCGGAGCAGGACGGTCTCGCGCAGCGCCTCCTCCTGCGCGCCGAGGCGGTGCCGGCGGAGGCGGCCGCCCGCGACGGTGACGGCGTGCAGCTCGCCGCCGATCGCGATCAGCTCGACGAGGGCGCGGTCGCCGAGCGCGGCCGCCACCGCGCCTGCCGTGGCCGGGCGCCCCGGGGACGCGCCGGACGGACGGCGGCGCGTCCGTTCGCGGATCCTGTCCTCCAGCTCGGCCAGGTCCGCAGGCGGGGCGGACGGGGCTCCGCCGCGGGCCGTGTCGGCGGTGCGGTCGACGCTGAGGGCGCGCAGCGCCGTCAGCGCCGCGGCGCGCTCGGGGTCTTTGGGCGGGCGGACGCGGACGGGCCGCGCGATGGCCCGCCGCCGCTCCTCCACGGCGAGCAGCTCCCGAGCCGACCCGGACAGGCGGAGGCCGAGCTCCGCCAGCTCCGCGGCCAGGCCCGCCGCACGGGCGCGCAGGTCGAGCGCGTCCAGGACCTCCGCGTGCTCCTCGGTGACCTCCAGCCCGGCGCGCACCGCCGCGAGCGCGCCCCTGCGGGCGTCCCGGGAGGAGCGTTCGAGGGCTATCGCGTGCCAGGCGGCGATCCGGGCCGAGGCCGGGCCGCACGTCCGCCGGACGGAGGCCAGGAGATGGCCTGCCGGGCGGCCCAGGGACAGCGCCACGCGCGCGGCGATGATGCGGGCCTCGTCGGCGGCGTCCGCCCAGCCGGCGCCCTCCAGCCGTTCTGCCGCCGCCGTGGCGGAGCGGAGCAGGACGGGCGAGCGTTCCCCGGACGCCCACCGGACCTTGAGCAGCACGTGCTCGGCCAGGAGCGCCCACCCGGTGCGGTTCTGCTGGGCGAACGTCGTGCGGGCCCGCTCGGCCGCCACGGTGGCCTGTTCGGGGTTCCCGTCGGCCAGTTCGGCGTGGGCGAGGAGCAGGTAGCCGTCCGCGATGTCACATCCGTAGCCGTTCGTTGTGGCGGCCTCCAAGGCGGCGGTGAGGACGGGACGCGCCTCCCCTGGCAGACCGGCCATGATGAGGGTCTCCGCCTGGTCGAACCGGCATTGCGCGAGGCGCTCACCGGTCAGGCCCGGTTCGGCCTCTGCGAAGAGGCGAAGCGCGCGCGGGACGTCCCCACGCCGCGACACCGTGAACGCCAGGTTCCCCTTCGCCATGGCCGTCTGATGGCGTAACCCGGCGGCTTCCCCTACGGCCACGGCTTCGGCCAGAGCCTCCTCCGCGCCGTCGTAGTCGCCGCGGAACGCCCGTGCCAGGCCGAGGTTGGTGAGCAGGCCGTTGAGCGCGGCGGGGTCGTGCCCTTCACGCAACCGGGGCAGGGCCTGCACGGCGACCTCGTGTGCCTCCTCCAGACGTCCGGCCCGCGCGAGAGCGCCCGCCGTGTTCGCGGCCAGGCGGTCGGCGTCGGGACCGTGCAGGACGGACGCCGCCCGGCGAGCGTGGGCGAGCGCCTCGGTGACCTCACCGCGCGCCGTGAGCAGCCCGACGAGGTTCATCCGCACCTGCGCCGCCGCATACGGATCAGACCCGGACGCCAGTTCCAGGGCGCGTTGGAGGAACGCGACCCCCTCGTCCAGCCGCCCCAGTTCCTTGGCGGCCAGGCCGGCCACGCGCAGCGGCAGGATCCCGCCGCCGTCCTCCAGCAGCGCGAGCGCGCGGGTGAAGGCGGTCGCGGGGGCCTCGGCCGCCATCCGCAGCAGGGCGCGCTCGTCGCGCCCGGTCACAGCCGGATCCAGCTCGTGACGATCGACGTCCCGTCGTCCAGCCGCAGGATCAGGCTCACCAGCCCGGACGGGACGCGCGGCAGCCAGAACATGCCGGCCGGGTCCGTGCGCGCCGTGGCCCCGCCCGGCGGCAGGTCGCGGTGGCGGACCTCGACGAGCGCCGGGGCGGCCGGGTCCAGCCGCCCGTGGACCTCCCGGTACCGGCCGTCCGGGGACACCTCGATCTCGACCGTCGCGGCGGGGCAGGTGAACGTCAGGGTCCGGGTCCGGCCGCCGCGCACCCCGGCCGGCTGCCCATCCTGGTCCTGCGCCAGCTCCGCCAGCCGCGCGGACGGCGCCCGCCACGCGATCGACGCGCGGGCCGCGGCGAGGACGGCCGGCGGCACGGGGTCGAGGACCTCGAACGTCTCGCGGATCCCCGCCATCAGCTCTTCGTCGTTCACGGGACGAGCCTCCGCAGCGACTCCAGGCAGCGCGCCCGCGTGGGGCCGACGCTGCCGACGGGGATGCCGAGGGCGGCGGCCAGCTCGGCGTGGCTCGGCGCGAGCGCGAACAGCCGCAGCAGCGTCCGGCAGCGCAGCGGCAGCCGCTCCAGCGCCGCGCCGACCAGGCCGAGCCGCTCGCGCGCCGCGACCACCCGGTCGGGCTCGGGTTCCGCCGCGCGCGGCGCGGGCACCGGCGGAAGCGGGCGACCGCGCCGACGCGCCAGCCGCAGGCTCTCGTTCCGCGCGGTCGTGGCCAGCCAGCACGCCGCGGCGGCCGGCTCGCGCAGCTCCCCGATGCGCTCCACCAGCCGCAGCCATGTCGTCTGCACGGCGTCGCCCGCGTCCGCGTCGTTCAAACCGTACGAGCGGGCGATCGACCACAGCAGCCCGCTGTGCCGCTCGACCAGCCGGGCCCACGCGTCCCCGTCGCCGTCGCGTGCCCGGACCACCAGCTCGTCCGTGTCGTCCCTATGGGCATCGTCCCTATGGGCCACCGAAGTCTCCTACCGAGGCCCCCTGCTCCGCTTTCACCCTAAGGCATCGACCGATGACGCAGTGTGGACTTCGGTGCCGAGACCCGGAAGAACCGGGTGCCGCGCGGGATCCAGGACGCGGTCGGCCGCCTCGGGCGCGCCGATGCCCTCCTCCGCCGCGACGGCGGCGATCCGGCCCGCCACGACCGGCGTCGCGAAGGACGTCCCGCTCCATGTCGCGAAGCCCTCGAACCGGTCGGGATCGGACCCGTTCACCGCGGCGCGGGGGCCGTCGAACCGGACGAAGGCGCTGGCCAGGCCGACGCCCTGCGCGCACGCGTCCACCCACCAGCCGTGGTTGGAGAACCAGGCCCGGTCGTCGCCGTCCAGGGCGCCGACCCCGATGACCGGCTTCATCGCGGCGGGCCAGAACGGGCGGTCCGTCGCCGCGTTCCCCGCGCACGCCGCGACGACCGTGCGGCGGCCGAGCGCGGCGATCGCCTGGGACAGCACCGGTGAGGGCCGGTCGTCGTAGGTGTGGCAGCCGAGCGAGATGTTGACGACGTCGGCGCGGCCCCAGGCGGCGAGCCACTCCAGCGCCCGGATCACTTCCAGCTCGTCGCCGACCCCGTCGCCGCCGATGACGCGGCGGGCCCGCAGCACGGCGGACGGCGCCTGCGACAGGACGACGCCCGCGATGAACGTCCCGTGCCCGGCCTGCGCGTCCAGCCTGAAGTCGAGATCGGCGTCCAGGACCTCCGCCACCTCGTCCCGCTGCTCGCGGAACCACTCCTCGTCCTCGTACCAGGGGTGCGGCGCCAGGCCGGTGTCCAGGATCGCGACCGTCACGTCCCGCCGGACGGGGACGCGCCTCGGCGCGGGCAGGGGAGCGGCGGGCCGGGGCAGGTCCGCGGGGCCGCTCCACCACATCGGCTGGCCGAGGACGAGGTGGTTCGGCGACACGCTCAGCCTGCGGTGCCGCCGGTCGGCGCCGCCGAGCACGGACGCCAGCTCGCACACGTCCACCTTCGCGGGGGCGCGCAGCCGCAGCCGCGCGACGCCGCCCTCGTCGTGGCGCGAGTCGAACCAGCGCCGCACCAGCGCCTCGGCCGCGCCGGCGTCCCGCCCGGCGACCAGGATCTCGTCCCGGCGGACCAGCGCCGGCCGCCCCGGCATCGGTTCCACCACGACCGCGTCCGGATGCCGCGCCAGCACCCGGTCCAGCCGCGCCTGCTGATCGAACATCGCCCCTCGCTTCCCCGAACCGGTCCCTCTTGCCCATCGTGCCCGCCTGGTGACTCCTCGTGTCCAGTAAAGGGCCGAAGGTGGCCGAATGTGGCGACATGGGGCTGAGCGTTCAGTGGATTGGGAACTCGGTCGCGCGATTCAGGTCGATGACACGCAAAGCGGGACGTGGATGCCGACTTGGGGCGTATGAGGCCGCAGGGAAGACGATTCCCGGTGAAAATTCAGGAGTCCGGTAAACCGGCGGGAGTTCTCTCGCGTCCAACCAATGCCGCCGTTGGCGAATTCGCCATCCGGCCGGCGGCAGCCTGCGGTCCCCATTCGCCTGACCTGCCTGATCGTCCCGCCAAGGCGGGGCTGCGACCACCTCCGAGGACGGAGGAGCCGCTCGGCCGGGAAGTGGTCGATGGGCTGTCCGATTGTTGCCATCGCGGTAAGAAACGCCAGGTTGCCTGGCGAATTGTCCATGCCGCCATCCGCCCGCGCTCCGGTCGCTGTTGATATTTCTTCGATCATGGTCTTCACTTGAAAGCGCTCTCTATGAACGCCAAAGAAAGGTCACCGAGGTGCGCATCCCCCCGTCGCTCCGTAAAATCGTCATACTCGTACTCCTTTCCGCGGTCGGGTTGGTCGCCCTGCTGCAGATGGCCGTCGGTGTGCCCAAACCGGTCGCCATCCCGATCGCGCTGCTGCTCGTCGGTCTGGCGGTGATGCCGTTCGACGAGCAGTTGGCGCGTGCCGGTCTCGCCATCGGGATCACGCTGGTGCTCGGTGCCGCTTTCATGACGTTCTACGGCGCGGTGAAGGCCTGGGGCGGCTTGGTCGGGACGCTGGTGGGCGTCGGCGTCGTCGCCGCGGCGGTGGGCCTGGCGTTCCTCGTCGTCCGCTACCTGAAGCAGCGGAACGCCGACCCCGCGCCGCCTCGCTGAGAGTCGCGGGGCGCCGAGGGCCCTCCTCGCGCGCAGGCTGACCCGAAGGCGACCCTGGCGACCAGCGGTGGTCAGGGCCGCCGGAATGATGCCCCTCCGTGCGGAAGCGCAACCGGAACGTGGCCGACGGCGGCTCCGTGACGGGAGTCACCTCCGGGCGCGGGCACGCCGCCGGCCCGTCCGCAATAGTGGATCTTGCCGGAAGTGCCGGGTGAACGATGTGCATCGTGTGTTCAAGCGTTCAACAAACTGCGAACTCCCGGTGGTGCGACTCGGGCCGATGATGCACAATGAGGGACGCGGACGCCGACTTGGGACGTACGAGGCCGTAGGGGAAGACGAGCCTCGGTACAGATCCAGGAGGTCCGGTGACCGCACGTGGCGTTTTTTACGTCCACTCCGCGCCACCTGCGCTGAGCCCGCACATCGAGTGGGCCGCCGCAGGTGTTCTTGGGGTGCCCGTTTCCCTTGAGTGGGCAGATCAGCCGGCCGCGCCCGGAACCCTGCGCGCCGAGCTTCATTGGGAGGGCAGGCCCGGCACCGCCGCGGGCATCACCTCCGCGCTGCGCAACTGGAAACTGGTGCGGTTCGAGGCCACCGAGGATCCGACGCCCGGCACCGACGGCGTCCGCTTCAGCTTCACCCCGTCCCTCGGGGTGTTCACGGGGGTCATCGGCGCCAACGGCGACATCATGATCCCCGAGGACCGGCTCCGCGCGGTGATGGCGAACGCCGCCGTCGGCAAGACCGCCCTGGAGCAGGAGCTCGACCGGCTGCTCGGCACGCCGTGGGACAACGAGCTGGAGCCCTTCCGCAGGGCCGGCGACGGCGCCCCCGTCCGCTGGCTGCACGCCGCCGTCTGAGCCGCCCGGCCGCCGTCCGAACGGCCGGCCGGGCGCCGTCCGCGCGAAGCGTACCCGTCCCGCAACTCGTACGCTCCGCCCGATCGGGAGGCGCCCAGGCCCGCGACCGGGCGGCCCGGGAGGTGTGGAGACGGGAGGTCCGGGGCAGGCTGGGGCAATGACCGCATTGACCCGCAACAACGTCCACGACCTGGGCCGACGGTCAGAGCAGCCCCTCCTCTTCGCGCACGGGTTCGGCTGCGACCAGACGATGTGGCGGCTCACCGCGCCCGCCTTCGAGGCCGACCATCGGGTCGTCCTCTTCGACCACGTCGGGATGGGGGACTCGGATCTGGCGGCCTACTCGCCGGACCGGTACGACACCCTGGACGCCTACGCCGAGGACGTCCTGGACATCGTCCACGAACTGGACCTCCGCGACGTGGTCTTCGTCGGGCACTCCGTCAGCGCGATGATCGGGGTGCTGGCGGCCAACCGGGAGCCGGACCGCTTCGCCGGCCTCGTGCTGGTCGGCCCCTCGCCCCGCTACGTCGACGAGGGGGACTACGTCGGCGGGTTCACCGGCGCCGACATCACCGAGCTCCTCGAGTCGCTGGAGAGCAACTATCTCGGCTGGTCCAGCCGGATGGCGCCGCTGATCATGGGGAATCCGGAACGGCCCGAGCTGGGCCGGGAGCTGACCAACTCCTTCTGCCGCACCGACCCCGAGATCATGCGGCAGTTCGCGCGGGTGACCTTCCTGTCCGACAACCGGGCCGACCTGGCCGAACTGAGCGTCCCGGCACTGCTGCTGCAATGCTCGGACGACATCATCGCCCCGGAGGCGGTGGGGGAGTACGTGCACCGCGCCATCCCCGGGAGCGAGCTGGTGAGGATGAAGGCGACCGGGCACTGCCCCAACCTGAGCGCGCCCGAGGAGACGATCGAGGCGATCAGGGATTTCCTGGCGAAGGTTCCGGGTGGCCGCGATGGCCGGCACGGATGACGAACTCGCCCGCCTGCGCACCCTCTACGAGCACGCGCCCTGCGGCTACCTGTCGCTGCGCCCGGACGGCACGATCACCAGGGTCAACCGGACGTTCCTCGACTGGACGGGCCACCGCGCCGAAGACCTGCTCGGCGGCACGCGCTTCCAGGAGCTGCTCCCCATCGGCGACCGCATCTACTACGAGACGCACTTCACGCCGCTGCTGACCATGCAGGGCGAGGTCCGCGAGATCGCCGTCGACCTGAGGTGCGCGGACGGCGAGCGGCTGCCCGTCCTGGTCAACTCGACGCTGCACCCGGAGGAGCCGGGCGGGCCCGCCGCCGTCCTGGTGAGCGTCTTCCAGGCCACCGACCGCCGGGAGTACGAGCGGGAGCTGCTTCACGCCCGCGGCCGTGCGCGGGAGTCGGAGGCGCGCGTCCGGCAGCTCGCTGAGACCCTGCAGCGCAGCTTCATCCCACCCGCGCTGCCGCCCGTGCCCTGCCTGGAGGTGGGCGACGCCTACCGCCCGGCGGGGGCCGGCGACGAGGTGGGAGGAGACTTCTACGACGTGTTCGAGGTCTCTCCCGGCCGGTGGGGGCTGGTGCTGGGGGACGTGTGCGGCAAGGGGGTCGAGGCCGCGGTGGTGACGAGCCTGGCGCGGCACACGGTGCGGGCGGTCGCCGCGGAGGCCGACTCGCCCGCCGGCGTCCTCCGCAGGCTGAACTCGTCCCTGCTGCGCCCCGGCGCGGAGCGGTTCTGCACCGCCGTCTACGCCGGCATCGAGCGCGGTCCGGGCGGCGGGCCGCTCCTGACCGTCTCGCTCGGCGGGCATCCGGCGCCGCTTCTCGGCACCGCCGCGGGCGAGGTGCGGTCCATCGGCCGGACCGGCGACCTGCTCGGCGTGTTCGAGGACGTGGCGCTCGCCGACGAGGCCGTGGAGCTGCGGTCCGGCGACAGCGTCCTCTTCTTCACCGACGGCGTCAGCGAGGCCCGCCGGGGCCGGGAGCTGTTCGGCGAGGAACGGCTCGCCGACCTGCTGTCCGAGGTGCGGGCCCTCGACGCCGACGGCATCACCGCCCGCATCGCCGACCGCGTCCTGGACTTCCAGGACGGCGTGCCGCGCGACGACATCGCGCTCGTCACCCTCAAGGTCCCCTGAACGAACGAGCGCGGCCGAACGAGCGCGGCCGGACGGGCGCACGCGAACGGCCCGGCGGGAACCCCCGGCCGGGCCGCTCGACGAGACGGATCAGAGAGCGCGCTGGAAGGCGACCGACACGTTGTGGCCGCCGAATCCGAACGAGTTGTTGAGCGCCGCGGCCGGTCCGTCCGGGAGCTTGCGGGGCTCGTCGCGGGCGATGTCGAGGTCGACCTCGTCGTCGATGTCCTCCAGGTTCGCCACGAAGGGGACGAGCCCCTCCTTGAGCGCGAGCACGGTGAAGATCGACTCGAGCGCGCCGGCGCCGCCGAGCAGGTGCCCGGTCATCGACTTGGTCGCGGTGATGACCACCTGGCGGGCGGCCTCCTCGCCGAGCCCCGCCTTGATGGAGGCGAGCTCCGCGACGTCGCCCGCGGGGGTGGAGGTGGCGTGCGCGTTGATGTGGACGAGGTCGGTCGGCTCCAGGCCCGCGTCCTTGAGGGCCCGCTGCATCGCCTTCGCCTGCCCCGAGCCGGACGGGTCGGGCAGCACGATGTCGTAGGCGTCGCCGGAGTAGCCGCAGCCGGCCGCGAAGCCGTGGACGGTCGCGCCGCGGGCGCGGGCGTGCTCCTCCGACTCCAGGATCATCACGGCGGCGCCCTCGCCGAGCACGAACCCGTCGCGGTTCTTGTCGTAGGGCCGGGACGCGCGCTCCGGCTCCTCGTTGCGGGTCGACATCGCGCGCATCGCCCCGAACGAGGCCATCTGCAGGGGGTGTATGCACGACTCGGTGCCGCCGCAGATCACCACGTCGGCGCGGCCCGCGCGGATCATGTCGATGGCGTACCCGACGGCCTCGCCGCTGGACGCGCAGGCGCTGACCAGGGCGTGCGAGCCGGCCATCGCGCCGAACTCGATGCCGACGTGCCCGGAGGCGCCGTTCGGCATCAGCATCGGGACGGTGAAGGGCGAGACCCGCGACCAGCCCTTCTCCCGGAAGACGTCATAGCTGTTCAGGGCGGTGTGCAGGCCGCCGATGCCGCTGGACAGCACCACGCCGAGGCGCTCGCCGTCCACGGTGAAGCCGCCCTCGACGCCGGGGCGCTCCATGCCCTTCTGCGGCTTGCCGCCCGTCGGCGCGGCGAACCCGGCGCTCGTCCAGGCCTCGCGCGCGGCGATCAGCGCGATCGCCTGGTTGCGGTCGAGCCGGCGCAGGTTCTGCTTCGGCATCACCTCGGACGGGTCGACCTTCAGCGTCGCGGCGAACCGGACCGGCAGGTCCTCGACGCCCTCCCAGTCCAGCTTGCGGATACCGGACTCGCCGGCGAGCAGGGCGGACCAGGTCGACGGCAGGTCGCCGCCGAGTGGGGTCGTTGCACCGAGACCGGTCACGACGACCCTGGTCTGGCTCTTGCTCATATTGGGTGCTCCTTGCGGACTGTGAGGGGAGGAGGGCAGGGCGCGCCGCCTCCCGGGTGGCGGCGCGCCCTCCCGCGGCTCAGCTCTGCAGGTTCTGGACGAAGTTGATGACGTCCTTGACCGTCTTCAGGTTGCGCAGTTCGTCGTCGGGGATCTCGACGCCGAACTTGTCCTGGGCGGCCACCGCGATCTCGACCATCGACAGCGAGTCGATGTCGAGGTCGTCGATGAAGTTCTTCTCCGGGGTGACCTCGGACTTGTCGATGCCGACGATCTCGTCGATGATCTCGGCGAGGCCGTCCAGGATCTGCTGTTCGGTGGCGACTGCCATGGTTCTGCGTTCTCCTTCGGTGGGTTGGTCCAGAGCCTGCGTTCAGGCGTGACGGCCTACGGGATCTGGATGACTTGGGCAGCGTAGGACAGTCCGGCGCCGAACCCGACCAGCAGGGCCGGGGCGCCGGACGGCACGTCGCCGCGTTCGATCATTCGGGACAGGGCCAGCGGGATCGAGGCGCCCGAGGTGTTGCCGGACTGCACGATGTCGTCGGCCACGACGGCGTTGGAGGCCTTCACCTTGCGGGCGATCGCCTCGATGATCCGCAGGTTGGCCTGGTGCGGGACGACCGCCGCGAGCTCCTCGGGCTTCACCCCGGCCCGCTCGCACGCCTGGAGGGCGATCGGCGCGATGGCGCTGGTGGCCCAGCGGAACACCGCCTGCCCCTCCTGCCGGATGAACGAGTTGCGGTCGTCAATGATGATCTTGTCGTACTTGTCGCCGGCGCTGCCCCACACGACCGGGCCGATGCCGGGGGTCTCGCTCGGCGCGACGACCGCCGCGCCCGCCCCGTCGGCGAAGATGATGCAGGTGGAGCGGTCGGTCCAGTCCACCCACTGGGACATCTTCTCCGCGCCGATCACCAGCACGTTGCGGGCGCTGCCGGCCCGGACGGCGGCGCTGGCGGTGCCGAGCGCGTAGCAGAAGCCGGCGCACGCGGCGTTGAGGTCGAAGGCGCCGGGCGCCTCGATGCCGAGGCGGTGCGCGACCTGCGCGGCGTGGCCCGGCATCGGCGTCTCCGCCGAGCAGGTCGCGAGGATCACGAGGTCGATGTCGGAGGGGGCGAGGCCGCTGCCCGCGAGCGCCTTGCCCGCGGCGTGCACGCCGAGTTCGACGATGCCCTCGTCGTCTCCGGCGATGCGCCGCTCGGAGATGCCGACGCGGCTGCGGATCCACTCGTCGTTGGTGTCGACGGTCTCGGCGAGCTCGTCGTTGGTGACGATGCGGGCGGGGCGGTAGTCGCCGAACGCCAGGACGCGGGCGCCGGGCGCCGCCTCGGGGATGGTGAGGGCGGTCATGACGCGTCCGCCTTGATCAGCTCGCGGGCCTTGTCCAGGTCGGCGGGGGTCTTGAGGGCGACCAGCTCGACGCCCTTCAGCTCGCGCCGGGCGAGCCCGGTGAGCGTCCCGGCGGGCGGCAGCTCGATGATCCCGGTGACGCCGAGCTCGCGCATGGTCGCCATGCACGAGTCCCAGCGGACGGGGGCGCTGACCTGCTCGACGAGCCGGGCGACGAACTCGCGGCCGTCGTCGACCACGGCGCCGTCGCGGTTCTGGAGCAGCTTCGCCCGCGGGTCCTCGACGGGGACGCCGGGCGCCAGCCGGCGCAGGACGCCGACGGCGGGCTCCATGTGCTCGGTGTGGAACGCGCCCGCGACCGACAGCGACCGCAGCCGCGCCTTGGCGGGCGGCTCCTCGGCGAACCGCGCGAGCCGCTCGGTGGTCCCGGCGGCGACGACCTGGCCGGCGCCGTTGACGTTGGCGGGGGTGAGCCCGTGCTTGTCGATCGCGGCGAGGACCTCGTCGGCATCGCCGCCGAGCACGGCCGTCATGCCGGTCTCGGTGACCGCGGCGGCCTCGGCCATCGCCCGGCCCCGCTCCCGGACCAGGACCAGCGCGGCCTCGGGGGTCAGCACCCCGGCGATCGCGGCGGCGGCCAGCTCGCCGACGCTGTGCCCGGCGACGGCGTCCGGCCCCGGCTTGCCGGCCGGGGCGTCCTCGTAGAGCACCTCGCAGGCGGCGATCGCGGCGGCGACGAGCAGCGGCTGCGCGACCGCGGTGTCACGGATCTCCTCGGCGTCCGCGACCGTCCCGTAGCGGACCAGGTCGAGACCCGTGACCGCCGACCACCACGCGAGCCGGTCGGCGACTCCGGGTATCTCTAGCCATGGCTGCAGGAAGCCGGGGGTCTGGGCGCCCTGGCCGGGCGATGCGAGGAGTATCACAGCGTCCAGCCTGCCGTCATGTGGTCGCGCCCACGATGCCGATCACGACGAAGTTTGGTCTTGGCGCTTTGTACGACCCCTACAAGGAACCCTGGTGAGCGCCTGTAAGCACCGGCCAACGCGCCGGTGCGACGCCGGTCACTGCCCCTGGCCCCTGGAGGCGCGGGAGTGGAAGCGGCCGAGGACGAGGGCGATGCGGAGCGTGAAGGCGTTGCGGCCGTCGGTGGGGGCGAGGCCGGTCAGCTCGCTGACCCGCCGCAGCCGGTAGCGGACGGTGTTGGGGTGGACGAACAGGAGCCGGGCGGTGGCCTCCAGGGAGGAGCCCTGCTCGAGGTAGGTGGTGAGCGTGTCGAGGAGCGGGGCGCCGGCGGCGAGCATCGGGTTGTAGACGCTCTCCACCAGGTAGCGGCGCGCCTCGTCGTCGCCGTCGAGGGCGCGCTCGGGCAGGAGCTCCGAGGCGAGGACGGGGCGGGGCGCGTCCGGCCATCCGGCGGCGGCGCGCAGGCCCGCGACGGCGGCGCGGGCGGAGCTCGTGGACTCGTAGAGGTCGGCGACCTGCGGGCCGACGACGACCGGGCCCGGCCCGCACTTGGCGGCGATCGGGCGGGCGGCCTCCATGGGGTCGGTGTCGCCGCCGACGATCACGACGACCCGGTGCCCCTGGACGCCGGCGAGCACGTCGGCGCGGGCGCGGCGCGCGGCGAGCTGCATCTGGTCGATGGTGACCTCGGGCTCCTCGTCCTCCGGGGTGAAGCCCGCGATGACGGTGACGGGCTTGGAGGTCCAGCCGAGCGCGGCGGCCCAGGAGTGCATGCCGTCGTCGACCTCGTCGCGCAGCACCGCGTTGACGACGAGGGCCTCCAGGCGGGCGTCCCAGGCGGCGCGGGTCTCGGCGGCGCGGGCGTAGACCTGGGCGGCGCCGAACGCCACGTCGCGGGTGTAGCGCAGGATGGCCTCGCGCAGCTGGGCCTCGCCACCGGGCGCGGCCAGCTCGGCGAGCCGGGTCTCCACCACGTCGATGATGACGCGGATCATGTCGATGGTGTGCTGGAGCTTGATGGAGCGCAGCAGCTCGCGCGGCGCGGTGCCGAACACCTCACCGGCGATGGCCGGGCGGCTCCGCTCGTTGCTCTTGAACCACTCCACGAACGCGGCGATGCCGGCCTGCGCGACGAGCCCGATCCAGGAGCGCTGGTCGGCGGGCATGCGGCGGAACCAGGGGAGCTGCTCCTCCATGCTGCTCAGCGCCGCGGTGCCGAAGGTCCCCATCGCCTTCTCCAGGCGCTGGGTGGTCTGCTCGCGGATCTCGGCGTCGTTCGCGGTGTTCACCACCCCAGGGTGCCACCACACCCGCGGTGTCCTGGCCGGAAGTGAGCAAACGGGTCAGCCGCGGGTCACCTCGGAGGCGTGCCCGAGCGCGATGCCGGTGAGGTTGCGCAGGGACGCGGAGCCGGGTGCGAGGTAGTCGCTGTGGCCGCCGCCCCCGGCGTCGAAGACCCGCGCGCCGAAGCCGCGGGAGACCGGGTCGGGGCCGAGCCCCAGCCCGAAGATCCGCACGTGCGGGACGTCCTCCATCCAGTCGGTCGCGCCCCGCCCGGCCCAGACGCGGGCCGTCCCGCCGAACTTGGACGCCGACCAGGCGGTCGTTCCCGGGCTGCCGTAGAGGGCGATGTCGGTGACCTGCTTCCAGGCGGTGTTGTTGGAGCCGTCCAACGCGGCCCGTCCGCAGACCACGGATCCGTAGCTGTGGCAGAGGAGGCCCACGCTCGCGCGGGGGTTGACCTGGTGGACGCCCTTCATGAACTTGCGGAGCTGGACGGCGCCTTCGGTGGCCCGGTCGCTGGTGAGGACGTCGCCGCTGAACGTCTTGGGGGCCGCGTAGCCGAGCCAGGCGACGACCGCCAGCCCGGGTTCCGGCGATGCGGCGCGGGCCTGCGCGTAGACGGCGCGGGCGCCCCCGCCCGGCGTCGACCACGGCTTGCCGCCCCGCTTGTCGAACGAGGACAGCGTGGTGTCGGCGCCCGGGACGAGCACCGCGACGCGCTGCGCCCGGGTGAGGTCGCCGATCACCTCGATGGCCCGGCCCCGGCCGCGCGGGTCGAAGTACAGGAAGTGGCGTCCGGGCTGGAGGAACCCTCCGAGCGCCTTCTGCCGCGGGGCGTCGCCGACCTTCTCCGCCGTCTTGAGGGCCTTCTCGATGGAGCCGCGCTCGGCCGCGTACCGGACGTCCAGCGTCGAGGGGGCCATCTTGGGGACCGCGACGGGGGCCGCGTAGGGGTCGGCGTGGCCCGTCCCCGCGGTGGTCAGCATCACCACTCCGATGGAGGCGGCGGCGGCCGTGGCCCGCCGGAGCCGGCGGGCGTGCCGTCGCCCGGGGCGCGGCGAGGTCGTCGTCGTGAGGTGCGGCGGCATCGTCGCCTTTCTACCATCGAAGATCGGTGCGGGTTCGGCTCACCCCCTGGCGGGTCAGGAGACGCCTCTGGAGATGTACGGGCCGGGGGCCGGGTTGGTTCCCGGGGCGGTGCCGCGCACGAGCGGCCGCGGCCTCCGGGCGGCGGCGGCCACCGCTCTGCCGGCGGCGAGCGCGCCACCGAAGGCGACCAGCCAGGCGAGCCGCTCGGCGACCCATTCCGGCTGGTCGGGCACGGTGTGCAACCCGTTCAGCCTACCGAACGCGAGCAGCGCCCCCACGGTCACGGAGATCATCGCGGTCTGGTGCCAGAGGTAGATCGCCATCGCGGAGCGGTTGGCCGCGGCGATCACCGACCGGGGCCCTGCGCGCCGCGTCCAGCGGGTCAGGGGCCCGTGCAGCAGGACGGCCAGGCCCGTCTGGGCGAGGCCGAACGCGACCGCGGCGAGGGTCGGCGGGCTGAGGTTGGAGACGGCGGCGCCGGGGACGCCGACCATGCTCGCCGGGTATCCGGCGAACAGGACGAGGAGCGCGGCCGACGCGGCGCCCCCGCCCAGCAGGGCGAGCCCGGCCCTGCGGGACCGCAGCGCTCCGTCCGCCCAGCCGATGCCGAGATAGAACGGCAGGAGCCAGGCGGTGAGGACGGCGGCCCAGCCCGTCCAGCCGGGCGCGCCGAGGGCGAACCGGCCGAGGTCGATCCCGGCGGTCGCGGCGGCGAGGACCGCCGCGCCCGCGATCCCGAACCGGTTCCACGAGGCGGCGATGAGCGGGGTGAGCGCCGTCAGCACCACGTAGACGCAGAGGAACCACAGCGGGCTCAGCACCAGCTCGACGAGGACGCGGATGCTGCTCCCCGAGAACCCGGCCCATGACAGGACCGCGGCGACGGGGAGCCAGACGATCATCAGAGCCGGCAGGGGCCGCGCGAAGCGCGCCAGGCGCCGCCGCAGGCGGCGGCCCCAGGGCTCGCCGGGACGCAGGCTCTTGGCCGCCGAGTAGCCGCCGACGAAGAAGAAGACGGCGAGCGTTTGCAGGACCCAGGAGATGGGAGTCAGTTCGGGCATCGTCTTGAGGGGGCTGGTGACGTGCAGCCGGTGGCCTGTGCCGTCCACGACGAGCGCGGTGACGAGCCAGTGGCCGAGCACGACGCCGAGGATCGCGAAGGCGCGCATGGCGTCCACGGCCCCGTCGCGGTTCTTGGCCTCTTCGCGGTCCTGGGCTTGGTCGTAGGCCTGGGCTTCAGGCATGGGTGACCTCCGCGTCGCGGCCGAGGGCGATCAGGGCGAGGTTGCGCAGCGCGAGGGACCCGGGCTTCAGGTAGCCGCTGTGCGGGCCCGTCCCGGCGTCGAAGCGCAATGCGCCGAAGCCGGGAGTGACGGGATCGGCCCCGAAGCCGAGCCCGGCGAAGCGGACGTGGGGCACGTACCGCACCCAGTCGCCCTTGGACCGGCCCGCCCACACGCGGGCGGACGTCCCCAGGCCGGACACGTGGCGCACGGTGGTGCCGGGACTGCCGAACAGCGCGATCTCGTCCACCGGCAGGGGCGCGAGCCGCCGCGCGGCCTTGCCGCAGACCACCGAGCCGTAGCTGTGGCAGAGCAGGGCGAAGCGGGCCCTCCCGTTCAGGCGGTGCACGCCGGTGAGGAGACGTTCGAGACCGCGCGCGCCCTTCTCGGCGCTTCCGCTCGTCAGGGCGCTCGTGCTCAGCGTCGAGGGCGAGTCGTAGCCGAGCCAGGCGATGACGGCGATCCGCGCGCCGGGCGCGGCGTCGCGGGCCTGCCGGTAGAGCGCCCGGCTGCCGCCGCCGACGAACTTGGGCGAGTCGTAGTTGGCCAGCGAGTTGTCCGCGCCCGGCACGACCACCGCGATCCGGTCGGCGTGCTCCAGATCGCCCAGGACCTCCACAGCGCGCCCGTCGCCGCGCGGGTCGAACGACAGGAACCGCCGGTCAGGCGCCAGGAAGGCGGCCAGGACCCGCGCCCGCCCCTCGTCGTGGACGCGCCTGGCGGTGGCCAGCGCGCGGGTGATGTCCCGGCCGGTCGTCTCGTAGCGGGCGCCGAGGGCGGACGGCGCCAGGGCGGGCGCCGCGGCCGGCGGCGCGTACACCTCGGCGTGCCCGGCGGCGGTCGCCGAGCCGGTGGCGGCCAGCACCGACACGGCGGCGAGGCTTCGCCGGACGGGGAGGGGCCTGCGAACGGCGAGGGTCCTGCGAACGCTGGGCATCCCGCGCGTCCTTCCTGGTCAGTGGAGTGGAGCACTGATCAGGAAGGTAGAAATCGGACGTACAAGAGCACATCGGCCCGCGGTGCCGTCCCGCGCCGTGCGCCCCCGGTATGACGGGTGCGCCCCAGGTATGACGACGGCGGCCGGGCGTCAGTCGCCGGGCCGCACCAGCCCCACCTCGTAGGCGTAGACGATCGCCTGCGGGCGGTCCCGCAGCCCGAGCTTCATCAGGATCCGCCCGAAGTGGGTCTTGACGGTCTGCTCGGCGACGACGAGCCGCCCCGCGATCTCGCCGTTGGACAGCCCGCGCGCCACCAGCGCGAGCACCTCGGTCTCCCGCTGGGTCAGCTGCTCCAGCCGCTTGCGGGACGGCGCGCGCGGGCCGCCGAGCCGGGAGAACTCCGCGATGAGCCGCCGCGTGACCGACGGGGACAGCAGCGCGTCGCCCGCCGCCACCACCCGCACCGCGTCGGACAGCTCGGTCGCGGACGCGTCCTTGAGCAGGAACCCGCTGGCTCCCGCCCGCAGCGCCTCGTAGACGTAGTCGTCGAGGTCGAACGTCGTCAGCATGAGGACCTTCGGGGCGTCCTCCCCGGCGTCCGCGAGGAGCCGGCGGGTCGCCTCCAGGCCGTCCATCACCGGCATCCGGACGTCCATCAGCACCACGTCGGGACGCAGCTCCGCGATGCGGCGCAGGCCCTCGGCGCCGTCGGCGGCCTCGCCCGCGACCTCGATGTCGGGCTGGGCGTTCAGCAGCACGCCGAAGCCGGTGCGCACCATGCCCTGGTCGTCGACGATCACGACCCGGATCGTCACGTCGCTTCCCGCGCCTTCACCGGCAGCGATGCGGTCACGGCGAATCCTCCCTCGGGGGTGGGGCGGGCGGTGAGCTCGCCGCCCAGCGCGGCGGCCCGCTCCCGCATCCCGACCAGCCCGTGGCCGCCGCCCGGAAGGGGCGGCACGGAGCCTCGGCCCCCGGCGGGCGGGCCGTTGACGACGCCGAGCAACACTACGCCGCCATCACCGGAAGCGCCGCCATCACCGGAAGCGCCGTCATCACAGGACACTTCGACCTCGACCCGGGAACCGGGCGCGTGCCGCATGGCGTTGCTCAGCGCCTCCTGGACGATCCGGTAGGCGGTGAGCCCGACGCCGGGGGGAAGCCCGGCGAGGTCGCCGCTCAGCCGCGTCTCGACGCGCAGGCCGGCGCCGCGCGCGTTGCCGACCAGCTCGTCCAGGCGCGCCAGGCTGGGCTGCGGTGCGGTCTCTGCGCCGTCCTCCGCGCGCAGGACGCCGAGGACGCGGCGCAGCTCCGTCAGCGCGTCCAGCGCGGTCGCGCGGATCTCGGCGAGGTCGCGGCGCGTCTCGTCCGGGACGGACTCCACCTTGTACGGCGCCGCCTCCGCCTGGATCGCGATCATCGACATGTGGTGGGCGACGACGTCGTGCAGCTCCCGGGCGATCCGCTGCCGCTCGGTCAGCACAGCCTCGGCGTCCTGGTGCCGCTTCTCCTGCTCGGCCAGCTCGCGCCGGGACGTCTGCCGGACCCGGACGGCATAGCCCACCGTGAGCGCCAGCAGGAGCAGCACCGACGCCCCGGGCCCGGTCTCCGGGGCCTTGATCCACAGCCCGGCGAACGAGATGAGCCCGACGCCCAGCGTGATGTCGCGCGAGCAGCGCACCGCGACCGTGTACACGGCCACGAGCGCCGCGACCGAGCCCGCCGGGACGAAGGGGACGGTCAGCCAGCCGTCGACGTCGATCAGCGCCATCGCCAGGAAGCTCAGCCGCCACGCGCCGAGCGGATGCCGGTCGCGCAGCGCCAGCGGCGCCGTCACCGCCACGGCGATGAACAGCTTCGTCCCGTCGGACACGTAGATGCCGCGCCGCAGCGTCTCGGTGGACAGCAGCGACACCGTCCCGGCGACGAGCCCGACGGTGAGGGCCAGTCCGAACAGGTTCGTCACCAGCCCGTACGGCAGCCGCCCGACGCCGATGTACCGCGTCCAGCGCAGCAGCAGCGGCCACGGCCGGTTCAGCGGGGCCGGGTCCGCCCTGCCGGTCACGGCGGCGGCGAGCAGCACGTCCCGCAGGACGCCGCGCAGTGTGAGGTTCTCGCCCGCCATGGGGACCAGGCTAGGGAGCCCCGGTCTCACTCGGATGACACCGGGGTGGGACGTGCCGGGTCATACCTGGGTACGGTGCGAGGCGTGGAGCCCGTCGAAGCGCTGCGCCGCATCGCGTTCCTTCTGGAGCGCGCCCACGAGCCGACCTACCGCGTGCGGGCCTTCCGCACCGCCGCCGACCGCGTGGAGGAGACGGCCCCGGACGAGCTGGCCGACCGCGCCCGCGACGGGACGCTGACCGCGCTGCCCGGCATCGGCAAGGTCACCGCCCTGGTGGTCGAAGAGGCGCTGCGCGGCGAGACCCCTGTCTACCTGCGGCGACTGGAGGCCACCGAGGGCGAGCCGCTGGACGAGGCCACGGCCGCGCTCCGCTCCGCGCTGAAGGGCGACCTGCACACCCACAGCGACTGGTCGGACGGCGGGTCCCCGATCCTGGAGATGGCCGAGACCGCCCGCTTTTTGGGCCACGAGTACCTCGCGCTCACCGACCACTCGCCGCGCCTGAAGGTCGCCAACGGCTTGTCCGCCGACCGCCTGCGCCGCCAGCTCGACGTCGTGGCCGAGCTCAACGAGTCCCTGGCGCCCTTCCGCATCCTGACGGGCATCGAGGTCGACATCCTGGAGGACGGCGCCCTCGACCAGGAGCCCGACCTGCTCGACCGCCTGGACGTCGTCGTCGCCAGCGTCCACTCCAAGCTCCGCATGGACCGCGTCGCCATGACCAAGCGGATGGTCGCCGCGATCGCGAACCCGCGCGTGAACGTCCTCGGCCACTGCACGGGGCGCATCGTGAAGGCCGGCGGCAAGCGCGGCGGCCTGCGCCCGGAGTCGGAGTTCGACGCCGCCCTCGTCTTCGACGCCTGCGCCGCCTACGACGTCGCCGTCGAGATCAACTCGCGCCCGGAGCGCCTCGACCCGCCGAAGCGCCTGCTGCGCCTGGCGGTCGAGGCGGGCTGCCGGTTCTCCGTCGACTCCGACGCCCACGCGCCCGGGCAGCTCGACTGGCAGCCGTTCGGCTGCGAGCGAGCCGCCCGGTGCGGCGTCCCCGCGTCCCGGATCGTCAACACGCTTGCCGTCGACGACCTCCTCACCTGGACGCGCTCGAAACTCTGACGATCAGCGAGGTCCCCGGTGGATGTGCCCGGGGAAGGAGGCGCCCTTGGCGGTGATCTCCACGGGATGGAACTCCTCGGGGGCCAGGCCCTCGAAACCGGTCTCGACGATGTCGCTGTAGAGGGAGGAGGAGACGATCAGGGCCATCTCGCGGACGGGATCGGCCCGCAGCTCGTCCCGGAGCTCCTGGGAGTCGAGGAGCCGGGCGACGACGATCGGCGCGCGGCCCACCGCCCCGAACAGCCCGCCCGACAGGGGACCGTGGTGCATCGCCACCCGCAGCCTGATCGGCGGCGTGCGCTCCCGGTTGAGCCCGGCGAGCGCGGCGGCCAGGGCGCGCGGATAGGACACGAGCACCAGCAGCCCGTCGGTGTCGGGGGGAAGGATCGCCATCTCGCCGTCCCCGCCGACCTGCCGTAACCAGGTGCGCCGGTCGAGACCGGCCGCGGCCGCCGCGGTCTCCAGCACCTCGTGCAGATCCAGCTGGACCTGCTTCTGCTGCGCCGTGCTCAGCCTGCTGAAACCCTCGACGTCGACCGCGATGAGGAAGTGGTACGTCAGTCGGTCGGTCACCGGCACGGTGAACGGCGTGTCCGCCGGGTCCGGCGCCGTGCTCGTCGCCGCCGTGTTCGTCGCTGCACCGCTCATCCGCTACTCCGGTGTGCGGCCTGGCGATCGTGGTACCCCGGTTCTCATCACACCCCTGCCTTCGGTCATGGCCGACGCGCCCACTGCCCCCGCTTCACATGTTGCGCGCCCGCAAGCATTCATGCAAGGTTGCATGTAGGGTTTCTTGAATCCGTGCACGAGTGTTTTCAGGCCGAGAGTTCTCAGGAGGAGGACATGGCGGTGCGCCAGTCGCCGTCCGTGCGAGCCCGGCAGCTCGCCCGCGAGCTGCGCGGCCTGCGCACCCGCGCCGGAGTGACGATCGACCAGGTCGCCGCGGAGATGAACTGGTCGACGGCCAAGGTCTCCCGGATCGAGACCGCCTACACGCTGATCACCGTCGCGGACCTGCAGCGCCTGCTCGCCTTCTACGGGGTGGACGAACCCGCGGTGGAGCGCTACATCAAGCTGGCCAGGGCGGCGCGCGAACGCGGCTGGTGGGAGACCTACGGCGACACGCTCGGGGAGCGCTACGCCGCCTTCATCGGCCTGGAGGCCGACGCGCAGGCGATGCAGTCCTACCGGGTGGCGATCATCCACGGGCTGCTGCAGACGGCCGACTACACCCGGGCCTGCATGATGGCCAACGTCCCCGCGCTGTCTCCCGGCGAGGTCGACCGGCAGGTGGAGATCCGGTTGAAGCGGCAGGCCCGGCTGCGGTCCCTGGAGGCGATGGAGCTCTTCGCCGTCCTGGACGAGGGCGCGCTGCGCCGCCGGATCGCCGGCGACGAGGTGATGCGGGGCCAGCTGGAGTACCTGCTGGAGGTCGGGAAGCTGTCGAATGTGAGAATTCTGGTCATTCCTTTCGACAACGGCTACCCTGGCGGTCTCACGGACTTCAGCATTCTGAGATTCCAGGAGCCCGAGTACCCGGATATCGTTTACATCGAGCAGATGGGCGGTAGTCTCATCATCGAGGACGAACGTCAGGTCTTTCGTTATACGAATGCGTTCGAGAAAATCTGCGGCAATGCGCTCGACGAGACCGCCTCGCGTGACCTCATCGACCGCATCGCCAGGGAATACTAGAAGAACAGTGAATCTCCGTTAATGACGACGACGTCTCATGGTGCCGCCCTCGCATGGCGAAAGAGCACCCGCAGTGCCTCCGCTGACGAATGCGTCGAACTGGCGGCGCGCGCCGCGGTCGGCAGCCCGGATCCGGTCGTGTTCGTCCGTGATTCCAAGGCGCCGGGCGGAGCGGTTTTCTGTTTCGGAGGGGCCGAGTTCGCCGCTTTTCTGGCCCGGGTGAAACGCGGCGAACTCGACCTGTGAGACGTCAGCCGCCGAGGCGTGGACCATGCGCATGATGGTCTCGATCTGCTTGCCGCCCTTCATGTCGTAGGCGGTGTCGCCGCCGTAGCCCCACCAGTTCCAGCAGCCCTGGGGGTTGCCGCCCAGCCAGCTGGACGCGGTGGCCTGCGGATACAGGACGATCATGCCGTTGGTGTCGGCGTACTCGTTGAGGTAGGTCTTCGTCGCGAACGTGTTCGCGACGACGCCGCGCCCCTGCTGGCATCCGTGCAGCGCCACCATCAGCCTGCACGGCGGAGGCCATCCCGAAGTGGAGACGGGACGAAACGCGGCCCGAAGCACCGGAGCCCAGCCCTCGCCGCAACCACGCGACGACCTCAAGGTTGCGATCGCGTCCGAGGGCAGGGGCGAGCGAAGCGAGACCCTGATCGCGCAGCGAGCCGCAAGGCGAGTCGGAGCGATGCCAGCGATCGCCCGCGTTTATCGACGGTGGAGGGCCGCCAAGGCCCGAAGGAGGAGAAAACGCAATAAATAGGGGGTGTTCCCCTAGCTGAGGGAGCAGGTGTTCACGGGGTCGCCCGACGTGGGGCGGGGGAGCGTGGCGCTCTTCGGTGGGGTGGTGCCGTTCTGCGTCCAGGACTCCATGGCCGTGAAGGCCGTGCGCATGCAGGGCAGGAGCGGGCGCAGGCGGTCGGGGAAGGAGTCGTAGAGGCCGTCGACGTGGTTGGCGGCCTCCAGGCGGTAGTAGCGGTAGGGCGCCTTCCCCTTGGCGCGGACGAGTTTCGCGTAGACGTCGGAGTCGGTGGTGATGGGCAGGAGCGAGTCGTAGGTGCCGTGCAGGGTGATCAGGGGCTTGCGGATCCTGCCCGTGAGCGCCACGCGGGCGACGGCACGGCGGACCTCCTTCGGACGTGCGGCGTAGTTGTAGTCGGCCTCCTCTCCGGTGTAGGCCGGGTCGAACTCTTGGCGGTAGATGCGCTGGGTGAGCTCCCAATAGACCTGGTTGTGGAACGGCCAGAGGAACTCCGAGCCCGGGGCGAGACCGGCGTTCAGGAGCGCCTCGTGCGCGGACGGGTCGCCGGTGGCCGCGTAGGACGGGTAGGCGCGCAGGATCTTCGGCAGGTAGGTGAACAGGTTGGGGCCGTCGGCGCGCCAGAGCGTGCCTTCCGCGTCGATCCCGCCGTCGTACAGCTCCGGGCGGTTCTCCAGCTGCCACCGGACGAGGTAGCCGCCGTTGGAGATGCCCGCCGCGTAGGTGCGGCGAGGAGTCCGGCCGTAGCGCTGCGCCACGACCTTCTTGGCGGCCCGCGTCAGCTGCGTCACCCGGTCGTTCCACTCCACGACGGCGTCGCCTGGGCGGCGGCCGTCCTTGTAGAACTCGATGCCGCTGTTGCCCTTGTCCGTCGCGGCGTAGGCGTAGCCCTTGGCGAGCGCCCAGTCGGAGATGGTGAAGTCGTTGGCGTACTGGCGCCGGTTGCCGGGCGAGCCGGCGACGACGAGCCCGCCGTTCCAGCGCTCGGGCAGGCGGATGACGAACTGGGCGTCGTGGTTCCAGCCGTTGTTGGTGTTGAACGTCGAGGTGTCCGGGAAGTAGCCGTCCAGCTGGATGCCCGGGACGCCCGACGGGTTGCGCGTGCCCGCGGCGTGCAGCCCGGCCCAGTCGGCGGGGACGGTGTGGCCGGAGCCGACCGTCCCGGCGGTCGTGAGGTCGTCGAGGCAGGCGGCCGCCTGCTTCTCCGCTCCCGGCACCGCGAGCCCGGACGCGCAGCCTGGGCTCTGCCGCGCGCCGGCCTGCGGGGCCTGCGCGTGCGCGGCCAGGGGAAAGGCCAGGGCCGCGGTGAGGGCGCCGGCCACGGTGCCGGCGGTAAGGGCGGTGCCAGCGGTAAGGGCGGGGCGGACGATCGGCATTCCGGCTCCTCGGGACGGATGTCAGGTGCCCGCCATGGTGGGCGCCGCTTGTGACCGCTGCCACGTGGACCGCCCACATATCCGGCGAAGCCGCCATGTGCCCGTGGTCGTGACCTGCGCGTGATGTGGCTCACACCCGTATCAGGCCGTCCGAATGTGGGTCCCGGTCACATGGTCCGGTCCGCGGGTCCCACCTAGCGTTCCCGGTCACGGCGGCCCGAGTGTGGTTCGGGCCGTCCACGACGAGCGCGAGGAGGGCGCATGGGCGACCCGGACCGAAAGGCCCCGGTGCTGGCGGCGCGCGGCCTGGTCAGGGAGTTCCGCGGCTTCAGGGCCGTGGACGGGGTGGACCTCGACATCGCCGAAGGGTCCGTCCACGCGCTGGTGGGGCCGAACGGCGCCGGCAAGACCACGCTGTTCAACCTGCTGACCGGATTCCTGAAGCCGACCGCGGGCAGCGTGCGGCTCGGCGCGCACGAGCTGGCCGGGCGGCGCCCGGAGCTGATCGCGAAGCTCGGCCTCGCCAGGTCCTTCCAGATCACGAGCCTGTTCGCGGAGCTGACCCCGCGCCAGCACGTCGAGCTCGCGCTCGCCGGGCGGACGGGCCTCGGCTGGCGGTTCTGGCGGTCGGACAAGGCCCTCGACCGCCACTCCGACCGCGCCGCCGAGCTGCTCGGGCAGGTCGGGCTGGACGGGCACGCGGACGTGCCGGCCGGATCCCTGGCGTACGGCCGCAAGCGCGCCCTCGAACTGGCGCTGGCCCTCGCGCTGGACCCGAAGGTGCTGCTGCTGGACGAGCCGACCGCCGGCATGGGCGTCGAGGACGTCGGCCGCACCGTCGACCTCATCAAGAAGGTGCGGGACGGGCGGACCGTGGTCATGGTCGAGCACAACATGAGCGTCGTCTCCAGCCTCGCCGACCGGGTCACCGTCCTCCAGCACGGCCAGGTCCTCGTGGAGGGCCCCTACGCCGAGATCCGCCACGACCCCCGCGTCGTCACCGCCTACCTCGGAGACTCCAATGCTGCGCGTTGACGGACTGTCCGCCTGGTACGGCGAGGCCCAGGCCCTGCGCGAGGTGTCGCTGCACGTCGACGAGGGGGAGATCGTCACCCTCGTCGGACGCAACGGCGCCGGCAAGACCACGCTCCTGCGCTCCCTGATGGGGCTGCACAAGGGCGCGTCCGGAACGGTCCGCTTCCTGGGCGAGGACATCTCCTCGATGAGCCCGCACAAGCGCGCCCGCCGCGGCCTCGGGTACGTCCCCGACGACCGCGGGATCTTCGCGACGCTCTCGGTGGAGGAGAACCTCACCCTGCCGCCCGCGATGGGTCCCGACCCGTGGTCGCTGGACCGGGTGTACGAGACCTTCCCGCGCCTGCGGGAGCGCCGCCGCTTCCCCGGGACGAAGCTGTCGGGCGGCGAGCAGCAGATGCTCGCGCTCGCCCGCGTGCTGCGGACCGGCGCCCGCCTGCTCCTTTGCGACGAGCCCACCGAGGGCCTGTCGCCGCTGATCGTCCAGCAGATCGGCGACATCCTCCGCGAGGTCAAGGCGGCCGGGGTGACCGTCCTGCTCATCGAGCAGAACGTGCACTTCGCCGCGACCGTCGCCGACCGCCACCACCTGCTCGCCGAGGGCCGGATCGTCGAGTCCATGGACAACGACGAGGTCCGCGCCCGCGAGAGCGAACTCCTCCAGTACCTCGGAATATAGGGAGACCCCGATGAGAGTTCTCGGACGCTCGGCCGCGCTCGCGACCGCCGGAGCGCTGCTGGCCGGCTGCGCGGGCGGACCCGGCGGGGGCGGGGGCAAGATCAGCGACGACAAGATCGTGCTGGCGGTGCTGACCGACCAGTCCGGCGTGTATGCCGACCTGTCGGGCAAGAACGCCGTCGAGGCGGTGAAGATGGCCGTCGCCGATTTCAAGGCCAAGTACGGCGACAAGGCCGTCACCGACAAGATCGAGGTCATCTCCGCCGACCACCAGAACAAGCCCGAGGTCGCCAACTCCAAGGCCCAGGAGCTCTACGACCGCAAGCAGGCCGACCTGATCCTGGACGTGCCCACCTCGTCCGCCGCGCTCGCCGTCGCCACCGTCGCCAAGAACAAGAAGAAGGTGTTCATCGACGTCGGAGGCGCGACGACCGAGCTGGAAGGCAAGCAGTGCAACAAGTACACCTTCCACTACGGCTACAACAGCTACATGCTGGCCCACGGCACGGGCACCGGCGTCACCAAGGACGGCGGTAAGAACTGGTACATCGTCTACCCGGACTACGCGTTCGGGCAGGACATGCAGAAGACGTTCACGACGGCCATCAAGGGCGCCGGCGGCAGCGTCGTGAAGAGCGACCCGACGCCGTTCCCCAACGACAACTTCTCCACGTTCCTGCTGAAGGCGCCGGGCCTGAAGCCCAAGCCGCAGGTGCTCGGCGCCATGCAGGCCGGCGGTGACCTCGTCAACCTGGTCAAGCAGTACAACGAGTACAAGCTGCGCGACAAGGGCGTGGACCTCGCCGTGGGACTGATGTTCCTCACCGACATCCACTCGCTCGGCTCCGACGCCCTCGCCGGGACGCGCTTCACCGACTTCTGGTACTGGAACGCCAACGAGGGCAACCGCGCCTGGGCCGACAAGTTCAAGGCCAAGACCGGCACCCGGCCGACGGCCGTGCAGGCGGCCGACTATTCGGCGGCGCTCCAGTACCTGGAGGGCGTGCAGCGCGGCGGCACCGACAAGTCCGACGACGTGGTGAAGCAGCTCGAAGGCGCCAAGGTCAACGACATGTTCACCTCCACCGGTACGATCCGCGCCGAGGACCACCTGCTCACCCACGACGCCTACGTCGCCCAGGTCAAGCCCAAGAGCGAGGTCAAGGAGCCCTGGGACTACGAGAAGATCCTCAGCACGATCCCGGCGGCGGAGGCGTTCCAGCAGCCCGACCCGTCCTGCTCCCTCTAGGCGGGCCGCGACGTGCTGCAACAGGCGTTCAACGGGCTGGTGGGCGGGGCGTTCTACGCCCTGCTCGCCCTCGGCCTGGCCGTCATCTTCGGGATGCTGGGCGTGGTCAACTTCGCGCACGGCGCGTTCTACATGCTCGGCGCGTTCGGCTCCTTCGTGCTGCTCGACTCGTTCGGCGTGGACTTCTGGTTCGCGCTGCTGATCGTGCCCGTCGTCCTCGGGATCGCGGGCGTGCTGCTGGAGCGGCTGTTCATCCACCGGCTCGCGCCGCTGGACCCGCTCTACAACTTCCTGTTCACCTTCGGGCTCGCGCTGATCCTCCAGGACCTGGTGAAGCGCAAGTACGGGGTGCAGTCGCAGCCCTATCGGCGCCCGTCCCTGCTGGACGGGTCGATCGACCTCGGCCTGTTCACCTACCCGAAGTACCAGGTGTTCGTGCTGGCGGTGTCGGTGCTGGTGTGCGGGGTCGTGTGGGTGGTGCTGACCCGCACCCGCGTCGGCATGATCGTCCGGGCGGCGACCGAGCGGCCCGAGCTGTCGCGGGCCCTCGGCATCGACGTCGCCCGCTGGGTGACGCCGGTGTTCGGGTTCGGCATCGCGCTCGCCGCGTTCGCCGGCGTGCTCGCCGCGCCGATGCGGGCGGTCAACCCGCTGATGGGCTCCGACCTGATCATCACGGTGTTCGCGGTGGTCGTGATCGGCGGCCTCGGCTCGGTGTTCGGCTCGGTCGCCGCCGGGTTCGCGGTCGGGCTCGTCTCGGCCCTCGGCAACTACTACGTCCCGTCGCTGTCGCAGACGCTGGTGTTCATCCTGATGGCCGCCGTGCTGCTGTGGCGCCCCGCCGGCCTGTTCGGACGCGAGGAGGCCCTGTGACCGCCCGGGACCCTGTGACCGCCCGAGGCCCTGTGACCGCCCGAGGCCCTGTGACCGCCCGAGATCCCGTGATTTCAGAGGAGATCCTGTGATCCTCTCCAAGCTGGCCGGACGGCCGGTCCTGCTGGCCGCGGGTCTGGTCGCGGCGCTCGTCCTGCCCTGGTTCATCTATCCGCCGGTCGCCCTCGACATCGTCTGCTGGGCGCTGTTCGCGGCCGCGGTCGACCTGCTGCTCGGCTTCACCGGGCTCCTGTCGTTCGGACACGCGGCGTTCTGGGGCGGCTCGGCGTACGCCACCGGCCTGATCGCGCTGCACTCCGGGCTGCCGTTCCCCGTGGCCGTGCTGGGCGGCGCCGCCTTCGCGGCGGCGCTCGCGGTCCCGATCGGCTTCCTGTCGGTGCGGCTGCGCGGCATCTACTTCGCGATGGTCACGCTGGCCTTCGCGCAGATGGTGTACTTCATCGCCAACCAGTGGAGGGAGGCGACCGGCGGCGAGAACGGCCTCCAGGGCATCCCCAGGGAGCTGTTCGGGCTGGACCTGTCCGACCCGTTCTTCTTCTACTACGCGGCGCTGCCGTTCGTCCTGGCCGGGCTGTTCGCCGCCTGGCGCATCGTCCGGTCGCCCTTCGGCCGGGTCCTGATGTCCATCCGCGACAACCCGAACAGGGCGCGGGCGCTCGGCTACAGCATCGACCGCTACAAGCTGCTGGCGTTCGTCCTGTCGGCGGCCCTGTCGGGCCTCGCGGGCGGGCTGTTCACCGTCGGGCACGGCTTCGCGTCCCTCCAGGGCGTCTACTGGACGACCTCGGGCCAGGCCGTGATGATGGTCGTCCTCGGCGGCATCGGCACCCTGTGGGGCGGCGCCATCGGCGCCGCGCTGATCGTGGAGCTGAACGACTACCTGGCCACCGCCGGCTTCGAGGAGACCGGGATCATCACCGGCGCGATCTTCATCGTGGTGGTCCTGCTGTTCCGCCGCGGCGTCTGGGGCACCGCCCGCGACCTGCTCGCGGCCCGCACGTCCCGGGCCCGTCCCGAGCCCGAGAACAGCGACACCAAGGTCGAAGCCTCCGTCTGACACCCGACCCGAGCGCGCGGCGGGGCGGGCCCCCGGGGGGGGCGCCCCCCGTCGGGCAGGGGGCCGTACACCCGGGGGGGCGGGTGAGCGGGGGGGGGGGGTGAACGCGCGGGGGCGGGCCCGCG